>NZ_JASGDE010000001.1:0-11934 GCF_047607385.1 Micropruina sp.
GCACCGGCCGCCGGGGCCGTCCCCGCCGCGACGCCGTCGCCCAGCCCGAGCCGCACCGAGTTCACCCCGTCCGGGCCGGCGCACCTGGTCGGCCTGGGCGATTCGGTGATGGCCGGGACCAACTGCGACTGCGACGGCATCGTCGCGGGGCTCGCCGACTCACTGCAGAGCGCCTGGAAGGTACCGGTCAGCCAGGTCAACCTGGGCGAGTCCGGCGCCACCACCGACGACCTGCTGGACGACCTGACCAACGACCCGCGGACGATGAGCGAGGTGGGCCGCGCCGACGTGGTGCTGGTCATCATCGGCGCCAACGACCTGACCGACGACCTCGACACCTGGCGCCGCACCGGCTGCGAGCGCAGCTGCTACCAGCCGCACGTCCGGCAGATGCAGAGCCGGCTGGCGAAGATCCTGGCCCGGATCGCGAACCTGGAGGGGACCCGGCCCTACACCCTTGTCGTCGACGGGTACTGGAACATCCTGACCGACGGGCAGACCGCCCTGCAGCAGGGCGGCTGGCCGCAGCTCAGCTGGAGCCGCGCGGTCACCGCGGCCGTCGACGCCGCCATCCAGGACGCCGCCGGCGCGGCCGGAGCCCGCTATGTCGAGTTGCGGCCGGTGTTCGCCGACACCGCCGACCGGCTGCTGGCCGACGACGGCGACCACCCCAATGCCGCCGGCGTCGCGGCGATCGTCCGGGCGAACCTGCGGGCGTTGCGCGGGTGACGGTGGTTGGATAGCAGGCATGCCGCAGTTCGGACGTCCTGCCAGCGCCGCCACCGAGGCCGTGCGCGCAGCCCGCGATTTCCTGTTCGATCACGCCACCGACTACGACGGGGCCGTCGCCGGTTTCCGCTGGCCGGAACTGAGCGAGTTCAACTTCGCCCTGGACTGGTTCGACGTGGTGGCCGGCGAGCATCCCGACCGGCCCGCGGTCACCATCGTCGACGCCGACCTGCACGCCCGGAGCACCAGCTACGGCGAGCTGTCCCGGCGCTCCGACCAGGTGGCCGCCTGGCTGAGGAGTCTGGGCGTCCGGCGCGGGGACGCGATGATCGTGATGCTGAACAACACCATCGAGTTGTGGGAGATCCTGTTCGGCCTGCTCAAGGTGGGCGCGGTGGCCATCCCGACGTCCACCCTGCTGACCGCCGGCGAGCTGGAGTTCCGGGTGCGCACCGCGGGCGCCGGCTACACCATCGCGCCGACCGCCCTGGCCGACCGGTTCACCGGCCTGCCCGCCGGGGTGACCCGGATCGGCGTCGGCGACCCGGTGCCCGGCTGGGTCGACTTCGCCGACTCGCACAGCGGTCCGGACGCCTTCACCCCGGACGCCCCGACCCTCGCCGGCGACACCTGCCTGCTCTACTTCACCTCCGGCACCACCGCCCGGCCCAAGCTGGTCCGGCACACCCAGGTGTCCTACCCGGTCGGCCACCTGTCGACCATGTGGTGGCTCGGGGTACGGGCCGAGGACGTCCACTTGAACATCTCCTCACCGGGCTGGGGCAAGCACGCCTGGAGCAATTTCTTCTCCCCGTTCCTGGCCCAGGTGACGGTGTTCATCTTCAACTACGCCCGCTTCGACGCCGCCGCGCTGATGCGGGTGATGGACTCGCACCAAGTGACCACCTTCTGCGCGCCGCCGACGGTGTGGCGGATGCTGATCCAGGCCGACCTGACCCAGCTGCACCGTCCGCCGCGGGAGCTGGTGGGTGCCGGCGAGCCGCTCAACCCGGAGGTGATCGCCCAGGTCCGGGCCGCCTGGGGTTCGACCATCCGGGACGGCTTCGGCCAGACCGAGACCACCTGCTGGGTGGGCAACTCCCCTGGTCAGCTGGTCAAGGACGGCTCGATGGGGCGTCCGCTGCCCGGCTACAACGTGGAGCTGCTCGACCCGGTGACCGGCGAGCCCGGCCAGGACGAGGGTGAGATCTGCCTCGACCTGGCCCGGCGTCCGCTGGCCCTGATGAGCGGCTACTTCGGTGACGACGCCTACACCGCCGAGGCGATGCGGGACGGCTACTACCACTCCGGCGACATCGCCAGCCGGGACGCCGACGGCTACCTCACCTATGTCGGCCGCGCCGACGACGTGTTCAAGGCGTCCGACTACAAGATCAGCCCGTTCGAGCTGGAGTCGGTGCTGCTGGAGCATCCGGCGGTCGCCGAGGCGGCGGTGGTGCCCAGCCCGCACCCGGTCCGGCTGGCGGTGCCGAAGGCGTTCCTCACCCTGGCCGCGGGCTTCGAGGCGTCCGAGGCGACGGCACGGTCGATCTTCGACCACGCCAAGGCCAACCTGTCCGGCTACCAGCTGGTCCGGATCATCGAGTTCGTCACCGAGCTGCCGAAGACCATCTCGGGCAAGATCCGCCGGGTCGACCTGCGCACCCGGGAAGCCGCCCGGGCCGCCGGGAACGAGCCGGAGACGTCCGAGCAGTTCCGGTACTCCAAGCAGCGCTGAGGAACTCAGCGCATCGGGGGCACGGCCCAGGCCAGCACCGCGATGCCGACGCCGACCGCGAGCAGCACGATGGTGTCCAGCACCTTGTTGCGGACGGCCAGCAGCCCGACCCGGCGGTTGGGCAGCAGCCGGAGCAGCCCGCCGACGATGATGGACGCCCCCATCAGGGTGCTGCCCGAACGCCAGTGCCCGACGGCGGCGACGATCAGCCCGGCGAACACGCCCAGCAGCACGGTGGCCAGGGGCCACTGCCCCAGCACCTGCTGGACGAAGTTCTTCGGCGGCCGCTCGCCGGAGGAGGTCATGGCACCGATCGTGCCATGCGACGGCGGCACCTCAGTGGAAGAAGTGCCGGGTACCGGTCAGGTACAGGGTGACGCCGGCGGCCTGGGCGGCGGCGATCGTCTCGGCGTCCCGCACCGAACCCCCCGGCTGGACGATGGCCCGCACCCCGGCAGCGATCAAGATCTCCGGGCCGTCGCCGAAGGGGAAGAAGGCGTCCGAGGCGGCCACCGAACCGGCGGCGCGGTCACCGGCCCGCTCCACGGCGAGCCGGCAGGAGTCCACCCGGTTCACCTGGCCCATCCCGACGCCCACCGAGGCACCCCCGGAGGCGAGCAGGATGGCGTTGCTCTTCACCGCGCGACAGGCCCGCCAGGCGAACGCCAGGTCGGCCAGGGTGGCCTCGTCGGCGGCCTCGCCGGCTGCCAGCGTCCAGCTCGCCGGGTCGTCGCCGGGGGCGTCGATCCGGTCCGGCCGCTGCAGCAGCGCACCGCCGGAGATCGGCTGCAGCTGCACGCCGCGGTGGGTGTATGCGGCGGCGCGCAGAATCCGCAGGTTCTTCTTGCGGGTCAGCACCTCCAGCGCTCCGAGCTCGTAGTCGGGCGCGATCAGCACCTCGGTGAACACCCCGGCGATCTGCTCGGCCAACTCGACGCTGACCGGGCGGTTGGTGGCGATCACGCCGCCGAAGGCACTCACCGGGTCGCAGGCGTGCGCCTTGCGGTGCGCCTCGGCCACGTCCGCGCCGACCGCGATGCCGCACGGGTTGGCGTGCTTGATGATCGCCACCGCGGGCTCGGTGAAGTCGTAGGCGGCCCGGTAGGCGGCGTCGCCGTCGGTGTAGTTGTTGTAGCTCATCTCCTTGCCGTGCAGCTGCTCGGCCTGGGTGATGCCCGTCGGGCCGAAGCCCTGGGCGTACAGCGCGGCGGGCTGGTGCGCGTTCTCGCCGTAGCGCAGGGTGCCGATCTTGTCCCAGGTACCGCCGACCCAGGCCGGGAAGCCATCGCCGCCGGAGGAGTCGGTGAGCACGCTGCCCATCCAGGACGCCACCGCGACGTCGTAGCTCGCGGTGTGCACGAAGGCGGCGGCGGCCAGCGCCTGCCGCTGCTCCAGAGTGAAGCCGCCCTCGGCCAGCGCCGCGATCAGTGTCGGGTACTGCGCCGGGGCGGTCACGATCGCCACCGACGGATGATTCTTGGCGGCCGCCCGCACCATCGACGGCCCGCCGACGTCGATCTGCTCGATGCACTCGTCGACGCCCGCGCCGGAGGCGACGGTCTGGGTGAACGGGTACAGGTTGCTGACCACCAGGTCGAAGGCGGCGATCCCGAGGTCGGCGAGCTGCTCGCGGTGGGAGGCCAGCCGGCGGTCGGCCAGGATGCCGGCATGGATGTGCGGGTGCAGGGTCTTCACCCGTCCGTCCAGGCATTCGGCGAAGCCGGTGACCTGCTCGACCGAGGTGACCGGCAGGCCGGCGTCGGTCAGGGTCTTCGCGGTCGAGCCGGTGGAGACGATCTCGACGCCCGCCTCGACCAGCGCCCGGCCGAGTTCGGCCAGCCCCGACTTGTCGTACACCGACAGCAGGGCACGTCGGATGGGCAGGCGATCGGTCATGAGTCCCCCTTGGAGGCCAGTTCGTTGACGGTGTGGACGAGCAGGACGCGCTCGGCCACCTTGATGCGTTCGTGCAGCGATTCGACGGTGTCGCCGGGCAGCACCCGGACCGGCTCCTGGGCCAGGATGCGGCCGGTGTCCAGGCCGGCGTCCACCTCGAAGACGGTGGTTCCGGTGACCTTGACGCCGTGTTCCAGGGCGTCGCGTGGGCCGTGCATGCCGGGGAAGCTGGGCAGCAGCGCGGGATGGGTGTTGATCGTCCGGCCGCCGAAGCGGCTCAGGAAGGCCGGCCCGACCAGCTTCATGAAGCCGGCCAGCACCACCAGGTCGGGCTGCTGGGCGGCGACCAGTTCGGTCAGTTCGGCGTCCCAGGCGGCCCGGTCGGAGCCCTTGACGAAGGGGTGGACGAAGCTCGGAACACCGGCGCTCTCGGCGCAGGCCAGGCCCTGGGCGTCGGCCCGGTCGGAGCCGACCACGACCACCTCGGCGTCGAGTTCACCGGCGGCCTGGGCGTCCAGGAGTGCTTGGAGGAGACTCCCGGTGCCGGAGATCAGCACGGCGATGCGGAAAGCCATGAGCGGCAGCCTAGTGGGTTGGGCTGGGCGGTTGCGCGTCCGCGGTCGACGCCGGCGTCCGGTCAGTCCCGGCTCAGCCCGATGGTCTCGGTCTCCAGCGGTTCGGTGGGCAGGTCGAGCGGCTCGGTGCTGTCCTCGGGGGTCGCGTCGGCGGGCAGCCGGCGTCCACGCAGGAACCAGTGCAGCAACGCCGCGCCGGCGCCGCCGACCGCCATCGGCGCCGGGGCCAGCCAGAGCAGGTTGAGCAGCACCGGGCCCAGCCCGACAAGGCGTCCGGCCCCCAGGTTGCCACCGGACAGCGCCGCCAGCAGCAGCACGATCACCGCGGTGGCCAGGCCTGCTCCGGCACCCCGGGTCAGCCGGACGGCCAGGCTGCCGCGGGTGGCCGACCTGCTCGTCGCCACCCACCCGGCCGCGGCGCCGGCCAGCACTCCGCTGGCCAGCCAGGCGTAGCTCCAGGGGCCGCCGGCCCCCGGCTCCGGGACGGCGCCGAACACCGGGATCGCGGGCAGCATGCCGGCGGTGGTGAGCATCGGCGAGACCAGCGATCCGACCCCGACGCTGACCCCGGCGCCCAGCGCCCAACTCGCCGTCCAGGCCAGCAGGTTTGGCAGGAACAGCAGCTGCAGGATCACCAGCAGCCAGGAGCCGACGCCGTCCGGCGCCAGCGCCTCCTCGATCCGCACGATCCGCTCGCTGCCCAGCAACAGGCCGATCAGCAGCACGGCGGCGGCGATCGCGGTCATGGTGCCCAGCCCGGCCAGCGTGGCGCGTCCGATTCCGCGCAGTACGGGGGGCGGGTTGAACAGCGCGCGCAGCCGTCCGGCCAGTGCCCAGCCGGCACCCAGCCCGCCGACCGCCACGCCACCGACCAGCGCCCAGCCCACCCGCGGGCTGGCTCCGGAGGTCAACGCCACCACCCCGGCCACCGCGGCATAGCCGGCGGTGGCGAGCGCCCAGGCCTTCAGCACACCGCGTCCGTCGAGGCTCTCGACCGGGGCGGCGCGCAGCACCAGCGGCGTGACCGCGCGAACCACCAGCACGAACAGGGCGCTGAGGCCCAGCGGCGCGATGGTGACCAGCTGCGTGCCGACCACGGCACCGATCCCGTGCCCGGCGAGCCAGAACTGGCTGGCGAAGCCGAGCGCCGTCGGCACCGGCATCGCCATCGCGGTGAACCAGGCGACCATCACCAGCCCCGCGGTCAGCAGCCAGCCGGCGATCCCGGACGCCGCACCGGCGGCCAGCGCCACCGGGATCAGCGGAAACGTGGGCGCCGGCGCCGTCCGTTCCGGCGCGTTGACCTCGGACACCGTCAGGCGGACGCGGGAGCGGCGGCGTTCGGAGCGAGTCGGCATGATTCCCCATCGTCGCCGAGCCGAACCGCCCGCGTGGGCCGGACACGCCCACCGCCACTAAACTCGGCCGGGTTGACCCCCTTTCCCGACGACGAGGACCAGATGAGCGACACCGATCCGGAACGGCCGCGCAGGGCGTTCACTGCGGCCGACGGCGAGCCCGATCAGGACGGCGCCGCAACCGACCCCGAAGCGACGGAGGGCGCGTCCCGGGCCTGGGCACCCGCGGAGGGAGCCGGAGCCGCGCGGGACGACGACCCCGCCGACGGGGCCGACTCCGACGAGGAGACGGCACCGGACGAGCCGGAGGTCAGCACCCCGATTCCGCCGCCGGCGCCGGCCCTGCCGGAGCCGGCGCAGCCGCCCGCCGCCGGCCGCCGTTTCTCCGCCGAGGATCTGCCGGAAGGCTGGCAGAGCGCGGCCCCGCGCCGGTCCGCGGTCAGCGTCTCCTCGCCGCCCTTCTCCCCGATCGAGGCGCCGCTGCCCGCGGATGATGCGCCGGCGTCCGCCCCGGCGGAGACGTCCCAGGCGTCCGGCGAACTCGGCGCCGGCGCGGAGGCCGGCGTCACACCGGCCCCGAACCCGCGGCACCGGGCCGCCACCTGGATCATCATCGGCATCGCCGCGGCCCTGGTGATCGGGCTGCTGGCCTGGGTCGGTTCCCGGCAGCCGGCCCCGATCGCGGCCGCTCCCGCGACCCCGTCCGAGACCCCCAGCGAGAGCCCGTCCGCGACCCCGACCCCCGCCGTGGCGGCGGACCAGCTGATCGCCGCGGCCGACCTGGCCAAACTGCGCAAGGGCCTCACCTGGGCGGTGCAGGATCCTGCCGGCGCCACTCCTGGCGTCCCCCGCCAGCCGGCCTGCATCGAACTGTCCGGCACCGGCGGCGGATCGCCCACCGCCGAGTCCAACGTGCTGTTCGCGGCGAACAAGGGCGGCGGCGGTGTCCTGCAGGTCGTCCAGGCCTGGCCGGAGGCGGAGGCCGCCCGGACCGCCGTCGACTCGTTCGTGGCACAGGTCGGCGCCTGCCAGGGCGCCGTCATCCAGACCACCGACCGGGTCGACGGCCTGGCCGACACCGCGACCGCGATCACCACCCAGCTTCTCGACGGCAGCCGACACACCCTGTTGCTGGCCCGCACCGGCCGCTTCGTCTCGCTGGTCGACGGCTCCGTCCCCAGCGGCGCCGAGTTCGACATCGCCGGCCTGGTCACCGCGGCCACCCCCACGCAGCGACGGCAGTGCGGCCCGGCGTCCGGCGCCTGCCCCGGCAAGCCGAAGGTGATGGCGATCGCCCCGCCGGCGACCGAGACCGTGGGCTGGCTGGCCTGGGTCGACCTGCCCCGGATCACCGCCGGCGCCGGCACCTGGACGGCCACCGACCCGGCCGCGCCCAAGCTGGTCGGCAGCCAGTGCGAAGACGTCGATCTGAACAAGCTGCCCGGTTCGTCCACCTCCTCGCACCGCACCTATCTGCTCACCGACGACCCGAAGGCACCCGAGGGCTTCGGCATCGACGAGGCCGTGTACAGCTTCGCCAAGGCGTCCGACGCGTCCGCGATGGCGAAGAAGCTGGCGAGCAACTTCGCCGGCTGCGGCGACCGCACCCGGACCGCCACCGTCAAGGACACCGCAACCACCGCTCCGGACGCCGCCGGCAAGGAGTTGAAAGCCACCAGCTACCTGGTCACCCAGCGGATCAGCGATTCCAAGACGGTCAGCTTCCGGGTCGGTGTGGCCACCGTCGGCACCCGGCTGGTCTACCTGCTGGCCAATCCGTCGTCGAGCTACGACTTCAGCGACGACGCCTGGAAGGCCATCGTCGGACGCGCCACCCAGCGAGCCACCCAGTTCGCCTGAGGAGACGAGCCGGGGCACCCGACCGGCGGCGCACGTGGCGTCATCGAGGAGCTGACTGACGCCGACGGGAGCCACTGCCGCTTCGTACAGCGGCAGCGGCGCCCGAAGGTGTCAGTCCACGGAAGCCCTGACCGCGTCGGCCCACTCACGCCTGCGGTCCGTCACCGTCGAGCGGCCACGGCGCACCGGCCCGGAGCAGCGCACCTCGCAGTCGGGCCATCAGCCGAGCGGGCTGGTCGAGCAGCTTGTCGGTCACCCGCACCACCTGCCAGTCCCGTGCCCGAAGCTCGTCCTCACGGAGCTTTTCGGCAACCACCGCCGCCGGCTCGGCGTACTTGCCAAGACCGTCGCTCTCGATGAGCACACGCGTGCCGACCAGGCGCCCGTCCGCCCGGTAGGAGGTTCCCGGAACCTCGAACTGCGGCTCCAGGACGAACCCCCAGGCATCCAGCACCAGCGCCGTCCGCGACTCCAGCGGAGACTCCCGCCGTCCATCGCCCAGCCGCAGCACCGGGTCAAGCCGGGCGTGGCCACGATGCCCGGCCAACAGCGCCGACGCCTGCCGAACCTCGGCCAGCGAGGCCAGGCCCCTGGCGAGCGCTGCATCCAGCGCCATCAACCCGGACGCGGGTGACTCCAACGCGGTCTGGGCGATCACGAGCGGCACCGCGAGATCCTCGGACACCTCGACCTGGGCATGGATGATGACCTGGCGCCGACAAGCGGCCGCGCCGGGCCCGGTGCGCATCAGGTGGACCGTGCCCCAGTCCGGACGATGCACCGGCAGGCCGAGCAGCACAGCACCTGAGTAGTGACTCGCGCGGACGTGCGTACGCTCTGCCAGTTCAGCCTGGACGCGCAGCCGATGCAGGTCGGATGGCCACTCCGGCCGGCTGCCGGTATACCAACCGCGCTTCAGCCTGGTCAGCAGACCGGCACGGGCCGCCTGCCGAAGCTCGAAGTCGGTCACGCCGGCGGCTCTGGCCTGCTGGCTGGTGAACAGGCCGCGGTCGAGCAGGTACGGGGCAATCACGCGCGCAGTATGTGCCCGCGCGGCCAGAAGTGTTCAGATCTGCGGCGGCTGTGCAGGACCCGCCGCCCGACCCAGACGCCCCCCATGTGGCCACCGACACCAACGGGAGCCACTGCCGGTCTACAAAGCGGCGGTGGCTCCCGAAGGTGTCAGTCAGGTTGGGGCCGGGCGGACAGGCCCGCCTCAGCTCAGTCCCGGCCCTCCATGATCTCGCGGACCAGGGACGCGGTCTCGCTGGGCGTCCGGCCCACCTTGACCCCGGCGGCCTCCAGCGCGGCCTTCTTGGCCTGGGCGGTGCCCTTGGAGCCCGACACGATCGCGCCGGCGTGCCCCATGGTCTTGCCCTCGGGGGCGGTGAAGCCGGCGACGTAGCCGACCACCGGCTTGCTGACGTGCTCGGCGACGTAGGCCGCGGCACGCTCTTCGGCGTCGCCGCCGATCTCGCCGATCATCACGATGCAGTCGGTGTCGGGGTCCGCCTCGAACGCGGCCAGGGCGTCGATGTGGGTGGTGCCGATCACCGGGTCGCCGCCGATGCCCACCGCGGTGGAGAAGCCGATGTCACCGAGCTCGAACATCATCTGGTAGGTGAGCGTGCCCGACTTGCTGACCAGGCCGATCCGGCCGGGGCTGGCGATGCCTGCCGGGATGATCCCGACGTTGGACTTCCCGGGGCTGATCAGGCCCGGGCAGTTGGGGCCGATCAGCCGGGTCACCCCGCTGTTGGCCGCGTAGCGGTAGAACTCGGCGGTGTCCTTGACCGGGACGCCCTCGGTGATCACCACCACCAGCTCGATGCCGGCGTCCACCGCCTCGAAGACCGCCTTCTTGGTGTAGGCGGCCGGCACGAAGATCACCGACACGTTGGCACCGGTGGCCTCCTTCGCCTCGGCCACCGAGTTGAACACCGGCACCGGGTCCTCTTCGAAGGTGACCGTCTGCCCGCCCTTGCCGGGGGTGACGCCACCCACGATGCGGGTTCCCGAGCTGATCATCCGCTGGGTGTGCTTGCGGCCCTCGGAGCCGGTCATGCCCTGCACGAGCACCTTGGAGTTCTGGTCCAGCCAGATCGTCATCGACGGATGTCCTTTCAGTTCTTGCTGGCCAGCTCGGCGGCCTTGCGGGCGGCGGAGTCCATGGTCAGTTCCATCGTCACCAGCGGATGCGCCGCCTCGGACAGGATGTGCCGGCCGATCTCGACCGCGTTGCCGTCCAGCCGGACGACGATCGGCTTGGTGGCCTTCTCACCCAGGATCTCCAGGGCGGCGATGATGCCCTTGGCGACCTCGGAGCAGGCGGTGATGCCGCCGAACACGTTGACGAAGACCACCTTCACCTGCGGGTCGGAGAGGATGATGTCCAGCCCGTCGGCCATCACCTGTGCGGACGCGCCGCCGCCGATGTCGAGGAAGTTCGCCGGGGTCGGCGTGCCGGGGAATTCCTTGCCGGCGCCGGCCACCACGTCCAGGGTGCTCATCACCAGGCCGGCACCGTTGCCGATGATGCCGACGCTGCCGTCCAGCTTCACGTAGTTGAGGTGCCGCTCGCGGGCCCGGATCTCCAGCGGGTCGTCGCGCGACTCGTCGGCCAGCCCGGCCCAGTCGGTGTGCCGGAAGGCGGCGTTGTCGTCCAGCGACACCTTGCCGTCGAGCGCCAGGATGGTGCCGTCGCCGGTCTTCACCAGCGGGTTCACCTCGACCAGCGTCGCGTCGTTCTCCCGGTACACCTCGCCGAGCAGCACCAGCACCCGGGCCACCTCGGCCCGATCCGCCTCGGCGAAGCCGGCCGCGGCCACGATCTCGTCGGCCTTGGCGGCGTCCAGCCCGGCGATCGGGTCGACCTCGACGCGGGCCAGCTTCTCCGGATGCTCCTCGGCGAGCGTCTCGATGTCCATGCCGCCCTCGACCGAGCACATCGCCAGGTAGCTGCGGTTGGCGCGGTCGAGCAGCAGGCTGAAGTAGTACTCCTCGGCGATGTCGGCGCCCTCGGTGATCATCACCTGCTCGACGGTGTGGCCGTTGATCACCAGCCCGAGGATGTCGGACGCCCGATCGCGCGCCTCTTCGGGGCTGCGGGCCAGCTTCACCCCGCCCGCCTTGCCGCGGCCACCGGTCTTGACCTGCGCCTTCACCACCACGACCGGAGTGTTCAGGGTTCGCGCCGCCTGCTCCGCCTCATCGGGAGTCCGGGCCACGATGCCCCGCAGAACCGGCACCCCCTGGGCCTCGAAAAGCTCCCGAGCCTGGTACTCGAAAAGATCCACCGACACACTCCGTCCGTACTGGCAAGGTTTCCGCCCCGCGCAGGGCTAGCGTCACGATAGTCGGACCGGCGGCGCACCTGCACCCCGCCACCACGGCGCGGACCGGACGCCCCCTCGGCAGCCCTCTTCACGGCGCCAGGACCGCCGATTCTGAGAATCTCTCAAGAAATGCTAAAGTTACCGGCAGGTTTCCGGTTCTCGGAATCCACCCCACCGTCGCAACCAAGGAGATACCCGCGTGCGCCCACACGAGACTGAGCCTCAGGCGACCAGCCGGATTCGCTCTCGGGTGCTCCGTGGCACCATCGCCGCCCTGGCCATCGGCACCCTCGCCGGCGGGCTGGCGCACACCACCACGCGGCCCTCCTCCGCGGCCCCCGCGCCCCAGCCCACCATCGGCGGGTTCGACGTCGACGCGATGAACGCCCGCGACACCGCGCTCAGCCGCGACGCGGGCGGCCGGGCGCAGGCCCCGCAGGCGC
>NZ_JASGDE010000002.1:0-2529 GCF_047607385.1 Micropruina sp.
GCTCGCCTAACTATTTGGGGCTCGCCGAGTTCAGCGAGGCCCAAATAGTTAGGCGAGCGCGGGGACGGGAGGGACGGCGGGCGGAGGTCAGTCCTCGGCGCGGGGCTTCCAGAACACCCGGGGCTCGTGGAACACCGCGCCGCGGATCCACCAGGTCAGCTCGATCAGCGCCGCCCCGATCAGGCCGGCGACCAGACCGGTGGTCATCGCCGGGGCGTTGCTCACGTCCAGCAGGAACAGCGACTGGGTGAACGGCCAGCTGAAGATCAGCAGGTAGGCCAGCCCGGAGACCACCACCAGCGCCACCTTCCACCACTGGTACGGACGCGCCACCACCGCCAGCACCCAGGTGGCGGCGACGATCATGCAGGCCAGGGTCGCCGTGGTCGCCTGCGGCATGGTGGTCGCCGCACCGGATGCCGGCAGCACCAGCAGATAGGTGACGAAGGTGACCGTCGCCACGATCAGCCCGGCCGGGACGCCGAGCCGCAGCACCCGCTCCACGAAGCCGGGCCGGGCCCGTTCGTTGTTCGGCGCCAGCGACAGCAGGAAGGCCGGGATGCCGATGGTGAACCAGCCGGTGATGGTGATGTGGATCGGCAGGTATGGGAACGGCACCCGCCACAGCACCACCAGCAGGGCCAGCAGCGCGGAGTAGATGGTCTTGGTCAGGAACAGGTTCGCGACCCGTTCGATGTTGCCGATCACCCGGCGCCCCTCGGCCACCACGTGCGGCAGGGTGGCGAACCGGTCGTCGAGCAGCACGATCTTGGCCACCGCCCGGGTCGCGGACGACCCCGAGCCCATCGCCACGCCGAGGTCCGCGTCCTTGAGCGCCAGGACGTCGTTGACGCCGTCCCCGGTCATCGCGACGGTGTGTCCGCGGGACTGCAGGGCGTCCACCATGGCCCGCTTCTGGTGCGGGGTGACCCGGCCGAAGACGTCGTTGTGCTCCACCGCCTCGGCGAACGCCTCGGGGTCGGGGCTGAGCGTCCGGGCGTCCACGGCGTAGTCGGAGACCACACCGAGCGAGCGGGTGACGGCGCCGACCGAGGCCGCGTTGTCACCCGAGATCACCTTGACCGCGACGCCCTGGTCGGCGAAGAAGGCGAGCGTGTCGGCGGCGTCCGGACGGATCCGCTGGTTCAGTACGACCAGCGCCTTGGCGTCGACCGCACCGGGGGCGTCCGGGTCGTCGCCGAGCTCGGCGGTGCCGACCAGCAGCACCCGCAACCCGTTCGCGGCGATCCGTTCGGCCTCGGACGCCGCCGCCGAGCCGAGCGGGGCGAGCACGTCCGGGGCGCCGATCACCCAGCTGACCGCGGCGCCGTCCGGGCCGACGAAGGTGGCGCCGGACCACTTCTTGGCCGAGGTGAACGGCGCCTTGGCGAGCACCGCCCAGCGTTCCTCGGCGGTGCCGAGCGCTTCGGCGATGGCCTGCATGGACGCGTTGGGACGCGCGTCCGAGGCGATCAGCTGGCGCAGCCCCTGTTCCACCTCGGCGACCGGGACGCCGTCGAAGGGCCGCAGCTCGCCGTAGGTCATGCCGTTCTCGGTGAGCGTGCCGGTCTTGTCGGCGCAGACCGTGTCGACCCGGGCCAGGCCCTCGATCGCGGGCAACTCCTGAACCAGGCATTGGCGCTGACCCAGCCGCACCACGCCGAGCGCGAAGGCCACCGCGGTGAGCAGGATCAGCCCCTCGGGCACCATCGGCACCAGCGCGCCGGCCATCGCCAGCACCGCGCGCCGCCAGTCGTCGCCGGCATGGCTGAGCTGCACCCAGATGGTGGCGGCACCGACCGGGATCAACACCCAGGTGATCACTTTGAGGATCTGGTTGATGCCCTGGGTCAGCTCGGAGTGCACCAGGGTGAATTTGGCGGCCTCGGCGGTCAGCTGGGCGGCGTAGGACGCGCTGCCCACCTTGGTGGCCCGGTAGCTGCCGGTGCCGGAGACCACGAAGCTGCCCGACAGCACCTCGGCGCCGGCGTCCTTCGGCTCGGGGTCGGATTCGCCGGTGAGCAGCGACTCGTCGACCTCCAGGTAGTCGGCCTCGGCGACCACCCCGTCCACCACGATCTGGTCCCCGGGCCCGACCTCGATCAGGTCGTCCAGGACGATCTCTTCCCGGGCGTACTCCCGGGCGACGCCCTCGCGGCGGATCCGCGGCCTGGCCTCGCCGACCACGGCCAGGCTGTCCAGGGTCTTCTTGGCGCGCAGTTCCTGGATGATGCCGATCGCCGAGTTGGCGATGATCAGCAGCCCGAATGCCCCGTTGATCCAGGATCCGGTGGCCAGCACACAGACCAGCAGCACGGCCAGGATGGCGTTGATCCGGGTGAAGACGTTGGCCCGGACGATGTCGGCCGTGGTCCGGCCCGACCGGGGTGGCAGGTCGTTGCGCTGTCCGCGAGCGATCCGGTCGGAGACCTCGGCGGCGCTCAGGCCGGGATCGGCGGGGGTGCTCTGGGCGGTCACCTCGGACAGCTTGCCACACGGCGGGCACGGTGGCGGATGCGCCACCGTGCC
>NZ_JASGDE010000003.1:0-6521 GCF_047607385.1 Micropruina sp.
GCTCGCCTAACTATTTTCTGCTCGCGAAGCTTCGCGAGCAGAAAATAGTTAGGCGAGCGCAGGGGAGGGGTGGACGCGGCCCGTCGGCGGACACCTGCCAGCCCGCCCGAGAGGACGATGATGAGCGAGCCGTCGCCGATCACCCGTGCGGTGCGGGCCGGGATCGACACCGACCTGACCCACGGCGCGGTGGTGCCGCCCATCTACCTGAGCACCACCTACACTTTCGCCGAGTTCGGGGTGCCGCGTCCCTTCGACTACGCCCGCCGCGGCAACCCGACCCGCAGCACGGTGGCGGACGCCATCGCGGGCCTGGAGGGCGGCGCTGGTGGGGTGGTGACCGCCAGCGGGATGGGGGCGATCACCGCGGTGATCTCCGCACTGCTCAGCCCCGGCGACGTGCTGGTCGCCCCGCACGACTGCTACGGCGGATCCTGGCGGCTGTTCGACGCGCTGGCCCGCAAGGGCAACATCGACCTGGTGCTGGCCGACCTGACCGACCCGGTGGCGGCCCGGCAGGTCATCGACGACCGGCGTCCGACCGTGTTGTGGCTGGAGAGCCCGTCCAATCCGCTGCTGCGGATCACCGACATCGCCACCTTGGCCGGGCACGGCCATCGGGTGGGGGCGACGGTGGTGGTCGACAACACCTTCTGCACCCCGCTGGGCCAGCGGCCCCTCGAACTGGGCGCCGACCTGGTGGTGCATTCCGCCACCAAGTACATCGCCGGCCACTCCGACGTGGTTGCCGGCGCGATCGTGGCGGCCGACCAGGCCGTCGCCGACGACATCGCCTGGTGGGCCAACTGCCTGGGCGTCACCGGCGGAGCCTTCGACTCCTACCTGGTGCTGCGCGGACTCCGGACGCTGCACGCCCGGATGGCGATCCACGAGAGCAACGGCGCCGCGGTGGTGCGCCTGCTCGACGGGCATCCGGCGGTGGCCGCGGTGCACCACCCGAGCCTGCCCGGGCATCCGGGGCATGCCCTGGCGGCGGCGCAGCAGCGGCTCTTCGGCGGCATCGTCACCTTCGATCTGCACGGCGGGCTGGACGCCGCCAAGACCTTCATGGAGGGGCTGACCCTGTTCTGTCCGGCCGAGTCGCTGGGCGGCACCGAGTCGCTGGTGTCGCACCCGAGCAGCATGACCCATGCCTCGATGCCGCCGGACGTGCAGCTGGCCGCGGGGATCACCCCGGGAATGATCCGGCTCAGCGTCGGCATCGAGCAGATCGACGATCTGCTGGCCGACCTGTCCGGGGCGCTCGATCTGCTGCGCTGAGGTTCAGGGCGGCTCAGCCGGCGCCGGCACGGACACGCCCAACCGGCGGCTCGAACTCAGAACCCGGACGTCACCCGCCGCTTGCCAGGACGCTCGACCAGGGCCCGCAGCAGGAACAGCAGGTTGGCCGGTCGCTCCGCGAGCCGGCGCATGAAATAGGCGTACCAGTCGGTCCCGAACGGCACATAGACCCGCACCGGATGCCCCAGCCCGGCCAGCCGGCGCTGCTCGTCCGCCCGGATCCCCAGCAGCATCTGAAACTCGTAGGACGCCGGCGTCCGCCCGGCCCGGTTCGCCTCGGCCTGCACGTGCTCGATCATCGCCCCGTCGTGGGTGGCGAACAGCGGACGCCCGGCGCCGTGCAGCAGCAGGGTGGCGCAACGTTTGTAGTTGCGGTCGATGGCGCTCTTGGCGTGGTGTGCCAGGTCCGCCGACTCGGCGTAGGCGCCCTTGCACAGCCGCACCCGCTGTCCCTCGCCGAGGTGTTCGCGGCAGTCGGCGCTGGTCCGGTAGAGCATGGCCTGCAGCACCGCACCGGCCCACGGGTACTGCGCGCGCAGGGTCCGCACGGTTCGCAAGGTGGCGTCGGTCGAGGTGTGGTCCTCCATGTCGACGGTCACCGTGGTGCCGGCCCGCTGGGCGGCGCCGCAGATCACCCGGGCGTTGTCCAGGGCCAACTCGTAGCCGCCGTTCAACTGCGAGCCGAGCGCGGACAGCTTGATCGACACCTCGACCCGGTCGGCGAGTCCTTCCGCGGCCAGGGCGTCCAGCAGTTCCACGTAGGTGTCGGTGACCCGGTCGGCCTGCGCCGCCGTCGTGGTGTCCTCACCCAGGAAGTCGATGGTGACCAGCAGCCGGCCGGCCAGCAGTTCGCGGGTGACCCGCAGGCAGTCGTCCACGGTCTCGCCGGCGACGAACCGGTCGACCACCCGGCGGGTCAGCGGAAAGGCGGTCACGGCCCGCTTCATCGCCGGAACTCGCGACAGTCCCAGCAGCATGGTTTTCAGCATCTGGCCTCCTCCGCTGGAACTCGACGGCCGGGCACATCATGGTCCGCGGTCGCGGTGGCGCGACATGTGACAGACCCTACCGGCACGGGCCCAGCTTTGGCCGCCCCTGTTTCCCGGACGCGGACGCCCGGTTCCGCGGCTGGGCCGCCGAACGCTCAGCCGCGATAGCTGTGCACGAAGTCGGCGAACTCCGGCGATGCCAGGGTGCTGACCGCGAGCACCGCGGCGCCGGCGATGGTGGCCAGCACGGCGGGATCGGTGTTCACCGCGACGAAGGCGGCCCCGGCGGCCTCCGCCGCCAGCACGTCCTGCATGGTGTCGCCGAGCACCACCAGCGGACCCTCGCCGGCCAGTGCCCGGGCCTGCCTGCCCAGCTCGGCCCGGTCGCTGACGAAGCCGCCGGACGCGAAACAGGTCCAGTCGATGGCGTCCAGGTCGAAGCCCGAGGTCTGCAGCTTGGTCCGGGCCCGCAGCGGGGTGTTGCCGGTGAGCAGGCCGTTGCGCCAGCCGGCGTCCCGGGTCAGCAGCACGGCCTGCCGAGCGCCGGGGACGGGCTCGCGCGGCGTCCGCCGGTAGAACTCCGCGGACAGCTCGTCGAGGACGCCGAGGTATTCGTCGACCCGAGTGGTGGTCACGCCGGCGGCGGCCAGGTGCGCCTCGGCGAGCCGGCGATCGGTGAAGCCGTGCCGGGATCCGGGCGGGTCGACCGGTTCGACGCCGAGTGCCTCGACCGCGGCGCGGAACAGGTCGGCGCGGCCCTTCGGGGCCTGCACCAGGGTGCCGTCGATGTCCCAGAACGCAGTGATCACCCCGGCAGCCTACGGTCCCTCGCCGCCCCCGGTGCGACTATTCCGCGGCGCCCGAACCCAGGCCGCGGACCAACTCGACGGTGAGTTCGTCGAGGTGGTCCAGCACCGCTGCCGATCGGGCCAGCAGGTCGTCCGGCGGGCGCAGGAACGGACGCGGCACCGCCACCACCCGCATGCCGGCGTTCAGTCCGGCCAGGATGCCGTTGCCGGAGTCCTCCACCACGACCGTGCGGGCGGGGTCGGCGTCCAGCCGTTCGGCGACCCACTCGAAGGCGTCCGGGGCGGGCTTGCCACGACCGCTGCCCTCCTCGGTGGAGCGGACCACGGTGATCAGGTCGCGCACCCCGAGGGCTTCCAGGGCGTGCTCGATCAGGATCCGCGGCGACGAGGACGCCAACCCCAGCGGCCAGTGCTCGGCCAGCCGACGGACCGCCTCGGACGCCCCCGGAAGCACCGGCAGGTCGCGGTCGTAACGCTCCAGCAGCCCGTCGATGGTGCGCTGCGCGGCGATCGCCGGACTGGCGCCGATCCCGGCCACCTCAGCCATGTACGTCGACCACTCCCGGGTGCTGGCACCCATCACCGCGCGGCTGTCGGATTCGGTCCACGCCACGCCGTCCTGGGCGGCCAGGTCGCGCCGGACCTCGTCCCAGACCTTCTCGGTGTCGGTCAGGGTGCCGTCCAGGTCGAAGATCACCGCCTGGGTCATGCCGAGGCCCGCCTTCAGTCGGCCGCGGGCGGCTCGCCCAGGCCGCGCAACCGCACCGACAGGCAGGTGACGCAGCCCTCCAGCTTCTCGAACTCGTCGATCTCGACCGGAACCATGGTGTAGCCGCGGTCGGCCAGCAGCTGCGCGGTCTTGGGTGCGGACGCCGAGATCAGCAGCCGGTTCTCGTTCAGCAGCACGACGTGCGCGCCGTCCGGCTCGGGAACCTCGAGGTACTTCGGGAAGAACCCGGGATCGTCGACGAAGGAGGGATGGCCCAGCACGGTGCCGTCCGGCAGCGCGGTCACCGCCGACTTCAGGTGCAGCACCTTGATGATCGGCACCTCCACCACCCGGGCGCCCAGCGGTTCGAGGGCCGCGGCCAGCTGCCGGGCGCCCTCGCTGTTGGTGCGGTCGCCGATACCCACCCAGACGATGTTGTCGTGCTTGAGGACGTCGCCTCCGTCCAGGGTGCCGGGCTCGGTGATCCGGGCGATCCGGTAGCCCAGGCTGCGGACGGCCAGCTCGGCGCCGGGGATCTCGGCGCGGCGTTCGACGGCTCCGGGATGCGAGATCACCGCCACGTCGCCGTAGGTGACCATGGTGTCCTCGATGAACACCCCGTCGGGGCAGTCGTCCACCGGGGGCGCTTCGATGGTCTCCCAGCCGTTGGCCTCCAGGGTGTCCCGGTAGCCCTGCCATTGCTGCAGGGCGCGGTCGACATCGATGGGCTGGGGTTGGATATGGGTGAGCAGCCCTTCGGCCAGTCGGGGCGAGGGGCGCCGTACGAGAGCTCGCTGCTGATGCACGAGCCCCAGTCTGGCCGTTGTGTCGCACTTTCGGGGTGCCGCCGCGCCGTCGACGGACAGGGCAGCTGCCGCGGACGGCGCCGCCGCGGGTCGGAACGGCGTTCCGGCCCGATCCGGCCGAATCCGGCGCAGCAGGTGGGCGGCCCATCCGGCCGGATCCGGCCCCGCGCCGGCGGCGTCCCGTTAGCATCGGTTCATGCGCGACCTGAACACCCTTCCGGTCGATGTCACGCGGGAACCGTCGAAGCCGGCCGGGTCCGCGTTGCAGTTCGTCGCGCGGCTCGGCGAGCGCCGTCCGCCGCTGGAGGCGATGCTGGTCGCGGCGGAGAACACCGATCGCCTGCTGGTCTACTTTCCCGGCTTCAACACCCCGCTCGGGCCGTGGGAGAGTGCCAAGTGCCGGATGCTGAGGACGGCCTTCGACGAGCCGGTGCTGGTCACCGAGATCCCCGGAATGAGCCGCTTCGGCGACCCGCTGCCTGGCGCCGTCCGGAAGCCGATGATGCGCGGCGACATCGGCCCCTGGGCCGAACTGATGGTCGACTACCAGCTGGCCGCCCTGGCGATCGCCGGACGCCCGGTGCCGGCCAGCGTCGACCTGATCGGTTACTCCACCGGGTGCTCGTTGGCGGTTGCCGCGCTGCGCCGCTGGCAGGGGTTGGCCGCGATCCGGTCGGTGACGCTGATCGAACCGGTGGCCACCTTGTCGCGCAACCTGCTCACCCTCGAACTGCACAACCTGGCGGACGTGTTGCGCCAGCCGGCCAGCTACGCCACCAATCACCCGCACGACTGGGTGATGCATCTGCGGCGGCGGCAGCTGCGCGAGCCCTGGGTGCGCTACGGGGCGGCCGACCTGGTCGCGATCGGACGGGTGCTCGCCCAGCCGCATCTGCCCGGGGAGCTGCCGTTGGACGGGTCGCTGGCGATCAGCCTGGTCCGCGGCGGGAGCAGCGACCTGTGCCATCAGGCGTCCTTCCGGGCGCTGCACGAGGCCGCGCCGGAGTCGGGCGTCACCATCGAGGTGCCGGGCTTCGGGCATCCGCTGTGGCACTCGTTCCCGGTGCTGGGCGCCCTGGTTCCGCTGCTCGGCGCCGCGGCTCAGCAGGGTGGCGGCAGCGTGATCGAGCCGTCCTTGCCGCGGTAGCCGATCGCGATCCGGGTCACCCGGCCGGCGCCGTCGACGAGGTAGGCGAGGTACTGGCTGCGGCTGGTCAGCGCCCACTGGTTGACGCTCACCCCGGCGTCGGTCATCACCGTCGGCTTGAGTTCGTCGCCGTAGATGGCCTGCAGGTTGGCCAGCGGGGTGCCGATCCGGACGCCGCGGCCGCTGGCGAAGGCCGGGTTGCGGATGTCGATGGCGCTGACCCGGCCGTTCGCGGCGTACACCCGGACGTCGCCGAGCAGCTCGGTCGGCGACTGCGCGCTGCAGGCGGTCGGGACCTGCCGCAGCACGCCGAGTTCGGCGGCGTCGGCCCAGTCCAGGCCGAGCTTCACCGGTCCGAGTCCGTCGATCAGGAAGGTCCAGCCGAGCCGGTTCGCGGCGTCGTTGCGGTCGCCGTCCGGGGTCGGGCTGGACGCGGTCGGCGTGGGCGTCGGCGTCGGGGTGCTGGTTCGGGTCCGGGTGGGGGTCGGCGTCGCCGACCGGGACGCGCTCGGGGTCGGGCTGACCGACGGGGTGGGGGTGGGGGTCGGTGCCGGCGTGGAGACCACGGGAGTGCTGCGGACTGGGATGGCGCGGGTCGGGTCCCCGGGCTGCCGGGCCAGGAAGAACCAGGCCAGGAACAGCACGATCAGGCCGATCATGGCGCCGATGGCGACCGCTCGGCCCACCCCGCCGTCGTTCGGACGCCGAGCGCCGGTGCGCGCGGCGTCCGGGCTTGCCGCGACCGGGTCGCCGGCGCCA
>NZ_JASGDE010000004.1:0-4087 GCF_047607385.1 Micropruina sp.
GCCGACCGAGAAGGCCCTGCCTAACTAGTTCTGCCCTCCCGCATGCGGGAGGGCAGAACTAGTTAGGCAGGGCCTTGGGGCTGTCGGGGAGCGGCGGTGGAATGGTCCGGGGAGGTGAAGCCTCAGCCCTCGAAGCCGTGGTACTGCATCACATGCTTGATCCGCGTGTAGTCCTCCAGGCTGTACATCGACAAATCCTTGCCGTGCCCGGAGTGCTTGAATCCGCCGTGCGGCATCTCGGCGACCAGCGGAATGTGGGTGTTGATCCACACGCAGCCGAAGTCGAGCCGCATCGACAGCCGCGCCGCGGTGCCGGCGTTGGACGTCCACACCGACGACGCCAGCCCGTAGACGGTGTCGTTGGCCAGCGCCACCGCCTCGTCCTCGGAGCCGAACTTCTGCACGGTGAGCACCGGGCCGAACACCTCGGTGCGGACCAGTTCGTCGTCCTGGCGCAGGTCGGCGATCACGGTCGGCTCGTAGAAGTATCCGTCCCGGGCGACCTGGCGTCCGCCGGCGACCACCCGGGCGTGGGACGGCGTGCGCTCGACCAGTCCGGAGATGTGGCTCAACTGGCGGGGGTTGTTGATGGCGCCGTACAGGATGTCCTCGTCGGCCGGGTCGTAGCCGGTGCGGGTCGCGGCGGCCGCCTTGGCCAGCTCGGCGACGAACTCGTCGTAGACGCCGGCCTGGCACAGCACCCGGGTCGCGGCGGTGCAGTCCTGTCCGGCGTTGAACAGCCCGGCCACCGAGATGCCCTCGATCGCGGCCTCCAGGTCGACGTCGTCGAACACCACCACGGGTGCCTTGCCGCCCAGCTCCAGGTGGGTCACCTTCAGATCGGACGCCGCCGCCGTCGCCACCGCCATGCCGGCCCGGGTGGATCCGGTGATCGACACCATCCGCGGAATCGGGTGCGCGGTCAGTGCCGCACCGGTGTCGCGGTCGCCGCAGACGACGTTGACCACGCCCGGCGGCAGGATGTCGGCCAGCTTCTCGGCCAGCCACACCGAGGACGCCGGCGTGGTGTCGGACGGCTTGAGCACCACCGTGTTGCCGGCGGCGAGAGCCGGGGCCAGCTTCCAGATCGCCATCATCATCGGGTAGTTCCAGGGCGCCACCTGGCCCACCGGCCCGATCGGCTCGCGCCGCACCGACGAGGTGAAGCCGCGCATGTACTCGCCCTGGGCGCGTCCGTCCAGCACCCGGGCGGCGCCGGCGAAGAACCGCACCTGATCGACCATCGGGCCGATCTCCTCCGACGTGGTCAGGTTCTTCGGCTTGCCGGTGTTCTCGCACTCGATGTCGACCAGTTCGTCCGCGCCGGCCTCGATGGCGTCGGCGAAGGCCAGCAGTGCGGCCTGCCGCTCGCTCGGGGTGCTCCAGCGCCAGGTCTCGAAGGCGCCGGCCGCGGCGGTGAAGGCGGCGTCGACGTCCTCGGGTCCGGACAGCGGCGCGGTGGCGTAGACCTGTCCGCTGGCCGGGTTCACGATGTCCAGGGTCTGTTCGGAGACCGCCGGACGGGCCTCGCCGGCGATGATGTTGTGCAGAACCTTCACCTTGGTCACCGGATCCTCTCGTCGTCGGGTGAATGCGGCTGGTGATGCCGGACGTCTCGGTCACGTCAGGGTGTCACCGTCAAGGCTGGCGGCGCCCAGCTATGCCGTCAATGACTTTCATCGCATGCCGTCCATGTCCGGCAGGCATGGCGACCGAGTGTCGCCGCCCCCGCTCGGTCGTCGGGTGGGCACCGGCCACCGAGGAGCGGCGTCGAACAACCGGAATGCCGATTCGGGAATTGCCGGAAATGCGGCGGTGGGGCCGGGCTGATGCCCGACCCCACCTGTAGACAATGTTCGTTCGAAAGATCCGCCGATCAGCTCTGCGGTTGTTCGGGAGTGCCGGAGGCGCTCCGCACCTGGTCCTTCAGGAAACCCTGAGCCTGATCGACCTGGGCCGCGTATTTGCCGTCCGTCTTCGAGTCGACGAAGTCACCCACCTGATCGATGGCGCCTTCGATCTGATCTTCGTGGCCGGCTACGGCTCCCTTGATCTTATCGACGAAGTCCATTCGGCCTCCTCTCTCTCGCACGCCCGGTTCGAGCCCGGCTCCGCAACCATTCTTACTCCGCTCCGCGCCCCAGGCCAAGGGGGTCGTTCAGCCTGCGGCACAATGATCGGGTGTTCACCCCGCCGCTGATCGTGTTGAACGGGCCGACGGCGAGCGGCAAGACCGCCCTGGCCGTCCGGGCCGCGCAGCTGCTGCTCAGGCAGGGACGCCCGGCCGAGATCGTCAACGCCGACTCCATGCTGGTCTACCGCGGGATGGACATCGGCACCGCCAAACCGACCCTCGCCGAGCGCGGCGGCGTCGTCCACCACCTGATCGACATCATGGACGTCGACCAGACCGCCAGCGTGGCGACCTTCCAGCAGTTGGCCCGGGACGCCGTCGCCGACTGCCGCGCCCGGGGTGTGCTGCCGATCCTGGCCGGCGGTTCGGCGCTGTACGTGCACGCCATCCTCGACGACTTCGAGTTCCCCGGCACCGATCCGGCGCTGCGCGCCCGGCTGGAGGACGAACTGGCCCGGGTCGGGCCGGAAGCGCTGCACCGCCGGCTGGCTGAGTTGTCGGCGGAGGCCGCCGGCGACATCCTGCCCGGCAACGGACGCCGCATCGTCCGTGCGCTGGAGGTGATCGAGCTGACCGGCTCCTGGCGGGCGACGCTGCCGGAATGGCGCTACGCCCTGGACGACGTCCGGCAGTGGGGGCTGGAGCTGCCCCGGGAGGTGATGGACCAGCGGATCGAGAGCCGAGTGGAGCGGATGTGGGCCGACGGCCTGGTCACCGAGGTGCGCACCCTGATCGAGCGCGGGCTGCGCGAGGGCCGGACGGCGTCCCGAGCGCTGGGCTACCGGCAGGTGCTCGCCTACCTGGACGGTGAGATCACCGAGGGCGAGGCCAAGCAACAGACCGTCGCCGGCACCCGGCGATTCGCCCGCAAACAACTCGGCTGGTTCCGGCGCGACCCCCGGATCGAGTGGCTGCCGGCAGACGGAACCGGTATTGCCGAGGCGATCGTCGCCGGGCTGTGAAGCCGACGCCGGCGGGGAGACTCCGGCGTTCCCAGGGATGGACGGGGTGTGAGTTCGTCGTCCCGGGCTTGGGGCTTGCCCGGAATCTCGTGCGCCGGCCGGGAGACCGGCGTTCGCCGGAATGACGGTGGGTCGGGCGCGAACCGCTGCGTTTGACCCCGGAGCGCGGCTGCGGTGGAATTCCGGAATGCTCGCCTTCGCCAAGGGACACGGAACGCTCAACGACTTCGTGTGCTTCAGCGACCCCGACGGCGTCCTGGACCTGGCCGACGAGCAGATCCGGTTCCTCTGCGACCGGCGGGCCGGCGTCGGCGGCGACGGCACGCTGCGCGCCGTCCGGGCCAGGCACGTCCCCGGCTATCAGCAGCACGGCGACGCCTGGTTCATGGACTACCGCAACGCCGACGCCTCGATCGCCGAGATGTGCGGCAACGGGCTGCGGGTGTTTCTGCGCTACCTGCGCACCGAGGGGCTGATCGACGATCGTCCGATCGACATCGTCACCCGCGCCGGCGTCCGGCACGGTGAGTTTCTGGACGGCGACCAGATCCGGATCGGGATGGGTGTTCCGGTGGTCGCCCCGAACCAGGTGCCGGTGACCGTGGGTGAGCGCACCTTCCAGGGCCGGGCGATCGACGTCGGCAACCCGCACGCCGCCGTCCTGCTGCCCGCCGGCGGCCTGGACGCCCTCGACCTGAGCCGCGAGCCCGGCTACCCGTACGAGGTGTTCCCGAACCGCGCCAACGTCGAGTTCGTCGAGAGCGTCGGCGACCACCACATCCGGATGCGGGTCTGGGAACGCGGTGTGGGCGAGACCTTCTCCTGCGGCACCGGCACGGTGGCCGCCGCCGTCGCCGCGGCGACCGCGGCAGGGGAGAGCGCCGGCAGTTGGCGGGGCGACCCGCCCGGCGGCACCCTGCTGGTCGACCTGGCACCCGAGGGCGCCCGGCTCACCGGTCCCGCGGTGATCGTCGCTCATGGCACAGTGAAC
>NZ_JASGDE010000005.1:0-46409 GCF_047607385.1 Micropruina sp.
CGAGCTTGTCGAGACCGCTGGTCGAGCTTGTCGAGACCGCTGGTCGAGCTTGTCGAGACCGCTGGTCGAGCTTGTCGAGACCCTCAGACTCGCGTGACCCTGGTCAGCCGCTCCACGACCTCGCGTCCACCGACCCGTTCCACCACGGCGGGGTCGCCGACCACGACGAGTCGGTCGGTGGCCCGGGACAGCCCGACGTAGAGCCGTTCCCGGCTGCGGTCGCGGGTGCCGTCCTCGTTGAGGCAGAGCACGACGGCCCGGCGTTCCATGCCCTTGAAGCCGAGGACGTGGCCGTAGAACACGTCCTCGCCTGACCAGAAGTCCTCCCAGTAGTCGGCGAACCCGAGGCTCTCCTGACGCTCCTTCTGCACCGGGTGGCGCGGACCGACGGTGAGTAGCGCCACGTCCCGCGGCCGCCACCCTTCGTCGAGCAGCCGGTCCACCTGGTCGTCGGCGGCGGGGACGGCCTCGTCGACGGTCGCCGGGACGAACTCGACCTCGGGCCCGTCGCCGCCGCGCAGCACCATCGCCGACGGCGCCAGCGACACGAAGCTGGACGCGATCTGCCGGGTGTTGCGCAGGTTGTGGTCGAGCACCAGCGGCACCAGGGCCAACGGCGGGCGTCCGAACCGGGGGAAGACCCGCTGCCGTTCGTCGCTGTAGGCGTAGACGCCGCCGGCGGCCTCGTCGCGCAGCGCCCGCAGCAGCGGCGTCCACCAGTCGTCGGCGAAGTCCTGCGCCTCGTCGACGACGACGGCGTCGAACCGCTGCGCGTCGTCCAAACTGGCGGCGCGTTCGGCCATCAGCTGCGGCAGCCGGGTCTCCCAGTAGTCGGAGTCGTCGCGCGACCCGGCGACCTCGATGCCCCAGCTGCGGGCCAGGTCCTCGAAGGTGCCGACGAAGGCCGGACGCCGCGCGCTCGACCCGGTGAGCAGGTTGCGGCGCAAGTGGTGGGCCAGCCCGTAGCTGTAGCAGACCACCGCGACCCGCTGCCGCTGCCCCCTCCGTCCGCTGGCCAGGTCGGACGCCTGCCGCATCGCCAGCACCGTCTTGCCGCTGCCCGCTCCCCCGCGGATCTCGACCCGGTTGAGCAGCCGGGTGACCCGCAACAGGTCGGCCTGCTCCATGGTCAGCCGGTCGGCGAGGGTGGCCCGGTCCTCGGCGATCGCCACCGGGTCGCGGGCCGGCAGCTCGCGGCCGGTCAGGATCTCGCGGATCAGCTGGACGTCGTCGGCGGTGGGCATCCGGGCGTCGGTGCGGTGCAGCGAGGTGGTGTCCCAGATCCGTCTGCCCAGGTCAGCGAGGTCGTCGGTGCCGGAGATCATCCACCGCGGGCACTCCGGGGTGGCGAAACCCTCGTCGAGGGACGTCCGGGCCAGCACGACGTGATGAGCCCAGCGGACCCTGGACCGGGAGCCCCAGCGCGGGTCGGATTCGACGTAGCGTCGCAGGGCGTAGAGGGCGCCGCGGGCCTGCCCGACCGGGTCGGTGGTCACGGCGCCGTAGCCGCGCTCGATCATCCAGCGTCCGTCCGGTTCGACCCAGACGTGGCTGCCCTTCACCTCGACCACCACGACGCCCGAGCCGGGCATCAACGCGACCAGGTCGGCCTCGTGGTCCTTGTGCTGGTCACTGAGCCGGTAGTTGGCCAGCAGCAGGCAGTCGTCGCCGAGTTGGCGCTGGAGTTTCTGCCAAACCTCGCGCTCGGACGGGGTCACGAAACTCGGATGGTCAGGAATGCTGGTCGCCACGGTGAGCTCCTGGGTGGGGTGGCTCAAGAATCCCACAGCTTCGCCGGAAACAGCTGTGGATACTGGCCAGGACTGAGGGAAATGCGGACCTTCCGTGGGTCGAGCTCTACGTCGAAACCCGTTGCCAGCGGGGTCTCGACAAGCTCGACCAGCGAGACAGGGCATTGAGCAGCGGTTCCTTGGCCTCGATCCACCGATGGGCCGGGAGATTACGTCCGATTCGAAAGGCGTCCCGCCTCGCTGAGGCGAAGCAGGTGTGGAATCGGACGTAATCTCACGAACACCTTCATGCGATCAGGTCGTCCGGCCCGAGACAGACGACCCCGCCGACCGCGCAACCCGAACGGGACACGGCGATCAACGGCACATCGACGGCGGCGCCGGGCAGTTGCAGCCGATGCGCCTGCAGCCGGGCCAGATCGTGACTGTCGAACAGCGCGTTCTCGAGCCACTTGATCGACCCCACCGCAAGGATCTTTCTGGCAACCGGTGCCCGATCGGCGACGACGATGTCGATCTCGGGGTCGTTGGTGCGGGTCCAGTAGCCACCCACAACCCCGGGTACATCGTCATCCGTGCGGATCACCGGCGGTGCGAGCCGCTCGATCGCCTCGCGCAGGACCGGTTCGATGGCGCGTCCTCGCCAGGAGGTCCACGACTTCCGGATCCGTGCCAGCACCCGGTCTCCTCGCCCGCGTTCGATCTCGTCGAGGTGCGGGCCGAGGAAGGTCAGCCAGAACCTCAGGTAGGGGTCGGTGGCGCGGTATCGCCGCTCCTTGGACGGCCGGGCCGAGATCGGCTCATCGACGGCGACGACACGCTTGTCCGCCAGGAGCTTCAACGACCGACTCAGCGATGTGGCCTGAATCCCGCCGGCCGCCCGTCCGATGGTGGTGAAGGTCCGCTCACCGCTGCCCACCGCGCCGAGCACGAGGCGCGCCTGCGCATCGGAAGGGAACTCGGCCGCCAGCGAGCGTTCCGCCGATACCAGCAGCGCCGACGTCGGATTCTCCACGGCGGCGGTCAGGTACTCCCACAGTGAGGCGCCGCTCGGCCATTCGGCGCAGATCAGCGGCAATCCACCGGTGACCAGAAAGGCGTCGAAGGCGTCGGCCGGCGACAAACCGAGCATCGATCCGACCTCGGCGGGCGCGAGCGGCGGCACGACCATCTCGGCCGCCCGCTGATGAAACGGACGGCCGTAGCCGTTCAACGACTCCATCATCGACAGGTCCGAGCCGACACCGATCAGGAGCACGCGCCGCTTGGACAGTTCCCGGTCGAAGGCTCGCTGCAGCGTTCCTTCGAAGTGCGGGTCGGCGTCGATGAGATACGGCACCTCGTCGAGCACGACGATGCTGCCGTCGACGGGAAGGGCTTGAGCCAGCAGCCGCAAAGCGGCATCCCACGACTGCAACTCCAGGTCGGTGAACAGGCCCGCCCCGGGAAGGTCGGACGCCGCCACCTCCTCGGCGAACAGTCGCAGTTCGTCACGCGGCGGACGACCGGAGGCCGCGAAGAAGAGGTGGGGAACCCCGACCCGATCGATGAACTCCTCCACCAGCCGCGACTTGCCGACACGACGCCGTCCCCGGATCAGGAGGGCCTTGCCCGGCTTGCCGTCGGCGTCGGTGCGGACGCGTCGGAGCAATGAATCGAGCTGCCTCAACTGCTGCCGACGGCCGATGAACATCACACGCCTCACTAACTATCATTAATGATAGTATCATGATTGTTAGTATCTTGGTCTGGCTGTTGACAGCTTGACGCGGACCGGCGTCCCCGCAGCTATTCGTCGTCGGGGTTGAGCGCCGCCAGCTTCGCCGACAGCGCCGTGGCGAAGGTACACCAGGCGGTATAAGCACCCAGCCCCAGCGCGGACGCCTTGCTCACCGACCCGGCGCGGAGCGCCAGCTTGGCCGATGAAGCCGCCAGCGCGGCCGCCCCGGCGGTGGAGACCGGCAGGTTGTGCGCGCGGAAGAACAACCCGCACCAACCGGCGTTGAGCAGCAGGTTCTTGGTCAGCTCGCGCCTGAAACCGGACGCCTCGGCGTCCCTACCCTGCGTCTCGAGGCGAGTGACGGCCCGCGCGGCGGACACCGCCACGATCGCGTACAGCGACGTCCAGACGATCGGGAGTGCGGCGTTCGGCGGCTGCCAGGACGGCTTCTTCAGCCGCTGATACCAGGAACTCTGAGGATCGGTCAGCAGCGAGCCGACCGTGGCGCAGGCGGCAACCCCGGCGCCGATCACCGCCAGGTTGCGGCGTCCTCGGGAACGATGGGCGGGTTGGCTGTGGGGCATGCGTCCTCCTCCGTCGCGGGATTCACGGTGATCCGTGCCCACGACGCTACCCGCCGCCGCTCGGCCCGGGGATCTGGTCGGGCTGAGTCAGCCGAGGACCCGCACGCCGCGTCCCGAAAATCTGCAAGTTTGGGTCGGAGAATCTGCAAATCTGAGTCGGAGAATCTGCAAAGTTCAGTGGCAGCAAAGGCATGGTCGGGGTTGGAGCGCTTCAGCCTCGAGACCAGCGACGCACCGTCCGCGAGGCGCTCCGGCTCGCAACCGACGATGCGCGAGCCTTCTCCAAGGAGGCGTTCCTCGGGGCTGCACGTCAGAGCGCTATCATATAGAGGAGGGGTGATATCAATGGCCGACGTTCTGATCCGCAACGTGTCCGCTGACACTCTGCAGCGCATCGACAGCGCCGCAGCACAGGAGGGGTTGTCCCGCACGGCCTACCTGCGCCGACAGTTGGACGCCATCGCGAACCCGCTCGCCCAGGTCACCATGGATGACCTGCGACGCTCGGCGGAGCTCGCCCGGGGCGTCCTAGATGAGGACGTCATGCGCGGGGCATGGGACTAGGTGATGGCTCCGACACAAGGCTGGTTGATCGACAAGTCGGCGCATGCTCGGCTGCCCCGCTCAACCGATGCCGAGCTGTGGCTCAGTCGAATACAGCGAGGGCTGGTCTCGATCACTCCGGTCACGTTGTTGGAGATCGGATACTCCGCAGTCAACGCGGCGGACTGGTCCGCGTTTCAGACCACACCACCGATCGGGCTCATGCCTGTCCGCGGCCTCGATGATCATGCCGAGTCGAGAGCGGTCCAAGTCCAGGGACTGCTGGCCCAGCGGGGCTACCACCGCGCCGTCAGCATTCCGGATCTCCTCATCGCGGCAACCGCGGAGTCTGCTGGACTCACCGTCTTGCACGTTGACAAAGACTTCGAGCTGATCGCCGAGGTGACCGGGCAGCCAGTCGAGCGTCTCGGTGGCAACTTCTGACCACGTTGGTAAGCCTCCTTGCCGGAGCCGCATGATGGCTCACAACGCCCACTCGGCAGCGTAGAATCGTGCCCAGAGTTGGCCATTTGGCGGCCAGCCCGATGATGGTCCGGACGTACCGCGAAACGTCTCGCCGATGATCAGTACCCGAAACCCACACCGGATCTCGACGCTATCGCTGGAGTTCCACACGCTCAGCAACCCGGACTGGCCCGTCCTGCGGATCCTCGTGGACGGCCAGGATCCGTTCACGGGTGTCGCGCCGGAGTGGGCCGGTTTCGACCCGGACGCGATCCTCGGCCACGGATCACCCCTGCTGCCGCTCGACGGCGCCGGCCGTCGAGTCGCCGTCTACCGTTGCTCCTGCGGGATCGAGGGTTGCGGCGTGATCGCTCCGGTCATCCTGCCCTCCCTCGATCGGCGACTCGTGTCCTGGGTCGATTTCCGGGACTTCGTGGGCGTATTCGAAGGGCCGCTACCGCTTAACCTCGACCACGAGGGCAAGCCCTGGGACTTGCCCGACATCCACTTCGCCCACGACCAGTACGTCGCTGAGGTCGAGCGTGCCTGCCGCGACCGATCCTGGGAGACCCCCGGGCGCCGGACGACTCGACTTCTGCGACAGTACCTGGAAGCGCCCGGATTCCCACTCCCATCCCACTACTTCCTCGAATGGATCGCTCCCTCCTCAGACTCCGAAGAAATGGTGCTCATGTTCAGGAGTTCGAATGGAGCCAGCGAACATTCGCGACAGCGGGAAGTCCGGCTCACCAGCCGTCACCGAGACCCTGGGAGTGCGGCGGCTGAGATGGCAGGTCTCCTGCGTGCTGATCCGATCTACGACCGGGAGAGTCGGTTCAAGAGCCTCGGTGCCATACGGTCGCCCTAAGGCTTCTCATGCCGAGGTGACACCGTGCCGGCCAGCTATGCAGAACTGCTGGACCAACAAGCGGCCTTCACCACCGAAGCGCTCGTGGGACTACGTCCGATTTGAGGGACGCCCTGCCTCACCTAGCGTCGCCGGGTGCGACGTATAGGACGTAGTCTCACAGCCCGATGACCTCAGACAGTGCCCGATGGTCCATCATCACCCTCGGGGCCGATACGCCGTCGCCCGATGATCAACACGATGCACCACGACCACCCGGTCGCCCTCGACGATCGTGTACAGCACCCGATAGGAGCCTCGCCGCGCACTTCGCGACCCCGCGAGTTCACCCCGCAGTTCGCCACCAAGACGGTGCGGGTTCTCCGCCAATGGCCCATAGATGAACTCGATGATCGCCGCCAGATACCGCGGGGGGATCCGGTTCACGTCCCGGGCCGCACTCGGCGACAGCTCTACGCGATATGGCACGTCAGTTGCCAAGCATCCTGGCAGCGCGCAATGTCACCGGCCATCGCCTGATATCAGCCTTCGGACCTGCTCCTCGCTGAGCGTCTCCCCCGCGTCGTAGGCGGCCATTCCCTCACGAACGTCCCGCTCAGCCCCCTGACTGAGCCAGAACAGGGTCTCCTGGAGCGCCTCCCATTCCTCGCTGCTGACCAGCACCGCGGCCGGGACGCCGTTGCGCGTGATGGTCACTTGGTCGTGGGTCTTGATGGCCTGATCGACGATCTCGCTCAGTCGGGCCTTGGCGGTACGGATCGGCACAGTCGTCACCCCACCATGGTAGACCACGAATGTAGTCACACCGCGAGCAGCGGCATCGAGCCTCATGACCGTCGTGGCGGGCTCAGATCGAGCCGCATCGCGTCCAGGTCGGACGGATCGGCCGCCGAGTAGCGCTGCTTCAGGAGTTCGAGCATGTCCTCCTGCCGGGGTTGGCCGAAGGTCAGCCGGTAGAGGGCGACGTCCTTCTTGATCCGCTGGAGCCTCAGTTCGTCATTGCTGAGCGCGAACGGGGCGACGTGACGCTCGATCTTCGCGTCGCCGGGGTAGACCCAGTGCGGAGCGAAGGCTCCGAGCCCGTCATCCGCGGCAGCGGCCGCGATTCGGTAGGCCGCATCCCAGGGGTCGGCGTCATCGGCGGCCAGAATCTCGTCGGCGTGGCGTTCGATCAGGTTGAGCCGCACCGCGTGACCGTCGTACCGGTCGATGCGCCCCTCGCGCTGCTCGAAGTCGATCGGACTGGCCGGCGTGTTCCAGTGCAGGATCGCGTGGCACCACCAGTGGAAGTCGATGCCTTCCTGTCCGACGCTGGTGCTGGCCAGCACGAACGGCCGGAACGGGCTGTTGAACGCTTGCCTGACGTGCGGCAGGCGGACGTTCTCCTGTTCGACCCGACGTCCCCCATAGCGCAGGGCGAACTGGGCGGACAGCTTGACGCGCTCCCGCGGCCGTTGCGGATCGAACACCTCGTAGTTCGCGGGGCGTAGCGCAATGGCCGAGCCGGCCATGTCGGCGATCCCGAGAAGTCGCTTGTCGTCCAACGTCGGCTTGCCCTGGGCAACCAACAGATGGTGCAGGTACTCGTCCAGAACGGCCTGTAGATTGCCGGCCGCGCAGTACTGCAGCACGGAGCGCCAGTAGGCCTGGTCGGGCATCAGCTGGCTGAGCAGCAGGGTGGTCTCGGGGCGCGCGAAGAGTGTGCGCAACGAGGACGCCAACTGTGCTGCGGCGAGCCAGAGTCCCTTGTCGGTGACCCGCTGGTGGCCATGGCTGATCCGGCCCAGTGCCCGATAGGCGATGTTGGCGGGTGAGTGCGCGGCAACCTCAGCCAGCTGAGTCCGGACGGCATCGCTGACGTGTCGATCCTGGGGAGTCTCGACGCACTCCAGAGCCAACGCCACATGCCGGGCGAGCACGTTGTCATGCTCCGCGGAGGGTTGCTCGTCCTCCACCTCCTCATCACTTTGTCCGCGCAGCGCGGCAACGATCAGATCGACCCGTGACGCGTCATTACGCAGCGGCGGCGGCAGCGAGTCGTCGCGAGCAAATGCCTCCCACCAATGCGACGCCTCCTTCGCATCCGGATCCGCGGGATCGGGACTGTGCAACTGGTCAGCGACCGCGCGAATCAGCTCCTGCGCATCAACGGGCGTCGATGCTCGCCGGCGGTGGCTCAGCGGATCGGCGAGTTCGGCAAGCCCGGGCATGGGCCAGAACAGTGCCAGCGTGGCCATCCTGGCCGGGCGCGTCGTGTTCGTGCTGTCCATGCCGTAGGCCAGCCACTTTCGTCGATTGTTCCACTCCGTACGACGCTCCTCAGGCGAGCTTCCCGTCCAGTCCGGGCCGGCCGCACACCGGTCGGCTTGATAGCTCAGCAGCGTGGCGATGGCTGTCGGCGTGGCCGTCCAGGACGAGAACACGAGTCGCTTGGTGATCGCCTTCCCCCGCGGGCCACCGAACTCCGCGTACGGCCCGTCGGGCACCAAGTACGGCAACGTCGGGGGCAGCCAGAGCAGCTTCCACCAGCCCTCACCGATCGTCTGTTCAACCAGCCAACGCAGCCGATCGCTACCGATCCCTTCCGCCAGCGGCTCCAGGCGTTCCATGCCGCCCAAGTCGAGGCTGTCCGTCCTTCGAAGCAGTTCGTGAAGCTCGGGTGAGCAGTCGTTGGCCTTGACCGCGTCCCGCACCTTGTCGCCGATCTTGTAGCCGTCCATGAAGTTGACGAAGTAGGGCGCCGACTTCCAGTACTCGATGCTCATGGGCGCGTCGAGCATGGTGGCGAGGCGCTTGAGTGCGACGAAGCCGGCGAGTGTCCCCGGGGTGAGCCCGGTCAGCGCCACGCTGTGCTCGACCGACATCGAACCGGCGACCGATCGGGGCCGTTCGGTCCGGGTCATCACCCGCAGCAGGGCGGCTCTGATCTGAGCTGCCACAGGCCCCACCGGCTGTCCCGCGATCACGCCGCTGCGGTAGCGCGCCAAGCCGGCAGCAACATCGTCGGCGAGTTGTTCGTCGCCCCAGGTGGACAGCCAGCGGACGATTTCCAGGAAGTCCTTGTGGTGGTCCTCGTCCTCTTCCGCGTAGGTGAACGGCTTGTACGGAGTCGCCGACAGCAGCAGCGTCTTGGCGATCGGACGGCCGTCGCGCTCCCCCGATCGGCCGGCGCCGTGGTCGTAAAGGTAGTGAGCAAGTTCCCCGGCCACGGTCCCACGATCAAGCAAGTGGCGGAAGCGTTGGAACTCGTCCAAGATCACCAGGTCCGGTTGGAGCAAATCGACGCTCTCGCGCGCCAGCGTCGTCCGAAGGTCGTCGATGAGGGATCGCACGTCTTCGGCGTTGCCCTTTCGCACCACCCGATGTCTCAGTACATCGCCGATCAACGTCTCGAATCTGCCAAGAAGAGAGGATCTATCGGCACGGGAACCGACCGCGGCCAGAAACGCGGAACGAACGGTCTCGTCGATGTCGCCACGCAGTTCCCGCCGTAGCTCCTGGACCCGCTCTCGGAACCTCGCCGGCGTGCTGACACTGCCCTTGAGAATCGCGGACGCAGCCTTCCCTCGGCGCCGATTACGAAGGTCGAGGACATCCTCCAGCAACAGGTAGAGCATCGCTCGCTCTTCGGCCTTCCCGGAGCGCCAACCCTTCTCGAACGAGGTGCCGGGGGTGAACGAGATCAGGTTGACCGGCTTGGTGAAGCCGCCACCATTCGCCGGCCGGAGGTGCCGCGAGTGCTTGGCCAGCAGCGTCAATCGACTGGCAAACGCGTGATGCGTGTCCCCGGTGACGTTGAGCTTGCCGAGATTCTGTGCTGCCAGATCCGCGTTCGAGCAGACGTAGACGATGTCGATCCTGTCGACGGAATCGTCGTGTTGGAGTTCCTCGATGGCTCGGGCGATGACGCCTCGCGCCACGATCGTTTTGCCCAGTCCGGTCTCGTCGGCAACCAGGAACCGACTGGCGCCGTCGCGGTAGAAGCGGTCGACGACGTGCTCGACCGTGTCGCGCTGGAACGGAGTGAGCGCCTCCATGACGTGCGCAGCGGTGAACGGCGTCATCGCGTCTCCCCCATCGCATCGAGGGCGGCCCGAACAGGCTGCCACAACGCCTGGAAGCCGTCGGGAAGCACTCGACGTCCGACCTCGGTCGACTCGAGTCGTTCGACCAGGCGCGCCAAGTCGCGCAGCGCGTCGGGGTTGGACGCCAGGGCGTTGATGATGACCTCGAAGATGCCGGCTGCCCCGGCGCTCGCCCAGGTGGCGCCCTTCTCGGCGATGGAGGCGGGCAGGACGGGGTTGGCATCGCCGCCCAAGCCCAGAAGCAGGGCGACGAATCGCAGGAACTTCTCCGGGGTGTCGACCTGTCGCGCGAGCACCTCGTCCAGCCGGGTCGGCGGGTCGTTGATCAGCCGGGCGTGCACGACCGACGACACGGCAAGCGGCCGTTCGCCCGGCGAACTGCCGGGGTCGGTCAGATGGAGCGCGACGAACGGAGTGATGTTCGGAACCACGACATCTCGGAACGTACCGGCGGCGAGCGAGCCGCCGGTAAGGTCGACCGCCTGCCCCGGCAGGGTGAGCAGTTCAGCCTTCAGCTCGTGGCCCGGCCGTGGTGCGAGTTCGGTGCCGCTGGCGAGCTGCAGGTCGTGCAGGCCACCCTGGGTCGACGACTGCACGGTCAGGGTGAACTCGATCTCGGCGAGTGCCCGCAGACTGTTGAGTAGCGCCCGTAGCCGCTCGTCTTCGGGATCGACTGGCGCCGGCTCTGCTGGCTGGTAGGGCTGCAGCATCCTGGCGAACGGCGCATCCGGGCCGAGGTAGGTGCCCACGCCGAGCTTGCTGTGGCCGCCGGTCAGTTCGATCGCGAACTCGACGTTGCTCCCGAAGGCGGCACTGGTCGCGTTGGCGGAGCCGATGAACACATGTGCCTTCTTGTCGCGTTCAACGACGGTGATCTTGGCGTGCAGTCCGGACAGCGGATCCGGGCTGGTCGCGTCCGCATCGTCGTCGGCAGGGTTGTCGGCGTCGTCCGGGTCCCCTGCGGGTGCGGACAAGGATGCGAGCGGGTCGAGGATGAAGGTCTGGCATCCGGCGAATGGCTCACTGCCGAGAGCGTCGAACGTCTCAGCGCGCGACACCACCGTGATACTGCCGCGCGCCTTCCGGGTGAGTTGCGCGATTCCGTCGGCGTTGCAGAACGGCGAGACGATCAGATGTCGGTAGCCGGAGAAATCGGGCGCCGCCGGCGTCACGCGCGGCACTCCCCACAGATGAAAGGCGAGGGACGTCACATGCTCGGGCCGTTCCCAGTCCACTCGGCGTGCGGCGTCCGCGAGCTCGGCGACTCTGGCAGCGCGGTCGGGCGCCAATGGCGCCACCGCGAGTCGAGGCAGGGCTTCGATGAGTTTCGCCAGCGGCTCGTTGGACGGGTCAGTGTGCGGTCGTGCGACACCGTCGAGGCTGACGACGGCGTCCCACGCCTGGGAGTCGGTCAGGTTGCGGGTCGAGCACAGCAAGCGGAAGCGTTCCGGTTGATCGTCCGCCCGGTAGTGCAGGAACCAGACCTTGGGGTGGAACAGGGAGCTCGGACGTGGCCGGCGCACCGGGTGCACCATCGGTTCCAGATAGGCCATCAGATCGGAGTGCCGACGCGGAACGGTGAGTTGCCCGGCCTGGCAGAAGATGTCGACCCGGTCGGTGCAGGAACGGATCGCCTCGAGGGCCGCGACGGGGTCGGCCGTGTCCCGCATCTCGAAGGACGCGAACGCCAGCGGTGGCACAACAGCCGTCGTGAGATCGAGGGTGAAGGTGGTCGCGACGGCGGCCTGCAACCGGTAGCCGGGTGGTGGGCGCAGTTGGTCGAGCAGGACCACCCTGCTGTCGGGCTCAAGCACGGCTCAGGCCCTCGTGGATGTCGGTGACGATGCGACGCACTTGGAGCCAGCGGAAGGTCAGTGGCCGGGTGCCGGACGCCCCACCCCAGGACGCCAGGAGCCTGGCGTTGGTCAGGCGCGACTGTCCACGCTTGATGGACTGCTCCCGGTTGGCGATCAGAATCCGGAGACTGTGGGTGGGATCGGTGAGGGCATCGGCCGCTGCGCCCTCGCGGACGGCGCACGTCCAGGCGTTGACGAACAGCCGTGTCCTGGAGGTCACCCGGCTACCGGAGTCGTCCACGAGGGCCCACAGCGCATCCAGATCCCAGTCGTGGAGCAGTTGCTGGTCACGCTCCACCGTGTCGAGCCACTTCTCGTAGGCGTCGGCACGGTCCTGGGTGGGAGCCGTGATGCGGGTGAGTTCCGCCTTTTCGTAGCGTTCGGCGACCAGCACGTTGTACAGCAGGGCCGCCCCGTTCATGATCAGCGAGAAGCCGTGGGCGAGGCGAAGCTGTTGCACCGATCGCTCGGGTGCCGCGAGACAAGCGGGGTCTTCCCACGGGGTGCCGGCGCTGGGGCTCGGAGGACGATCCGCAGCGACCAGGTGCGCCAGCAAGCTTCCCGGACACGCGTCGACGATGCGGTCCCTGAGCCACTCGGCTTCGGGTTGAGCGAGGTCGAGGCCACCGTCAAGGACGTTCGGGAACCCATCCGGCCACCGCGGCACCGTCGGATGCCACTCGCCGATCTGTCGATCGACCAGTTCGTCGACACCGTCACCCAGCCTGGTGGGAGTTCCGGTGAGCTGATCTGGGCTCTTGTCCTGGGCCAGAATCCCAAACCGTCGCAACCCCGACCAGAACATGGTCGACGGCAAGGTCTTCACACCGTGACCGACCACACGCCCGATCACGCCCTCATCGTCGCCCCTGCGCAGCACCTCGACGAGTTGGCGTTCGACGAGCCGTGCGCGCGCGTTGAGATCTCGGCCAGAGCGCTTGGACGCCGCGTACTGGTAGGCCCACGGCACGAGCAAGAAGTACCTGGCGCGGGTCTGCAACACCGAGGTGCCCGGGAACAGCGCATCGCTGAGCACGTCACGGATCTGACCAACGCCAAGCTCGTCGCGACTCTCGGTCTCTTCGAAGAGCGCGATCAGGTCACGGACGCGACGCTGTTCGTCCGCGGACGTGTCGAGCCAAGCGACGGTTGACATTGGGGGGTTCTTCTCGCGTGTCTTCCTGGGGTGCTCCGTACTGTAGCGATCGCACGCAAGCCAAGGCTCTGGCCTGCTGATGCACTGTCGGACCCGACTTGTGGCACCCCAGAGCGTTCAGGATCCGGCTGCTAGTCGACGGCGGGCTGCGTTTGGAGCCGGTGCAGGCTGATTGCGACCGAGACTTGCCTCATGCCTTATCAGCGACAGTAATCGACGACCTATCAAATCCATCTACTTCCGGCGGCACGTCCTCGGCCTGCACGTAGGCGGAGTAGAGCCGGGTGGCAATCAGTCCGAAGAGGAAGACCGTGTGCGCAACGACAGCTGCGGTGACCGCCCAAAGAAGCCCTTGCCAGGGGACGGCCACTATGCAGGCAAGACCGGCCAAGACCGCAACACTGAGCGACTCAACCACGCCCAGCATCGAGTGCGCGACCGCCTCATCGACCAGCGCTCTCAGAGGCGCCTCGCGAGACCAGCGCTCCTTCAGCAAGATTGCCTCCGCTAACCTACCTCGCCAGCCCGCCAGAAGGGTGAAGGTGGACAGGAGCCCGGCCGACGCCAGCGCGGCCCAGGCGAGTGCTATGCCGAGCAGGTTGAACAGATTCTCGCTGTATGTCGGGCGAGCGTTCGCGATCAAGCACCAAGTCGCCGCCGGAACGAGCAGGCTCGCAGCGCGTGCGGCCCAGTCAGGCCTGAAGGAGACCAGCTCGCCCTTCTCGTAGGTTCTTGACGATAGACCCCGGACGTGACCGCGGACGAGTGGTACGGGATTGAGTCGGGCCATGATGCACTCCTTCCAACGAGGTCCAGGTGCGATCAGTCCCAGGCTAGATCAGGGTCGACGATCTTCATACGCTCCCGGACCGCCTGGTCCCAAGCATCGTCGGTAGGTCTGACATCTTCCGTGATCGGGTACGTGAACCGGTCCAGGATGTCTCCCAGGCGAACCTTCGTAGCAGTGTCCCCGTTGCCCACCTTGACGAAGCCGTCGTCGAACCCTACCTCCGCCAGGACCTCTTCGGCGTCAACGATCTGGATCATGCCCCGTAGGCCGGCCGCCATGCGCTGAGGTACGTCTAGGCCCAGCCACTCCGCCAGGCCGCCCAGTTGCTTCGGATGCACCTTGGCCTCCAGACGCATGTCTTGACGCACCCGGTCACCAGCGCCATCCGTGCTCCTGCGAGTCAACACCACCGAAGCTTCCTGCCCGGCAAGGACCTCCCGAAGGAACTCGCCATCCGTAACCTGATTCAAGATCAAGCGATGCCAAGTCTTCTTCGTAGCGAACGAACGGTATCGGCTACCGAGCGAGATCAGGGTCGCAATCTCCCCGACCGGCGTTGAGCGCCCCACGGTTTCGATGGCCATCAGGCCCCGACCTGAGCCCTCTCGGGGAAACACTAGGGTTGCTCGATGGAGCCGCGCTGCGGCCTTGTCTAGGAGGGGATCATCCCGGCCCCCAAGGGCGCGGTCATGAGTTCCGACGCGGCCAACACAGGCCGTAATCGTGACTCTGTGGTCATTACTCTTCTCTACCCGATCCACCCGACCCACCACGTTACCGGGAGCCATATGCGCGAACATCGGCCCCTCAAGGGTTGAGACGTCCCGAAGATTCAAGTAGGCCGGGTGCGGGTCCGGCCACGTGCCGGTAACAGTCGGAGACTGGATCAACTCATTGGCAGCCTTCTCTAGGTGCTTCCCGAAGTCGAAGTGTTCGCTGACCCAAGGTTGAGCGGTTCGTCCGGTTTCGCGGACATGGGTAGCCGCATAGAGCCGGAAGCCGTAACTCATGACGTCACGACCTGATCCGTGCACGTTCCGTGAGCCCAAACCACGCCGGGCTCGACTGGAACGGTGTCGCATCTTGCCTTCATCGTTGGCGGACAGCCCAGCGCCCGGGAGGTCATTTTAGCCTGAAGCGTTCGTTCAGATTCACCAACTTCCATAGGCGCAGACTACCGCAAGCTGGCTCTCATCTCGGGACCTGGCACCGCTAGTCATCCTTGTCTGATGCCATTCGGAACAGTACTTCATCTTGAGCACCCATCCCTGCGGGCCGCGACCCGGTAAGGGTCACCGCCGAGATCCACCGCGGGCTTCCACCCGGGCAATCATCCGCCTGAGCGCATCAGTGTCCTCGTCGAACGCCGCCTGCAACCCCACCGTCGATATCCCACGAGCCGGATGGTTCGGCCGACTCACCCCCGGCGCTCGTGAGGTAGATTCCCTAGACAGCGCTAGGCGAAACCACAGGCTGGTACTGCGCGTGCATGGCGTCGGCACTGATCTCGACGATCTCCTTGAGAAAGGACAGGTCGGTCATGTGAGTTTGAATCTCTTGTGACTCCTGGCAGGTTCTCAGAACCGCGACCCCTACGGCACTCCCAAACCCGTCGGAAGCCTTGAGTTGCGCGACCGTGTTGTTCCTCGCCATCGCCACCGCCTCCTCATTCGCATCGAGGAAGCCCCAGAACGTCGTGATGAACCCCGAGACGCTCTCAGGGCTCACGTCGACGCCCTTCGCCTTGAACATCTCGTTCACCTTTTCGATCGCCTCGTCGAGCGGGCCGCGCTTAGGAGCGGCGCTGCCCCTGTGCTCGCCGTCGAAGGCCGGAAGCCTGATCCCCTCGCCGTTTCCCTCGCTCAGCGAATGGTCCTCGTTGATGGCGGACGGCACGAGCTTGACGCCCGAGAGCTGCACGCCTTCCAGGAAACTGTCATCGTAGTCATTTCCATCGGTGTGGAGGTTGCGGCCCAGCAGCGTGGCCAGGATCGCGCGGCGGTGCAGCTCCGGATCCTGGTAGTCGACGATCTGGCTCAGAAACTGCCAGGCGTTGCGATAGGCGAGCACATCCGCGCGGAACGAATCCAGGGAGTCCTTCCGCGTCTTGTCCTTGGCCAGCACGGCCTGCCGCCACTGACCGGTCCAGCGGTTCTTGATCGGGGACAGCGTCTTGGCGATCGCCTCTCCACCGTATTCGTTGAGGAACGCGTTGGCGACGGCATCCATCTCCTGATGCGAGTAGAGCCCTGATGTGTCGAGGCGCTCCCCGACTGTGATCAGCGCGTTCGGATCGACGTCGCCGTCGATGTGAGCGTCGGAGTAATAGAGCTTGAAGTCGTCCTGGACACCCGCCGGGGTGTTACGGAAGTCAACGACCATCGGCGCGGTCTTGCCAGGGTAGATCCGGTTCAGTCGAGAGAGGGTCTGCACCGTGGCGACGCCAGACAGCTTCTTGTCGACATACATGGCCATGAGCCGCGGCTCGTCGAAACCAGTCTGGAACTTGTTCGCGACGATGAGGACGCGGTAGATGCCCTCACCACGGAACGCCCGGCCAACGTCGCTCACACCGTTCACCGAGACCTCGGTGACGCTGTCGCCGTCCTCGTCGGTGAGCGAGCCCGAGAAGGCAGCGAGCGTGTGCAGGTCGTAGCCCTTCTCGGCGATGTATGCGTCCATCTTCCGGGACCAGTTCAGCGCCTCCATCCGCGAGCTCGTCACGACCATGGCGCGGGCCTGGCCACCGAGGAGCGGCTGCACGTTCCGCCGAAAATGCTCGACGACGACCCGGACCTTCTGCGCGATCGCCGTCGGGTGGAGCCTCGCATAGCGGACGATGCTGGAGACCGCCTCGCCGGTGTTGACCTGAACCTCGCTCTCCGATTCCTCGCCGTCGAGGGTGTTCTTGACCCGGAGGAACATGTCGTAGGTCGAGTAGTTGGACAGGACATCGAGGATAAAGCCCTCCTCGATCGCCTGCGCCATCGTGTACGTGTCGAAGGCCTCCCAGCGGTCCCCGACCTGGGTGCCGAACAGCCGCAGCGTCTTCCCCTTCGGCGTCGCGGTCAGGGCCACAAAGGTAATGTTCGCCGAGGCCGCGATGGCCGAGTCCTTGGCCGCCATCAGGTCGTCGGCGCTGATCTCCTCGTCGGGATCGATCTCGACATCGACAAGCAGTTCCTTGAGTTGCTTGGCCGCCGAGCCTGACTGCGATGAGTGCGCCTCGTCGGCGACGACCGCCCAGCGTCGGCCGCGCAGTTCCTGGGTGTCCTCGATGAGCTTCATGACCTCCGGGAAGGTTTGCAGGGTGCAGGTGATGATGTGGTCGCCTTCGAGGAGAGCCTTCTTCAGCTGCGGCGATTTCGCGCCGGACTTCTCGCCGACGGCCACGACGAGGCCCTTGCTGGACTGCACCAGATTCATGTCGTCGCGGATGTTCTCGTCCAGGACGGTGCGGTCGGTCACGACGATGACCGAGTCGAACGTGGACTTGGAGTCAGCGCTCATGTGGCGAATCAGGCGGTGACTGAGCCATGCGATCGTCTTCGTCTTGCCCGAGCCAGCGGAGTGCCAGACCAGGTACCGCTTGCCGGGCCCGCTGGCCTCGATGTCGGCGACGACGCGCTCGACGGCGCGAAGTTGGTGGAAGCGCGGGAATACCAGCCGGCCCTCGTCCTTCTTGCCGGACTTGCCCGGCTCGAACAGCGCAAAGTCCTTGAGGATGCGCATGAAGGTCGGGCGCGCGAGGATCTCGCGCCACAGGTAGTTCGTCGACGAGCCCGTACTCGAAGGCGGGTTGCCCTCGTGGCCGTCGTTGCCCTGGTTGAAGGGCAGGAATACCGTGTCGCCGCCCTGCAGCTTGGTCGTCATGTATACGAGGTCGTTGGAGACCGCGAAGTGCACGAGGGCACGTCCCGGCGCGAGGAGAGCCCGGCTCCTGCACGGTTTGCGGTCCTCTTTGTACTGGCGGATCGCGTGGTTGACCGTCTGCGTGTTGTCCGTCTTGAGTTCCAGCGTGACGACCGGCAGGCCGTTGGCGAGCAGCACCACGTCGATGCTCTCGTTGGTCTTCGTGTCGAAGCGCACCTGGCGCAGGATCCGCAGCCGCACCGAAGCCGCCGCCTCGACGACCTCCGTGAGGTTCGGGTTTGCCGGCGGGAAGGCCATCATCGGGCCGAACTTCGCGGTGGGACGGCCGATCTGGGCGTAGGAGAAGCCCTTGCGCAGCACGCCGAGCAGGCCCCCGACCGGATGCCCGGTCGTCGGGTCCATCCGCGTCACTTTGGCGAGCTCATTGGTGATGTGCCCAAGGAGCTTCCGCTCGGCGGCAGCCTGCTGCTGGCCGACTATGTCCTCAGGGACCGCCTTCTCGTACTCGTCCGGATACTGCGTGGCCAGCCAGTGCAGCACGTCGGCCGGCGCGATCGCGAGATCCACGTCCCAGCCGGTCGGCTTTCCGTCGTCTTCGTACAGCCAGCCGCGGTCGGCCAGCTCCGAGCAGAGGCTCTCCTCAAACTCGCGCTCCATCAGCTGCGCGTGGCTCATGAGACTTCCTTTTGTCCGGTCACGACTTCGGTGATGAGCGCGGCGCGGCGCTCGATGAGCAGGGCCTTGAGGTCGGCGACCTTCGCGAGCATCGCATCGACTCTGACGGTCGCCTCGTCGAGCTCGTCTGCAATCCTGATCTGCTCATCGAGGGGCGGCAGCGGGACCGGGGTCGCATCCAGCACTGTCTTCGTCACGCGCTGGGCGTTCGGACGGACCCCGGTCGCGATCGCGGCGAAATAGTCGATGTACCGCGAGCTCCGGAAGAGATGGTGGACGTAGCGGGGCTCGAATCGGTCCGAGATCCAGAACGCCTTGTAGTCCGGGCTGATGTGCCCGGTAAGAGACGAGACGCCGAGACCGCCGTGGTTGAGCCACATCATGTTGGCCGCGAGCTGACCCGGCCGCACCACCCGGTACTTCGAGATATCGAGCGACGCCTGCTGGCCCTCGGTGCGGGTGTTCAGTTCCACGCCCCGGTACTCGGAGATCGAGAGCAGCGGACCGGGCGGGTCATCGCCGTTCCGCTCGGTGCTCTCGGTGAAGTCGTAACCGAACTTCGTGCGATCCCAGTGGTCGGGAATCCCGGACAGCGGTGAGTGAGCATCGGTCGCACTGTGGCGCTGTCCAATGGCAAGGCCGAACACAGACCTGGTCTGGACGACTCGAGCTCGGTCACGAAGCACATCGCTGAGGCCTCTCAGGTTCTCAAGAACCACGTCGATCTCTCTGGTCTCGCGATCGAGGTAGTCCGCGCTGCGACTTCTCGTAGCTGAGTCTGGCCACGGCACGACCAAGGATGACAGCTCGGTGGTCGAGAGCTCTGTGAAGGTTGTTCCTCGACCGGCCGTCTCAAGGGCCCTCCGAATACTTACGAGACTATACGCAAGGAAACGAAGGTCAACGGGGTCCTCAGGGATCACTGCCTTGCACCCCTGATTGAAGGCGATCTCCCGCGAAGTGACACCGATATGGCCAATCGGTGCACGGCATGAAAGCAACACGGCGTTGGTCACCACCGAGGATTCGCCAGCACCCCGCCCCGTCAACGACCGCTCCCAGACTGAGATCTGCGCGCCGTCGAGGCCGTTGAGATCGGGCGGAGTCACGAAGGGTAGATCGCCATCCCAGTTCGCACTATCCGCGGATGGCGTGCCGCCACTCACGAACTGACCGACAAACTTCAGCGGTACCAACGGCGCGATCATGTTGTTCAATCTTGCCTCACAACCTTGAACGCGTCCGACAGTTCACCCATGAGACGCTCGACGTCAGAGTCAATCTCGGAAAGTGCGCGAGGTTCTTCCGGCACGTAAAAGATCCTGGTGAACGGGATATCAGTGCCGCGCTTGGCCTTACTCTCGTCCCACTGCGCATCGGACGCGTACGGCAGCACCTCGCGCTCCATGTGTTCATCCAGGTCTTCGCTCAGGGCCACGCGCTCCATCAGCTTCCAGCCCGGCACGATCATGGACTTACCCTTCCGGTCGACGGCGAACGGCGCGGCGTCATCCGGTGCGGCCATCGCCTTCATGACCGCGTCGATCAGCCCCAGGGGTGCCTTCAACCCGGAAGCCTTGGCTGCGAGAGCAAACGCCTTCGGCAGGTCGTTCCAGGCCGTGCCGTCGAGGTAGCGCATGACTGCCTCATGCCCATCGGCGAAGTCTCTACGGCCGCGGACAGCCTCGACCGCTTCGTCGCTGAAACGTGTCACGAAACGCGCTCGCTTGTGGACGGGCACGTCGCGGAACATGAAGTCCTCGGGCGTCAACACGCGCGAGATCGCGGGATCGGCGTACTCGAAAGCCTTATAGGCCTCCAGCAACTTGGCCCGGTGCTCCTTGCCCACCTCACGGCGCTTGTCTCCCATGGGCTTGCGCAGCGAGTCCCACTGGTCGGAGCCGTCGATGAGCTGAATCTTGTGCTTCCGCTCCAGGTCCTTGTTTGCGTCGAGGATCCAGACGTAGGTCGCGATGCCGGTACCGTAGAACATGCTCGTGGGGAGGGCGATGATCGCGTCGATGAGATCCTCTTCGAGCAGCCATTGGCGGATCGAGTTCGGCCCGTTGTCGCTGTTGAACAGAGGCGATTGGTTCGAGACCACAGCGGCTCGACCGCCCTGGCCGTTCTTTCCGGCCCGGCTGAGCTTCGACGCGCAGTGCGCCAGGAAGAGCATTTGGCCGTCGGAAGTGCTGGGAAGGCCGTGGCTGAACCGAGACCCCTCGGTCTTGGCTTGCTTCCGGACCGACTCCTCCTCGACCTCCCAGTCGATCCCGAACGGAGGATTCGAGAGCACGTAGTCGAAGGTTTGCCCCTCGTAGAGGTCCTCGACAAGGGTGTTGCCCTTCTTGATCGCGTCGGGTCGGCCACCCTGGATGAGCAAATCCGCCTTGCCGAGGGCGAACGCAGACGGCATGAGTTCCTGGCCGTAGAGAGTGACGTCGACCTTCTCGTTGGTTCGCTTCAGGGCCTCCTGGGCGATCAGCAGCATGCCGCCGGAGCCGGCGGTCGGGTCGTAGACCGAGCGAGCGGCGTGGTCGGAGGCAATGGTGTCGTCGTCGTTACTAATCAGCACATCGACCATGAGACGGATCGCGTCTCTCGGGGTGTAGAAGTTGCCGGCCGCCTTGCCCTTCTTGTTGAAGGCCCGGTACATGACGTCCTCAAAGACGTCGCCCATACCGGTGTTGCCAAGGCTCTTCGGGCTGAGGTCGAGCGTAGAGAAGTGCTTGACGACGGCGTGCAGCCGGTTCGCATCGGCGAGTACCTTCGCGCGCCGGTTGAAGTCGAACGAGACCCAGATGTCGGCAATGTTGTTCGAGAACCCGTCGATGTAGCTCTTGAGGGACATGTCCACGTTGTCGTCGACCGACGCGATGGTGGCGAGGTCGAGAGGCGAGAGGTTGTAGAAGCTCAGGCCGAACCGGTCCTTAACTGCGATGTCAATCAAGTGCGAGGGCAGCCCGCTGAACGCGTTTACATACTTGACTACTTTCTCTTTAGTACCGGAGAGCATGCACTCGAGGCGACGAAGGACAGTGAACGGCAGGATGTAGTCTCCGTAGTCTTCTTCGTCGACGATGTTACGCAGGAACTTGTCAGCAGTGTCCCACACGATGCGTGCTGTCTTCGTGCCGGCCGATGCCACCGACGGTTCCGCCATCCTGCTCTCTCCTGCTCGTCGCTCACGTCCTCTGTCCCCCGAACGTTACATCGAGGGGATCGAACCGCGTGTCCGAACGGTTCGGTGTCTCGCAAGCGGGTGGAACCGCTTCCTCAGCCTGTTCACCCCAACGGCTGACGACCCATGGCGATCACCTCAGAGCACCGACAGAGGAAAGCTCACACGACGACTCGACCGATCTCAGCCAGGCACGAGAGCTGGGCGCTCAACTCCCCTTTGCTCGCTTCACCACGAGCGCGATCAACTCCCTACTACACCCGATCGCCGCCGCCAGCGCTCCATAGCTCCAGCGTTTCGGGTCCTCCTCCCGCAACCTCCGGATCAACGCGTCCCGCTCAGCCCGCTGCCGGGCCGCCAGTTCGTCCGCTTCGAGCGCCTTGCGATGCAGTTCCCGGGCCCGGGCGGCGCGGGCGTCCGACACTCCCCCGCCCCGTGACGCGCGGGAGGCAGCACCCCTACCAGGGGTGCCGCCTCCTTTCAGCGCATCAGCCACGGGCGAACTCCGTGATCAGATTCGGCACGGCCGCGTCGAACCCGGCGATGTCGAGCATGCCGGCGTCGTCCGGATCGGCGATGCTGAACCCGGTCGCCGTCATGCCGACCACCACGAGCTTGGCCGGAATCCCGGTCTTCTCGCGGTACGCCCGCAGCGCCTGGTGCGGGTGCACCGGGCCGGCCCAGGTCTCGTTGTCGGTGTAGACCACGAAGGTGTCCACCGCGAGACCCCGCTCCGCCGCGTACAGCATCGGCAGCGCACAGTCGGTGCCACCGAACGGCATCGCGTCGACCACCCGCAGTGCGTCGTCCAGCCGCTGCCGCGGCGAGATCGCCAGCGGCTTCAGCACCGTCGATCCCCAGCCGCCGATCTTGCCGGAGAAGCCGACCGCGCTCGCGGCCGGCTCGGTCGCCAGCTGCACCAGCGCCAGCGCCGCGGACGCCTCCCGCGCCGTGATCGCCATGCCGGAGATCGGCACACCCATCGACCCGGACACGTCCACCGCCAGCAACATCCGCTTGCCGGCCGGCTCGACCGCACCGAACGCCGCGTAGAACGCGGCATCGAGCGCGTCCACGACCTGCCGGGTCGGCGTCCACTCCCCCGCACCGCGGGCCGACCGGCCCGAGGCATAGGTGCGCTGCGCCACCAGCACGTTCACCGGGTGCACCCGGGCCCGCTTGAGCCGCTCGGCGTCGGTCAGCTGCGCAACGACCTCGGCGGTCCGGCCGCCCAGCTCGGGCAGCATGCCCAGCCGGGTCAGCCGCGGCAGCTGACGCATCAGCGCGGTCTGCGGCATACCGGCGTCCAGCAGGGCGTCCCACACGGCCGGCTCGGCGAGCGCGGCGTCCGGGAGCATCTCCCAGCTGAGGCCGTACTCGCGCACCAGCCGCGCCCAGGTCGCCGCATCGGACGCCTGCTGCGCCGCCGCGAAACCCGTGACTAGAGCCGGAACCTCGGCGCCGACGGTGCCCCGGACCACCCACTCGAAGGTGTCTCGCAGCGCCGGCACGGACGTCGCCGGGTGCGCCAGCCGCAGCAGGTCGCGGTGCGACCAGCCCTCGCGCTGGCGGTACTTGACCACCTGGTAGGCGAGCCGGTCGGCGTCCTTGGACGTGTACCAGCTGGCCACCGCACGCCGCAGGCCACGGCCCCAGCCGCGGAACTGCTCGACGTAGCCGGCGAACAGGAACAGGTGGGTACCGGTCCGGGCCACCTGCGGCAGCGCGGCCAGCGCCGCCGGAGCCGCCTCGGGCACGGACGCCGCGTAGGCCAGCGCGAACAGGGCCGGGTTCTGCTTCGGCGCCGCACCGCGGGTCGATACGTCCACGATGGTGGCGACCAGGCCCTCGGGGTCGGACGCCGCCATCCGGGTCAGCACCGCGGCGTTCTCGATCGCCAGGGCACGGTCGGAGGCGTAGTAGGTGCCGCCGTCCACACCGAGGGTGAGGAACCGGCGCAGCCGCGCGGCGTCGTCCAGCTCGAAGACGTAGCCGCCTGCCGAGTTCACGACCTGCTTGGGGTCGGCGGCCTCGCTCTGCGGGGTCCGGCGCAGGTTCAGCATGCGCAGAATGTCCATTCTCAGTTCCTCCTTTCGGTGTGCGGGCGGGGACGGGCGTGTCGCGCGGACCGGCCGGACCCGGCATGCGCCGGGTTGGTCCACTCCTGGACCTCCGTGGCAGGGAGATAACCGATCTGCTCCGGCCCGTCCCCGCGTCGCGGTTTCGGGGACGGCGGGCGTGTGGTGTGCTCCGCGCCGGGAATCGAACCCGGCCTCTCCAGGTAACCGAAGCACGTCGGCCCGCCGTCATTGGGTGAGGCCGGGCGGGCGTGGTGTGACCACCGGAGTAGCTGCTCTGCCGATTGAGCTACGTCGCGAACGACGGCGGGACTCGAACCCGCAACCTGCCCGTTTGAAGCGGTAACCGACGATCTTCGGCCCGCCCGACCTCATGTTCTTCAGTTGTCGGGGTGTCAGCCGGGCAGGGAATCGGCCGCCGGGTTCGTTGCTCTACCACCTGAGCTACTGGCGATTGCCAGCGAGGACTCGAACCTCGGACACACGATTCCCGATAACCGACGGCCTTCGGCCCGCCTGACACCTGGACTAGTGTGTAGGGGTCTACACAGTTGTGTCAAGCTGCGGCTGGGATCTCGCCGTGCACTCTCGTCCACGTTGCGACTCCCGCACCGAGCAGAGGCGAGTCCGGATTCCAGATGTTACAGTTGCTTCAGATGGATCAGATAGAGAAGGAGTTGTCCGATGACCGAGCTGCTGGCCCGCGAGGCGGATGCACTACATCGCGCCCTTGACCGGGGCGGGGACGAGGTGACGATCAGCGTGTCGCGCGAGACCGCAGAGTGGTTGTCCGAACTCCTCGACGCCAGGGCTCACGGACGCCGGGTGGTCCTCACCCAGCGCAACCGAGAGGTGACCCCGACCGAGGCCGCCGAACTACTCGGCATGTCCCGTCCCCAGGTGCGGAAGCTGATGAACGACGGCAGGCTCTCCTTCCGGATGGTCGGCACCCACCATCGCATCCTGGTCTCATCAATCCAGGCTTTCCTTCAGGCGGAGCGTGCTCACATGGAAGCCGGCATGGAGGAGTTCTCTCGGCTTCAGAATGAGTTGGGCCTCCTGGAGTGACCGACAATGTGCCCGGATACCTCGTACCTGTCCGACTCGTTCTAGGCGATGCGAACGTTCTTTACTCTCGCGTTCTGCGTGACTATCTATTGTATGCGGCAAGCCAACAATTGATCCAGATCTTCTGGAGCAGGGAGATCCTCAGCGAGGTTGTCGAACACCTGATCAAAAACGTCGACAGATTCGACGCGGCCGCCGGGGAGCGCCTGATCGTCGCAATGAACGACACCTTTCCACGGGCTGAAGCGAGACTCACAGCTGAGGCTATCGCTGCGGTTGCGGGCGTGCCGCTACCCGACGAAGGAGACCGCCATGTGCTCGCCGCGGCGATTTCGGCGGAGGTCGATGTCGTCTGCACCAGCAACATCAAGGACTTTCCGCCCGAGGTCATGAAGGATCTCGGCCTGGAGGCACTAACTCCTGATGAACTGTTGAGCGCCTTGGTATTGGAGTTCGGCCCCGGCATGATGGAAGTGCATCGCGTCGCCGTCGCTCGGCTGCCAGGGGCCACCAACGAGTCAACAATCCACGCGTTGAAGCGGGCCGGCGCCACCAGGACGGCAGACCTCATGGCTTCCCTGCTGGCCTGACCTGCCAGGATGCCCCGATGGACGACCAGAGCCCGAACCGCGCGCTGCTGCGGGAACTGGAGCGCCTTCGCCAGGAGAACGCGAGGCTGTCGCGGTTGCTGGAGTTGCGGGGTGACACCGCTCCGGCGGACGAGCAGCCGGCGATCCCTGTGCACCGGCCGGGCCTCGTCACGCACGAATCCCCGATCACCGACAAGCTCGCGCTGTACGCCGAACTGTTTCGAGCCCGACGCGACGTGTACGCGCTCCGCTGGGAGAATCACCGCACCGGACGGAGCGGCTGGTCACCCGCGGTCGCCGGCGGCTGGGGTCGCATCGACAAGAAGCACGCCCGCTACTTGCCGTTGACCACCGAGGTCCTGGTCGCCCACCTCAGCGGCGGTGTCTTCGTCGGGTTCTATCCGCTCTTGTCAGGCAGCGAATGCCAGTGGCTGGCCGCCGACTTCGACGGACCGACAGCAATGCTGGACGCCCTCGCCTATGCGAAGGCGGCACGAAGTCGCGGTATCCCAGCGGCCCTGGAACTGTCTCAGTCCGGACGAGGTGCACATGTCTGGATCTTCTTTTCCGGCCCGGTGCAGGCGGCCTCCGCCCGCGCGGTCGGCACCTGGCTGGTCCGGGAGGCGATCCTGTTGCGCGGGTCGATGGACCTGCGCTCGTACGATCGCCTGTTCCCCAATCAGGACGTCGTGCCCGAGGGCAGCTTCGGCAATCTGATCGCTGCCCCGCTCCAGGGCACCCGGCGCGCCAACGGCCTGACCGTCTTCCTCGATCTCGCCACCCTCGAACCACACCCCGATCAGTGGGCGTTCCTGTCCACGCTGGCGCGGCTGAGCCCGGGCGAGGTCCTTCGGTTCGCGCGCGAGGCGTCCCGAAGCGTCACCGGCCCGGACGTGAAGACGATCGAGCGCTCGTCCGCTACCAAGGTGAACCCGCCGCTGCCTCCTGTGGTCCGAGCCGAACTCGGTGCTGGACTGGTGATCCCGACCGAACAGCTGACGCCGGCCGCCCTCGCCACGTTCAAGCACGCCGCGTCCATGGCGAACCCGAAGTTCTACGAACTGCAGCGGCTGCGCAAGTCGACCTGGGACACACCGCGCTTCATTCGCGGATACGACCTGACCATCGATGACCAGCTAGTACTGCCCCGCGGGCTGCGACACGCGATCGCCGACCTGCTCGCGTCGGCGGGCTCCCGGCTCGACGTCACCGATCTACGGCAGTCCGGCGTCGAGATCGAGGTGAGCCTGGCAACCGAGCTACAGGATCCGCAGGCGTCCGCAGTTGGTGAGTTACTCACCCAGGACGACGGGGTGCTAGTCGCCCCGCCAGGGTCCGGGAAGACCGTGATGGCCTGCGCGATGATCGCCGAGCGCGGCACGTCGACCCTTGTCCTGGTCGATCGCAAGGCGCTTGCCGAGCAGTGGCGCCGGCAGCTGGAGCGGTTCCTCGGGGTCCGTCCCGGCCAGCTCGGGGGCGGGCGCAAGAAGCTCACCGGGGTCATCGACATCGCCATGCTTCCCTCCCTGGCCAGGCGGGACGACATCGCGGATCTGACCACCGGGTACGGCCAGGTGATCGTTGACGAATGTCATCACCTGGGCGCAGCAGCCTATGAGCACTCGGTGAAGCCGATCGGCGCACGGTACTGGCTCGGTCTGACGGCGACCCTGACCCGGCGCGATGGGCTCTCCGACCTGGTCACCTGGCAGCTCGGCCCGGTCCGGCACACCTTCGAGGCTGGACGTGACAGGGACACACTGCTGGATCTGCGCTCCGAACCGGGTCCGCTGCTACGGCTGCATCTCCATGACACCGCCTTCACCCACGGCGACATCGATCTCTCCGAGCCGGGCGCCTACGCCGAACTGCTCGGCGTGCTGATCGACGACACCGCCCGCAACAGCCAGATCGTGGACGACGTCGCTGAGGCGCTCGGGCGGGGACGCAACTGCGTGGTGCTCACCCGGCGAGTCAAGCATGTCGACACGCTCGCGACCGCACTCACCGAGCGCGGGTTCCGTCCGCTTCGGCTACAGGGCGGGATGGCTGTCGCTGAGCGGCGAGCTGTCATCGACGAGCTTTCGGACACCAAGGCCGGGGACGGAGTTCTGGTCATCGGAACCACCCCGTTCATGGGTGAGGGGTTCGACGCACCCGCTCTCGACACCCTCTTCCTGGCCGGGCCGATCGCGTTCGACGGGCACCTCGTCCAGTGCGCCGGCCGGATCATCCGGGCCTTCCCCGGCAAGGAGGTCGCCGAGGTCCACGACTACCACGACGCCCAGGCACCGATCCTCGCCGCGTCGTTGCGCCGCCGTATGCCCGGCTATCGATCCCTCGGCTTCTGCCGGCCGGACGGCACGGCGGTGTGAGCGGACTTCGCTGGAGGATGAGGTCCGACGGGAGCGCACACGCCAGGCTGGCGTCCAGATGTTAGATAGCAGCCCGTCCATTTGTTAGTTGGACGGCGTGTTCGTGGTGCCGCTGAGCCTGCTGGGTCCCTGAAGCGACATCGCCTGCGCAAAGGCACATTGCCTGGGTAGGAGCGCAGGCGATGTCCCCTACCGCAGGCGATGTGGGGCGCCGGGGTCAGCATCGCCGGCCGATAGCTCCCTGCAGGAGGTCTGCGATGCCAGCCGATGACAACGTGATCCAGTTTCCCGGCGATGGACGGATGCCCAAGGGTCCGGGTTTCTCGCTCGGTTTCCCCGGATTCGACCCCTTCGCACCGCGGCAACCGCTCGGTATGATGTCGGGACAAGCCAGTCCACTGCGGTGAGGCTGGAAGTGAGCCCGGGATCTCCTGCCGGACGACAGGGCCCGGGTTTCGCGTTTCCGCGATCGTCGCGCGTGCTCCGAGGCCGGCGCTGGCGTTGCCCCGACCAGAACCTGACACCTGGACGGAGTTAATGTGGACCGCATGAGCATGAGCACCGCCGACCTGATCTACGACCCGAACGAAGTCGGGGCAGATTTGGTCGTCACCTGCCTCATCTCGCAGAGCCCCCGAGCAACAGACACCACGTTCGAGCCGCAGCCGAGCGACATCCTGCTGGTGACGGACGCCGACGGCGAAGACCTTCGTGCTCGGGTCGTGCGCCGCGATGGAAACCAGGTCTCGGTGCAACTCATCGTCCCGGAGCTGCTTTCCGCACCCGCCAGCGCATCGATGTAGCAGCCTGGCGGCTCCCAATGTGAACACACACCCTGGCGGACAAAGTGCGATCGGCGTCCCTGACGCATCGCCGTCCCGGCATGTCAGGACGGCCGAATCACGCCACCTCGCCAGAACTGTCGGTGACCCCGTTTACCCTGTTGGCGAGGTTGGGAGGCTGATGAGCAGCGATCGGGTAGCGGCACGGGCCGCACGGCTGCGTCGGTTGCGAGACACCGACGCCGGCTTGGCCCTGCTGCGCGCCGACCTGCTGCCGGCGCTGGCGGCGGTGCTGACCGAACGATTCACCCCCACCCAGCGCAACTGGCCGTCCGCGGAGTTCTTGGAGTTGCTCGCTGACGACCTCGACGTGCTGCGCGACGCCGGCTTCGACCTTCCCCGCACCGCCCAGGACTACCTGTCCGAGTGGGTGCGGCAAGGGCTCTTGATCCGCCGCGCCGGCGAGGCCCGCGAAGAGATCATCGAACTCTCCCCCGCCACCGCTCGTGCGCTGCGCTTCACGGCCGATCTCGAGGCGCCGCATTCGGCGGTCACGTCGTCCCGGCTCAGCAACCTGGCCGAGCTGCTGGCCCGGCTGGCGGTCGACACCGACCCCGGTCAGGCGTCCCGGTTGGAGACGCTGCGCCGTCAGCGCGACCAGCTCGACGCCGAGATCGCCGCCGTCGAAGCCGGACGCTACACACCGCTGAGCGACGACCTCGCCCTGGAGCAGTTGACCGAGATCGTGCATCTGGCCGCCGAGATACCGCACGACTTCGGTCAGGTCAGCGCCGCCCTGGAGGACCTCAACCGCGGGCTGCGGGAACAGATCATCGGCCAGACCGGGTCGCGCGGCGACGTTCTCGACGAGGTCTTCGCCGGCGTCGATCTGCTGGAGAACTCCGAAGCCGGGCGCACGTTCGCCGCCTTCCACGCCCTGGTTCTCGATCCGGAGCAGTCGGTGGCCCTCGACGAAGCCGTCGACAGTGTGCTGTCCCGCGACTTCACCGCGGCACTGACCCGTGACGAGGTGATCTTCCTGCGCCGGCTGCTGACCACGCTGCAGCGCGAGAGCACCCAGGTGCGTCAGGTGATGACCGGGTTCTCGCGCAGCCTGCGGCGTTTCGTCGAGACCCACGCCTACCGTGAGCATCGCCGGTTGTCCTCCGCGTTGGCCGAGGCCCAGTCGGCGGCGGTGGCGGCGTCCAGAGTGGCTCGGCTGTTCGACCCGTCCGGGTACGTGCTCGATTCCAGTTCGGTGTCGATCCGCTCGATCAGTTCGTGGGGCCTGCACAACCCCGCCGACGTGCGCACCGCGCAGCCGGTGACCGCGCACGTCGCCGCGCCGCTCGACCTGGCCATGCTGCGGCGCCAGGTGCGCGAGAGCGAGATCGACTTCGCCGAACTGCGTGGCGCCGTGGTCGACGTGCTGCGCCGGCGTCCGGTGGCGAGCATCGCCGACGTCCTCAGCGAGCATCCGGCCAGCCAGGGGTTGGCTTCGGTGGTCGGGCTGCTGCTGCTCGCGCACAGCGCCGGGAGTCGTGCCGACGGTGTCGAGAGCCTCAGCTGGCGTGCGGTGACCGGTGCGCCGAGAACTGTCAGTGTCGCCCGCTACGTTTTCCATCAGGTTCCCGACGAATGGAGGACGGCATGAACCCGCGGCGTGCGTACGACGACATCCTGCCGGCTGCTCGTCGTGAAGAACCCGACGCGCCGACGTCCGCGGGCCTTCCCGAATCGACCAGCCGCGCGCTGGTGCAGCTACTGCAGGGGCCGTACTTGATGCGCGAACGGCACCCTCGGTTGTGGCCGGCGCTGCTCGCCGACGAACCGGTGATCAGACAGCGCCTCGCCGATCTGTTCCTCGACCTGGTCATCGACCCTGACGCCGGGCTGGCGTTCGTCCGCAACCGCAGCGACCCGGACGCCGACCTGCCGAGGGTGATCCGGAGCAGCCCGCTCACGCTGATCGACACCGCCCTGGTGCTGCACCTGCGTGACCTGCTGCTCCGGGCCGAGGCGTCCGAGGGCCGCGTGTTCGTCGGCCGCGACGAGATCGACGACCACCTCGGGGTGTATGCCGCGGCCAGCAACACCGACCGGGTCACTTTCGCGAAACGGGTGAACGCGTCGGTGGAGAAGCTGAAGAAGAACTCGGTGCTGCTCAGTTCCGCCGAAGAGGGCCGCTACGAGATCTCCCCGATCCTGGCCATGGTGTTCGACGCCGACCAGGTGCTGGCCGTCGCTCGCGAACTGCGCGCCCTCGCGGGGATCACCGAGGCCGGCGACACGATGACTGAAGGCGGTCCGGCATGAGTTTCACGGGTCAGCATCGGCTGCGGCGGGTTCAGCTGGTGAACTGGGGAACGTTCAACGGCGCCTTCGATCTCACGGTGCCGCGGTCGGGGCTGCTGGTCACCGGGCCGTCCGGTTCAGGCAAATCCTCGCTGCTGGACGCGTTGGCGGCGGTCCTGGTCCACCCGAAATGGCTGCAGTTCAACGCCGCCGCACAAGAAGGCGGGGTGACCGATCGGGCTCGCTCGTTGGTGTCGTACGTGCGTGGCGCCCACAAGCGCGAAGCGGACGCCGAGAGTGGTGAGGTCGCGACCGCCTACCTGCGTCCGGGGGCCACCTGGAGCGGCATCGCGCTCACCTTCGACGACGGCGCCGGCCGGCTGACCACCCTGATCCGGCTGCTGCATCTGCCCCGCGGCGCGAATGCGGTGACCGACGTGAACTCGCTGTTCGTGCTCGCCGACGAGGGCGTCGAACTGCTGTCCCTGGCCCGGTACGCCGAGAACGGGTTGCAGCAACGCCAACTGAAAACGGCTCACCCGGGCTGGCCGGTCTCCCCCACCTACCCGCCGTTCGCGGCCCGACTGCAGCGCCGGCTCGGGTTGGCGTCCGACCAGGCGCAGCGGCTGCTGCACAAGACCCAATCGGCCAAGAGCCTGACCAGCCTCGACACGCTGCTGCGCGAGTTCATGCTCGACGCGCCCGACACATTCGACCTGGTGCAGCAGGCGATCGCGCAGTTCCAGGAGTTGGCGGCCGCGCACGCGTCCGTCGTCGACGCCCGGCGCCAAGTCGAGACCCTGCACCCGTTGCAGCAGATCGCCGTCGAGCACAACGATCTGGAGTCACGGCTGGCTGCGCTCGCCGACGAACAGGAACACCTCGATGCGGTCCGGCTCGAATTGCAGTTGCAGCGATCCGCCGCCGAGGCGGAGCGGCTTGCCGAGACCGTCGCCGGCTTGGAGCAGGAGGTACAACGGGCCGAGGTCGCGCTCGCCGAACGACGCCGCGACCGCGATGCCGCCAAGAGTGCGGTCGACGGGCTCGGCGGGCAGGAACTCGCCGCCCTTGACCGAGACGCCGACGAGTTGACCGAACGGCTGGAACGGGTCACCCGGCAGCGCGACCGCGCCGATCGGCTGGCCTCCGGCTGCGGCCTGGCGCTACCCGACACCGGCGCCGGGTGGGATTCGTTCCAGGCGACGGTAGCGGCGCGGCTCTCCGAACTGACCGAGACCACCGAGCAGAAGGAGCGGCGCTACGCGCTGAGCGGTGCCCACGCCGAGGCTCAACAGCAACTCCGCCGGCTGCAGGCCGAGCTGGACAGCCTGGAGCGGCAGCGTTCGACGATCGAGCCCGGGCTGCTGGCCCTACGCGACGACCTGTTGAACTCCACCGGGGTACCCCGTGCGCGTCTGCCCTTCGCCGGCGAACTGCTCGCGGTGCGTCCCGAACACGCCGAGTGGACGGGTGCCATCGAGCGGGTGCTGTACTCGTTCGCCCGCACCCTGCTGGTCCCCTATGACCTCTACCCGCACGTCAGCGAACTGATCGAACAACGGCATCTGGGCTTGCGGCTGCGTTACGACCGGGTGCCGTCGGTGCATCGTGAGGCCGGCGCGCCGTCCGACTCCCGCTCGCTCACCCTGCGGCTGGACGTCGTCGACTCCGAGTTCGCGGGCTGGCTGCGCTCGACGCTGGCGGCCCGTTTCGACTACGCCTGTGTCGAGTCGGTGGCCGAGTTGCGCGCGGTCAACCGGGGCGTCACCCGGACGGGACAGGTCCGGCACTCGGCGACCCGGCACGAGAAAGACGACCGGACACGGGTCGACGACCGTCGGCACTGGGCGCTCGGCTCATCCACGGCAGCCAAGCGAGACGCTCTGCAGGCCGCGATCGCCGAGGCTCAGGAAGCCGAGCAGGGCGCCCGTAACCAGCGTGACCAGGCCGAACAGCACCGGGACACCAAACAGGACCAGGCCGGACGGCTGCGGCAGCTGACCGAACTGGAGTGGGCTGATCTCGACCAGGCCGAGGTGGCTCGCAAGCTGAAGCGCACCCGGGCCCGGGCAGCCACGCTGCGTGCCACGAACGTCGACCTGGCCGCGGCGATGGACGCTTTCGAGGCCGCCGAGCGGGCGGTCGACGAGGCCGACACCACACAGTTGGGGCTGCGCGATCAGCACGCCGAGACCCGGCATCAGTGGCGCACCTTGACCGATCGACGGACCCGCTGGAACGACGAACTCGGCCGGCTGCAGCCGGTACCGGCGGCGACCCGCGAAACGCTGGCCAGACGGTTCGCGCAGGCGTCCGCCGACCCCGACGCCGCCGCGCGGACGGTCGCCGACGACCTGGTGACGGCTACCCAGAAGGTCACCGCACGGCGGGAGCAGAACCATCGGCGAACTGAGCGGATCATGCAGGACTACAAGCAGAACTGGCCTGCCCGCGCCGCCGACCTGGCCATCCAGGCCGACTTCCTGCCCGACTACCTCACCATCCTGGACGGGTTGCGGGCCGATCGGCTGCCTGAGTTCGAGGACCGCTTCTTCGACCTGCTGCAGGGCCAGTCGCGCAACAACATCGGCGCCATCGCGCAGGTGCTGAACAACTCCCGCCGCGAGATCCGTGAGCGGGTGGACCCGATCAACGCGTCCCTGCTGCGCACCGAGTTCGCGCCCGCTCGGCACCTGCACGTCCGGGTCGACGACCGCCGGCTGCCCGAGGTGACCGAGTTCCTGCGCACGCTCGCCGAGATCACCTCCGGCTCACTCGAGGACGCCCTCGGCTCCGATCTGAGCGCCGACGCACGCATGGCCGCCGAGCGGCGCTTCGTGGTGCTGCGCGACCTGCTGACCCGGCTGGCATCCTCCGAGCCGGCCAATCAGCGCTGGCGCAACCAATGCCTCGACACTCGGCTGCACGTCCAGTTCGTCGCCGAGGTCCGCGACCACGACGGCAAGGTGGTCGACCTGTACACCGGCGCCGGTGGCCTGTCCGGCGGCGAACGGCAGAAGCTGGTGGTCTTCTGCCTCGCTGCGGCGTTGCGCTACCAGTTGGCCCGCGACGGCGACGACCAACCCAACTACGGGCTGGTCGTGCTCGACGAGGCGTTCGACAAGACCGATCCGGCGTTCACCCGGGCGGGGCTGGACGTGTTCCGCAGCTTCGGCTTCCAGCTGGTGCTGGCCACGCCGCTGAAGATGCTGCAGACCCTGGAGGACTACGTCGGGGGCGCGGCGGTCGTGCTCAACGAGCCCGGCGTCGGCTCGCGTTTCGAGGTGATGCTGTTCGACTCTGGCGAGCAGACCTCTGCCGATACCGAGCAGACGCCGGACGACAGCACCGAGCGTGCCGGCACGACCCAGGGCTCCCTCGTCGAGTCGTCCTTCCACGGGCATCAGGAGAACCTGGTGTGAGAACCGTTGCCAACCTCAAGGCGTGGGCGACGACCAAGTACCGGGCCGGTCACCGCCGCTGGCTGGGCAGCGACGATCTCGGCGCCGGACTAGAACTCAGCTATCCGCTGAACCCACCGACCGAGACGATCGCCGCCGCCGACACCTCGGCGGTGATCCGGTGGGCGAGCGCCTGGCGGGAGGTTGGGCTGCCATCGGGAGTCAGCCTCGACTGGCGCCAGGCACATTGGCGCAGCCTCGGCACCCAGCAGCTTCCGGCCAGGGTCAACGTGCGCGGCGCCACCGCGGTCGCGGCTCTTGCGGGCACGTCGGGGCAGTGGCACATGCTGTCCGGAATCAGTGCGCGGCTCAGGCAGCGGTGGCCGTCCGCGGCCGTTGCCAACGCGCTACCGAGCCTGGCCGCCGCCCTGCTCAAGCTGGACGACGCAGACGAGCAGCGGCTCTGCGCTGTCGTCGAGTGGTTCCGCGATCACCCGGAGCCGGGTCTGTTCGGCCGCCAACTCCCGATCGAAGGAGTGGACACCAAATGGCTGGAGCGGCACTCGTCGCTGGTCCAGCGACTGGTGGCCGCGCACACGGGCAGCGCCGAGCTCGGCCTACGGCGCGAGGCTCGCCGGTTCCGGGTGCGGGTGCTGGATGCGTCCATCGCCGGTGAATTGCTCGACTTCAACGCTCCGACCAGCGAGTTGGGACGGCTCGACTGGCGTCCGCAGTGGGTGCTGATCTCTGAGAACCTGCAGACCGTCTCCGCCCTCGAACCGATGCCGGGCGGGATCGCCGTGCACGGCAACGGTCTGGTCGTCACCGAACTTGCCGCCGTGCCGTGGATCGCGGGCGCCCGGGTGCTGTACTGGGGTGATCTGGACAGTCACGGCCTGGCCATCCTCGGCGCGTTGCGAGCGGTCCTGCCGCAGACCGAGTCGGTCCTGATGAGCGCCGAGGTACTCCAGCGATTCAACCACCTCGCCGTCGCCGACCCGACCCCACGACGCGGACCGATCGGCCACCTCACCGCCGGAGAGGCCCGCGCACTGGAGGTGCTGCGTGACGGTGACGTCCGGCTTGAGCAGGAGCGCATTCCGTGGCCCTTCGCGGTGGCCACAATCACCCAGGCGTTGAACTCCGCCCGTAGTCAGCACCCCGGCTGCCCTCCGGGCAGTGGAGCCCTTCCTACCTGAGGCGTCCGACCTGCGCGGCAGCCGCCCGGATCTCTCCGACCAGGGACGGATAGGGGTCGATCAGCGGCTGGCGCTGCTTCCTGTTTTCCGCCATCATCTCGGCGAGCGGGGCGCCGGCCACGTAGTAGCGCGCCCTCGTCTGGCCGTGCGGTTGCAGCAGCCCGGACTGGACGAGTTGAGCGAGGTCGCGGGTGGCCGTCCGCTCCTCCACCTCGGTGCGCTTCACGTAGGACGGACGGGTCACCCGCAGACCCAGCAGCGCGTCGAACAGCGCATCGGCCGTCCGATCTGGCAGTTGATGCTCGGACACCAGCAGATCGATCAGCGTCCACAGCCGTTCCGCCTCTTCGAACCGTCGCTGTAGGGTCTGCGCCTGCATGTGATGAGCTCGGAGATTGAATTGGATCCACATCCGGGTGTCACGTTCCGGGTGCCAGCCCCTGCCACCGGCCGCCGCGAGCACGGCGCAATAGTCGTCGGTGTTGTGACCCAGCCACTCGTCGATACTGCTGAACGTCGGCTCGAGCACCTGATCCTGGGCCAACACCATGGTCTGCAGAGCCCGCGCCATGCGTCCGTTGCCGTCCCGGAACGGATGGATCATCACCAGGTTCAGATGCGCCATCGCACCGCGAACCGTGGCCTCTGCATCGGTGTTCCCCAGGTCACGAACCAAGCTACGAACCAGCCCGGGCACTCGCTCCGGCTCGGGGCCTTCGTAGACGTTGCGGTCGGCACGGTCGTCATGGACGTAGATCGGAGCAGTGCGGTAGCGGCCGGGGGACTTGGCAAGTTCGTGCTCCGACAACATGAAGTGCATCGACCGAAGCATGCTCTCGTCGACGGTGAGGCCCGGCTCCGTGGCAATGCTCAGCACATAGGTGAGGACACGTCGGTAGCCGATGATCTCGGCCCAGGTCCGTTCATCCGCGGCCAGCGGCAGCTCGCCCTCGACCGCAGCGGCAGCATCTTGGTCACTCACGGTGTAGCCCTCGATGCTGTTGGAGCCCTGAATCGCCCGGGCCTGGGTCGTACGACGCAGCCCACCATCCCACCGCTTCGGCACGCGCAGCACCGACGCCAGGCACTCGCGAGTCTGGTTGATCTCCCCGATGACGGCCAGATCGTCGAGCCCCAGGTCGGGTGGTTGGAAGAGCCGGTCCATGACGATGTCCTTATGTCCTAATCATTAGGACACCCAGGGTAGAGATCGAGTCGCGATGTCGCAATGATTGAGACATAAGGACATCGGCCTGAGCACACCGACACCAGCGTTTTCCTCGCGGCCGAGAGCGGTCGGCCGCTCGCGCTCGATCGACTGCCCGACGAACTGCGAGTGTCGGTGATCACCGTGGCCGAGCTCGAAGCGGGCGTGCTGGCTGCGCAGACCGTCGCCGATCGGGCGGCCCGACTACGAACGTTGGAGCGGGTGGCGCAGCTGGAACCCCTCGTCGTGGACGCCGCCGCAGCGGCCGCCTGGGCGCGTCTGCGGGTCGAGGCCCACCAGGCCGGACGCCGCATCAACGTGAACGACCTGTGGATCGCCGCCCTGGCGATCGCCAACGATCTTCCGGTGGTGACCCAGGACGACGACTTCGCGGTACTGGCCGAGCTGGGCCTGCTCACCGTCATCGCGGTCTGAACAACGAGCGGGATCGGGCACCGACAGAGGTGCCCGATCCCGCACGTTGTGACAGACGCAACCTGGATCTCGGTTAGCTCGAACGACCAGAGGCCCGGCCGGCCGCCTGAACCCTGGTCAGGCGGACAGCCGCGATCCCGGACGCCGGCGCCGGCGTCCGCTGCCCTGCCGGGACAGCTGAACCACGGCGTCGCCGCGGCTGCCGGACGACGTCACGGCCGAGGCCGCCGCGCGCGGTGAGCCGGAACGCGAACCCGAACCGGACCGAGCGGCAGAACCGGAGCCGGAGCCACGGGCTCCCCGAGCAGCACCGTTCCCGGACCGACCACTACCGGACCGACCGCCGCCGGAGCGGCCACCACTGGAGCGTCCGCCGCCGGCAGACACCACGTCGGCGGAGCCTCGCTGCGCGGCCTCCCGCGGGATCTCTCCCGCGGCCACCAGCGCCGCGGCCTCGCCGGCGATGTCCGCGATCCGCTGGTCGCCGGAACGCACCGGCGTCGGCTGCACCGCGATCTTGGCGGCCCGAGCCAGGCCGGTGAAGTCCTTGCGCTGCTCGGGCAGCACCAGGGTGACCACATCGCCGTCGTTGCCGGCCCGGGCGGTCCGACCGGAGCGGTGCAGGTAGGCCTTGTGCTCGGCCGGCGGATCGACGTGCACCACCAGGTCGACGTCGTCGACGTGGATGCCACGAGCGGCGATGTCGGTGGCGACCATCACCCGGACCCGTCCGTCGGCGAAAGCTCTGAGGCCGCGCTCGCGCGCACCCTGGGAGAGGTTGCCGTGCAACTCGACCGCCGGGACGCCGTCCGCGGTCAGCTGGCGGGCCAGCTTCCGGGCCTGGTGCTTGGTGCGGGTGAACAGCAGCCGCCGCGAGGTGCCGCCGGCCAGTTCGCGGACGATCGCCCGCTTCTGGGTGGCGTCCGGCACCAGGAAGACGTGGTGAGTCATCGCCGCGACCGGCGACTCGGCGCCGTCCACGCTGTGCACCAGCGGCTGGGCCAGGAACCGCTTCACCAGCTTGTCCACGCCGTTGTCCAGGGTCGCCGAGAACAGCAGCCGCTGTCCGGCGCGCGGCGTCGCGGTGAGGATGCGGGTGACCGCCGGCAGGAAGCCGAGGTCGGCCATGTGGTCGGCCTCGTCCAGCACGGTGATGGCGACGCCGTCGAGCCGGGCGTGGCCCTGACCCATCAGGTCCTCCAGACGTCCCGGGGTGGCCACCACGATGTCGGCGCCGGCCCGCAGCTGCTGCACCTGGCGGGCCTGACCGACACCGCCGAAGATGGTCATCACCCGTAGTCCAGCGGCCTTCGCCAGCGGCTCAAGGGTTTCCAGGATCTGGTTGGCGAGTTCCCGGGTGGGGGCCAGCACCAGTCCGCGCGGCGCACCCGGACGGGTCCGGGCGGCGATACCGGCGGCGGAGGGCACCAGCCGCGCCAGCCGGGCGATCAGCGGCAGCGAGAACGCCAGGGTCTTGCCCGAGCCGGTGCGGCCGCGGCCCAGGACGTCCCGGCCGGCCAGGGTGTCGGGAAGGGTGGCCGACTGGATCGGGAACGGAGTTGCGATGCCGCGTTCGCTGAGCGGTGCCAGCAGCGCGGACGGGACGCCCAGCGACGCAAACGACGCCGGGACGGATTCGATTCGTGACAAAAGTCTGCTTTCCAAGAAGGGTTCACCACGGTCCAAATCCGCTCGCGTTCGTCAGCGTCATTCGCCGGCGCGGTGCGGAGTGTGGTGCGATGCCGGGCTGCGATGGTCGCGCCCTGCACCCAGTATCGCACAGCCGGCCGCCGAGGCGAGAATCGCCGCCGCGGGTCTGCTACAGTTGCTGTTCGCACAAGCAGCAGCCACCCCCGGCTTCGTGCGGCTCGGCTACCGACCGTTGGTAGCCCTGCAGTCCATCATCGACCCCCGGCGCACCACAACGCCGGTCCCGGGGACCCATCGGCTCCGGCCTCCACAACTTCCGGCAACGGCCATCCGTTGTCGATTCACCCCCGAAGATTCCCAGCCCGGCGCCGTCGGGATGGTCAACAGGGCCGCAACCGCGGTCCGCGCAACAAAGAAGGAAATACCGACATGGCCACAGGCACTGTCAAATGGTTCAACTCCGAGAAGGGGTTCGGCTTCATCGCTCCCGACGACGGCTCCGCCGACGTCTTCGCGCATTTCACCGCGATCGAGGGCCGTGGACGCCGCGACCTGTTCGAAGGTCAGCAGGTCGAGTTCGACACCGAGCGTGGCCAGAAGGGTATGCAGGCCGCGAACATTCGCGCCCTCTGATCTCTGACATAGACATGGGGACGGGCTTCGGCCCGTCCCCATTGTCATGCCCGCGTCCGCTGGTTGAGCTTGTCTAGATCACCAGCCGCCGGTTGAGCTTGTCGAAACCTCGGGTCTCGACAAGCTCGACCAACGATCAGCCCTCGACCAACGATCAGCCCTCGACCAACGATCAGCCTCAGCCGACGATCAGCCTCAGCCGCGTCCCATGCTGGCGGCGGCCGGGCAGCTGAAGCTGTGCCGCGCCGCCCAGCCGACATCGTTGATGTAGCGCACCACGACGGCCAGCGCCTCGATCAGATCGTTCTCGACGTAGGGCACGTCGTACTTCAGGCAATGCCGCCGGACCAGTTCCCGCGCCTGCCGCAGGTGCGGACGCGGCATGCCGGGAAACAGGTGGTGCTCGATCTGGTAGTTCAGCCCGCCCATCAGCGCCGTCACCCATCCCCCGCCGGAAACATTGCGCGAGGTGAGCACCTGCTTGTCCAGGAAATCCAGCTGCACGCCGTGCGGGACGATCGGCATGCCGATGTGGTTGGGCGCGAAGCTGATGCCCATGTAGAACCCGAAGACCGCGACCTGCACGCCCAGGAAGGCGAACGCCAGCCCGATCGGCATCACCCAGAACACCAGGCCGACATAGAGGGCGAACCGGACGCCGAGCAGGGTCAACTCGGTGGCCCGTCCCTGCAGCTTTCCGCGGCGGAAGAGCCGGCGAATGGACGCCTGATGCAGGTCGAGCCCGAGCAGCAGCAACAGCGGGAAGAACAGCCAGCCCTGGCGGCGGGTGACCCAGGCGCGGAAGCCGGTGGCATGCTCGGCGTCCTCGTCGGTGAACGACACCCAGCCGGGCGCGATGTCGGGATCGCGGCCGATCTGGTTGGGATTGCCGTGATGCCGGGTGTGCTTGGTCATCCACCAGGCGTAGCTGATGCCGACGAAGAAGGTGGCGAGCAGGCGTCCGAACCGGTCGTTGGCGGGGCCGGACGCGAACACCTGGCGGTGCGACGCCTCGTGCCCGAGGAAGGCGAACTGGGTGAACAGCACCCCGAGCGCCGCGGCGATCAGCAGTTGGAACCAGGAGTCGCCGAGCAGCACGATGCCGGCGAGCGCGGTTGCCAGCGCTGCGACCAGGCTGCTGAACAGTCCCAGATAGAAGCCGGTCCGGCGTCCGTTCAGGCCGGCCGACCGCACCAACTGGGCCAACTCGGTGAAGCTGTTGGTGCGACGCTCCCACTCCGCGCGGGCGGCTGCGCCACCACGGCTCGGACGGACGGGCGCGGGGGCATCAGTAGCCGACATGCAGTTTCTCTCCTGACCGTTCCATCAAGAGAGACCCCGGTGGCCCTCGCGAACAGTTGCAACCATCCTACGGGACCGTAGGTAACGCCGTGAACCAACCGCGCCATTGTCGTCCGGTAGGCGGACGCCGGATCGGCCGGGCTACTCCGCGCGCCGTACCCGCACGCCGCGTGGAGGCGCGATCAGCACGGGCAGCGGCGCGCTCGCCGAGCCGTCCGGACGCCGCACCTGCTGCAGCACGATCCGCCGGACGCCGGAACGCGTCAGCAGCTCGACCAGCCGCCACACCCCGCCCTCGGTGTGCAGCGCCGGGTCGACGCTGACCCGCACCTCGTGCTCGACCCCGGCGTCGAGGACCAGCCGCAGGGACGCGAACGCCTTGTCGGCGCCGGATCCGATGCCGGTCACCGCCGGGTACCCGTCGGGCAGCGCCTTGACGTCCAGCCCCACCCAGTCGACCAGCGGCAGCACGGCCGCGAGCCGGCCCGGGTAGGCGCCGGCGGTGTGCAGCCCGACGCCGAAGCCCAGTTCCCGCACCACCTCCATCGCCGTCGCCAGCCCCGGCTGCCGGGTCGGTTCGCCGCCGGAGAAGACCAGCCCGTCCAGCAGCCCGCGGCGCCGCCGGAGCAGGTCGATCACCCGCGGCCAGGGGACCCGGCCCGGCGTCCGGGGATCCAGCAGTTCCGGGTTGTGGCAGTAGCCGCACCGCCATGGACAGCCCTGCAGGAACACGGTGGCGACCAGGCGTCCGGGCCAGTCACAGGTCGAGAGCGCGGTGAGCCCGGCGATCTCCAGCCGAGGGTCCGGATCGGGTCCGGGATGACGTGCTGGAGCCTGACGTGCTGGAGCCTGACGTACTGGAGCCGGGCGGTCGCAGCCCACGGTCACGCCGGCACCCGAGATTCCAGGAAGGGGGTGCGTTCCCGGTATTCGCCCTTCTTGCCGATGTTGAACGAGGTGACCGGGCGGTGGTAACCCATCACGCGGGTCCACACCTCGCAGACCTGCTCGACGCCGGCGTCCGCGCAGGTCGGGCAGAAGGCCCGCTCCCCCGCCAGATAGCCGTGCGAGGGGCAGATCGAGAAGGTCGGGGTGATCGTGATGTAGGGCAGCCGGAAATTGGTCAGCGCCCGCCGGACCAGCTCGCGGCAGGCCACGGCGTCCGAGATCCGCTCGGACATGTACAGGTGCAGCACGGTGCCGCCGGTGTACTTGCGCTGCAATTCCTCCTGGCGCTGCAACGCCTCGAACGGGTCGTCGGTGAACCCCACCGGCAATTGCGACGAGTTGGTGTAGTACGGATTGCGCTCGGTGCCGGCCTGCAGAATGCGCGGGAATCGCTTGCGGTCCTCCTTGGCGAACCGGTAGGTGGTGCCCTCGGCCGGGGTCGCCTCCAGGTTGTACAGATGCCCGGTGGCCTCCTGGAACTCGACCATCCGGGCCCGGACGTGGTCGAGCAACCGCACCGCCAGCGCATGGCCACGCTCATCGGTGATGTCGTAGCCGTCCGCGGTGAAATTGCGGATCAGCTCGTTCATGCCGTTGACGCCGATGGTGGAGAAATGGTTGCGCAGCGTGCCCAGATAGCGCTTGGTGTACGGGAACAGCCCCTCGTCGATGTAGCGCTGGATCACCTTGCGCTTGATCTCCAACGAATCCCGGGCCAGGCCGAGCAGCCGGTCCAGGGCCAGCAGCAGACCGGGCTCGTCGCCGGCGTGCAGGTAGCCGAGCCGGGCCAGGTTGATCGTCACCACGCCCAGCGATCCGGTCTGCTCGGCCGACCCGAACAGACCGTTGCCGCGCTTCAGCAGCTCGCGCAGGTCGAGTTGCAGCCGGCAGCACATCGACCGCACCATGTTCGGCTTCAGCTCCGAGTTCACGAAGTTCTGGAAATAGGGCAGCCCGTACTTGGCGGTCATCTCGAACAACGCGTCACCGTTCGGCGAATCCCAGTCGAAGTCGGGGGTGATGTTGTAGGTCGGGATCGGGAAGGTGAACACCCGGCCGGACGCGTCCCCGGCTGTCATCACCTCGATGTAGGCGCGGTTGATCATGTCCATCTCGGCCTGCAGGTCGCCGTAGCAGAACGGCATCTCCTCGTCACCGATGATCGGCTGCTCCTCGCGCAGATCCTCGGGACAGGTCCAGTCGAAGGTGAGGTTGGTGAACGGCGTCTGGGTGCCCCAGCGGGACGGCACGTTGAGGTTGTAGATCAGCTCCTGGACGGCCTGCTTCACCGCCTCGTAGGACAGATCGTCCTTGCGAATGTAGGGCGCCAGATAGGTGTCGAAAGAACTGAACGCCTGGGCGCCGGCCCATTCGTTCTGCAGGCAGCCGAGGAAGTTCACCATCTGCCCGACCGCCGAGCTCAGGTGCTTGGGCGCTGTCGCCTCCACCTTGCCGGGGACGCCGTTCAGACCTTCGCGCAGCAGGGTCTTCAGCGACCAGCCGGCGCAATAGCCGCTGAGCATGTCGAGGTCGTGGATGTGCACGTCGCCCTCGCGGTGGGCGCGGCCGATCTCGGGCGGGTAGACGTGCGACAGCCAGTAGTTGGCGGTCATCTTGCCGGAGGTGTTCAGGATCAGCCCGCCCAGCGAGTAGCCCTGGTTGGCATTGGCGTTGATTCGCCAGTCGTCGCGATCGAGGTACTCGTTGATCGAGTTGGCGACGTCGATCATGGCGCTGCGGGCGTCCCGCAGCCGGTGGTGCTGTTCGCGATAGACGATGTAGGCGCGCGCGGTGGCGGTGTAGCCGGAGTCGATCAGCAGGTGCTCGACGGCGTCCTGCACCTCCTCGACGTGTGGGGTGGTGCCGCGTCGAGCCAGCCGGACGCAGACCTGGCGGGCCAGCAGATGGGCGTCCGCGCCGTCCAACTCGCCGCTGGCGGTTCCGGCACGGGCGATGGCCGAGCGGATCCGTTCGGCGTCGAAGCCGGCGGTCGAGCCGTCGCGCTTGACGATGCTCTCGGGGTGGACGATCTGCGACATGGTGGCGGGTTCACTTCCTCGTGGGTAGTCGACGGAGAGGAGACGACCTCTACATCTGGGAAGTTACACCGCTGTCATTCGCTAGATGTTGTGTTTTCAGAGATTCCCCGGACGGCGACGCGGCGACTCTGCGGACCGTCCGGACGCCACCCAGCAGCTAATCTCACCATGTGGTGAAATCAGGTCCGATGGGCGGTCACCCGATCCCGGTCGCAGTCCTCGGCGATCGGTCGACCTGCGTCAGCCGATCAGCACCAGCAGCTGAGCCAGCAGGATCTTGCCGACCATCGCCGCCGGATAGACCAGCGCGTAACCGAGCGACACCCGGGTGTCGAAGCCGGTGCGGGTGTTGGCGAAGGCGAGCAGCGCCGGTTGGGTCTGGGCACCGGCCAGCTGTCCGGAGAGCTGGATCCAGTCGGTGCGCTGCAACCGGCCGACCAACAGCAGGGCCGCGGCGGCGACCACGGTGATCAGGAAGCCGAGCAGCGCCACCTTCCAGCCCAGGCTGGACGACATCGCGTCGGCGAACAGCAGACCCGCCTTGGTGCCGGCGAAGGCGAGGAAGACCAGCATGCCGAGCGCGGACAGCGCATGCGCCGCGGCGGTCGGCATCGAGATCGGAACCCGGCCCACCCGTCCGATCCGGGCGAAGACCAGGCCGGCGAGCAGGGTGCCGGCCGCCGAACCGAGGGTGAAGCTGCCGGTCGGCAGCGGGATCGGGATCATGCCGATCGCGACACCGATGGTCAGGCCCAGCGCCAGCCCGAGCGGGTTGATGTCGGAGAAGCCCCGCTCGGAGTCGCCCAGGTAGCCGCGCACGGCGCGGATCTGATCGCGCGGCGCGACCACCCGCAACCGGTCGCCGAGCTGCAGCAGGAAGTCGGGGGTCGGGATCATGTCCACGTCGCCGCGCCGGACGCGGGTGACATGCGCCCCGAAGCGCCGGCCGAGGTCCAGGTCCTCCAGCCGATGGCCGGCGAATTTGGCGATCGAGAGCGTCACCCGGTTGGAGTCCAGGTCGGTCCGGTCACCGATGATGTCGATGGACGAGACGTGCCCAAGCTCGGAGGTGACCGAGGCCAACGCCTCCGCGGGCCCGACGATGCTGACCAGATCGCCCTTGCCGAGCGGCTCGTCCGGGGACGCCACCAGCATCGGCCCGGTGGTGTGCTTGACCCGGGTCACCGCCACCGCGCCGTCGTGCTCCTTCAGCAATTCACCGATGGTCGGCCCGGCCTCCTGATCGACCCGGACGGTGCGCTGCTCCAGGCGCGGCGAGCCGCTGGCGCCTTCCCGGGCGCCCCGGCGCAACGCCCAGGCGGCGGCCAGCATCATGCCGATGACGCCCCACAGGTAGCTGATCGAATAGCCGACGGCGGGAAGCTCGGCCTCGCCGGCGACCTGGCTGGCGGCGGCCAGCGCGGGCGTATTGGTCAAGGCTCCGGCGAAGGTTCCGGCGATCACCGGCTGTGGCAGCCCCAGCGCGCTGCCGGCCAGCCCGCCGACCAGGGCGGCGACCGCGACGCACCCCACGGTGGTCAGCATCACCGGCCACCCTCGGCGCAGCGAGCCGAAGAAGTTGGGTCCCGAGATGATGCCCACGGTGTAGGTGAAGACCATCAGGCCGAAGTTGCCGAGCACCTCGGGGACGGTCAGTTCGACGCCCTGGGTGATGCCCCAGGCGGTCAGCCCGAGTGCGACGAACAGCACGGCCGCCGGGCCGAGGGTGGCACCGGCGATCTTGACCTGGCCCAGCAGGGCGCCGAGGACAAGCAGAACGGCGAACAGCAGCATCGGATACTGCTCAAGGAAAGCGAAGAACATCGAATGGGTCCTCAGCGGGGAGCTCTGGGTGGTGTCACTGGCGTTGCGGACGTCGCCGCAGCCCGGTCGCGGCACGGCGTCCGGACGCGGATGGAAGGGGATGATCGGGCCCGCCGGGACGGATGTGGCGCGACACTGCAGTGCGGCCGCAGGCCCGCGGCGTCCGAAGACATGCACTGCCATTCCGGCTCTGACGAGCCCGATCATCACTATGGCCGGCCAGCCGCCCCGGGTGCGGGGCCTCGCGGTTCGAGTCAGCTGGAGCGAACTGGCCGGGCCGTTCGGGTGGGTGGGTGGGTAGCAACGGGCGTGTGCCGGGCCCGACCCTGATCGGTGAGTCCACCTCGGATGCGGCCGAGCAGATCGGGCGTGAGGCGGGGCGAGAATGCGGAGCGCGGCGAGCGGTGCGATGCGGCTTCGAACGCGTCGATGGCCGGGCGCTGGCTCATGGCCGAGTCTCCTTGCTCGCGGATCATCGAGGCGCAGGCGGTCTGACTCGTCGCCGGACGGCGCATCACAGTTGCGGCACAGTGTGGATTCTCACCACGTTTCCCTGCTCGGGCCGGGATCCGATCTCCGCGCCTCCAGCGCCGGCTCTTTCGTCCGGCGCAGAATCAGGCTATCGAGCGGCCCGCGCCCGCGTGGGTGGACCGGGAAACTCGGCGGTCCGGACCCGTTCGGGCGGGTGCGGTCCGGCTCCCGCGGACGGGGCGGCGCGGCGGACCGGACGGGCCCCTGGACCGGCAGGCACCCCGTGGGGCGGACGGACTCGCTGGACTGGGCGGACTCTCCGGACCGGGCAGATTCCCTGGACCGGGCAGATTCTCGGACTGGGCGGACCCCCGGCCCGGGCGGATTCACGGGGCAACAGGAACGGACGACCGGTCGGCGCACCCCCACGCCAACCGACCGTCCGGTCTGTTCCTCCCGAGCCGGACGCGGTCGGCGGACCAGGCTCGCTTCATCTGGACCCCCGACCAGGAACGAACCCGCACCAGCGACAACACCACGCCCAACTGTTGCTGCACCAGCTCCC
>NZ_JASGDE010000006.1:0-21455 GCF_047607385.1 Micropruina sp.
CGCCACCCTCGGCTACCTGCCTCAGGAGCCGCCCGCCCCGGAGGAGACGATCCTCGACTACGCCCGGCGGCGCACCGGGGTGGGGCCGGCGCAGGACGCCTTCGAGGCCGCGGCCGCCGCCCTCGCCGACGATCCGGACGCCGCCGACCGCTACGACCACGCCCTGGCGACCTGGCTGGCCCTGGGCGGTGCAGACCTGGACGCCCGGCTGGCCGAAGTGCTGGCCGGCCTCGATCTGGACGCCGACCTGGACCGTCCGCTGGGCACCCTGTCCGGCGGCCAGGCCGCTCGGGCCGCGCTGGCGTCCATCCTGGTCAGCCGCTACGACCTGTTGCTGCTCGACGAGCCGACCAACAACCTGGACGCCCGCGGGCTGGCGGCGCTGACCGATTTCGTCCGGACGCTGCGCTCGCCGGTGCTGATCGCGTCCCACGACCGTGCCTTCCTGGACGCCGTCGCCACCGAGGTGCTGGAACTCGACGAGACCCAGCAGCAGGTCAACCACTACAGCGGAGGCTGGACCGACTACCGGACGGCCAAACAGCTGGCTCGCGAGCAGGCCGAGGCGGCGTACACCGAATACGCCGACAAGCGGGACGCCCTGGCCGAACAGGCCCGCCGCAAGGCCGAATGGGCCCGCTCCGGACGGACCAAGGCCGCCAAGCTGGGGCCGGGCATGAAGCTGGAGAAGAAGTACCGCGAGGACCGGGCCCGCCGGATGGACCAGCGCGCCGCCCGGGTCCGGGACGCCGCGGAACGGCTCGAGGAGGTGGATCAGCCGCGCAAGGAGTGGCAGCTGCGCTACAGCATCGCCGAGGCCGCGCCGTCGTCCGAGCTGGTGCTCACGCTGGACGGCGTGGTGGTCCGCAACGGCGACTTCAGCGTCGGCCCGGTCAGCGCCCAGGTGGTTCGCGGCGAACGGGTCGCGCTGCTCGGTAACAACGGCTCGGGCAAGACCACGTTGCTGGAAGCGATCCTGGGCCAACGCCCGGTCGCGGACGGACGCCTGACCTGGGGCACCCGGATCGCGCTCGGCACGCTCGGTCAGGCCCGCGACGAGATCGCCGGACCGGACAGCCTGCTGGACGCCGTGGTCGCGGCCCTCGGCGAAACGGACGCGAGCGCGGTCCGCACCCTGCTGGCCAAATTCGGTCTCGGCGCCGAGCACGTCGCCCGGCCCTGCGCCAGCCTGTCGCTGGGGGAGCGCACCCGCGCCGCGCTGGCGCTGCTGCAGGGCCGCGCTGTCAACGTCGTCGTCCTGGACGAACCCACCAACCACCTGGACGCCGCCGCCATCGACCAGCTGCAGGACGCGCTGGGCGGCTACACCGGCACCCTGCTGCTGGTCAGCCACGACCGCGCCCTGCTGGAGGCGCTCGGACCGTTCACCCACTGGCGGTTCGCCCGGGTGGCCGGCGATCGTGCCGAGGTCCCCGCGCGTCCGCGCGCGGTGGTCAGCGTCGAGGGGGTTCACTGACTCCCATGACTGCCGCGCCGCCCCCGACGCCGACCGGTCCCGAACCCGCGGACGGGGACCGGGCGCTGGTGCTCGGCCGTCTCGGCGCGCTGCTGCTGGACGCCGGGATGTCGGTGACCGATGTGCGGGACACCCTCGACGACATCCGGGTGGCCGAGCTGCCGCAGGACATCAGCATCGGCGTCCTGCCGGACCTGGTGATCGTCACCCGGCGCACCACCGGCGCCGCCATGTTGCTGCCCCGGACTGAGGCCGACCTGTCCTTCCGGCAGTCCGGACGAGCGGGCCGGCTGGTCCGTGAGCTGCGCACTCGGATGATCTCGCTGGCGCAGGCCGACGCCCGGATCGAGGAGATCCGCGGCGAGGTGGCCGGTCATCCGGTGGCTCGTTGGGCGTTCGGCAGCGTGCTGTCGGCGGGCGGCCTGGCGGTGCTGTTCCGCTGCCCCTGGTGGGCGATCCTGCTCAGCTTCGCGATCGGCGGCCTGGTCGGGCTGTTGATCGTGCTGCTGCAGCGGGTGCGCGGCGCCACCGCGCTGGCGCCGTTCCTGGCAAGCCTGCTCTCCACCGCGCTGCTCGGCCTGATCGCGACCCGGCTCGATCTGGGGGTGGTGCCGCTGCTGGCCGTCTGCGCGCCGATCGCGGTGCTGGTGCCCGGTGCGCTGATCACCAACGGGCTGCTCGAACTGACCGCGACCGACATCCTGACCGGCTCGGCGCGGCTGGTCTACGGCCTGGTGGTGCTGGCCTTCATGGCGGCGGGCATCTCCGCCGGGGCCTTTCTCACCGGGCTGCATCTGGACGCCGGCTCGTCCGCGCTGGTCGGCGACGTGCCGGGACTGGTCACCGACGCCACCGGGTGGGGTGCGCTGCCGCCGCTGTGGCTGTCCTGGGTGGGGATCGTGGTGTTGGGCATCGGGGTCGGGCTCGCCTTCGCCGCCGGATCGGCCCTGACCGGGCTGATCGTGGCGGCGATGGCGCTCACCTACACGCTGCTGGTGCTGCTCACCCCGCCGCTCGGCGGCATCGTGGCGACCGGTGCGACGTCCTGCGTGGTGCTGCTGCTGGCCAGGATCCTGGAGAAGCGCACCATCGCCGTCCCGACCATGGTGTCCTTCCTGCCGGCGTTCCTGCTGCTGGTGCCCGGTTCGGTGGCGCTGGTGGCACTGGCCGCCGCCGACGTCCGGGCCCTGTCGGCCGCGATGGCGACCTTCGCCAGCCTGTGCATCGGCACCAAGCTCGGCTCGGTGCTCGGCGACCTGCTGCGCTGACCGGTCGCTCGGCCTCGCTACAATCCTGCGGTGACCACGCCCGACGATGACGCTGCCCTGCCCGAACAGCTCCGCCTGCGCCGCGAGAAGCGCGCCCGGCTGATCGAGGCCGGCAACGACCCGTACGCGATCAGCGTGGACCGGACCCATTCCGCGGCCCAGGTGCACGCCCAGTGGGGGCACCTCGCCACCGGCGAGGAGACCCAGGACGTGGTCGGCGTCGGCGGCCGGGTGGTGTTCATCCGCAACACCGGCAAGCTCTGCTTCGCCACCCTGCAGGACGGCTTCACCGCGTCCGATTCCGGGACTCGGCTGCAGGTGATGATCTCGCTGGCCGAGGTGGGCGAGGAGCGGCTGGCCGACTGGAAGGCCGACGTCGACCTCGGCGACTTCGTCTTCGTCGAGGGCCGGGTGATCTCGTCCCGGCGCGGCGAGCTGTCCGTGCTGGCGTCGCAGTGGCGGCTGGCGTCCAAGGCGCTGCGGCCGCTGCCGACCCTGCACAAGGACCTCGGCGAGGAGACCCGGGTCCGGCAGCGCTACGTCGACCTGGTCGCCCGTGAGGAGGCCCGCGACATGGTGCGCACCCGGGCCGCGATCGTCGGCTCGATCCGACAGACGCTGCGCGACCAGGGCTACCTCGAGGTCGAGACCCCGATCCTGCAACTGGTGCACGGCGGCGCGTCGGCACGGCCGTTCCATACCCATCTCAACGCCTTCGACATCCCGATGACGTTGCGGATCGCGATCGAGCTCTACCTGAAGCGGGCCATCGTCGGCGGCGTCGATCGGGTCTACGAGATGGGCCGGATCTTCCGCAACGAGGGCGTCGACTCCTCGCATTCGCCCGAGTTCACCATGCTGGAGGCGTACCAGTCCTGGGGCGATCAGTACACGATCGCGGCGATGACCCGTGACCTGATCGTGAACGCCGCCGCCGAACTGGGCGTCGAATCGGTGCAGACCCCGGCCGGCGAGGTGCAGCTGACCGGCGAGTGGACCTGGGTGAGCGTCTATCCGGCCTTGTCGGACGCGTTGGGCGAGGAGCTCACCCCGGACACCTCGCTGGACCGGCTGCGCGCCATCGCGGACGCCCGCGGCATCGAGTACGACCCGGCCTGGAGCGACCAGAAGCTGGTGATGGAGCTGTTCGCCGAGATCGTCGAGCCGACGCTGGTGCAGCCCACCTTCGTCAACGGCTACCCGGCGATCGCCCAGCCGCTGGCCCGGAACAACCCCGACGACCCGCGCCTGGTCGAGGCCTGGGACCTGATCATCGGCGGCGTCGAACGCGGCACCGGCTTTTCCGAGCTGATCGACCCGGTGATCCAGCGGGACGTGCTGGTCCGGCAGTCGCTGAAGGCTGCCGCCGGCGATCCCGAGGCGATGCAGCTGGACGAGGACTTCCTGCGCGCCCTGGAATTCGGCGCCCCGCCGATGGGCGGCATGGGTCTGGGCATCGACCGGACGATCATGCTGTTCACCGGCGCGGGCATCCGCGAGACGATCCTGTTCCCGCTGCTCAAGCCCCAGGGCTGAACCCGGGCTCATTTTCGTCAGCAGGTGAAACCCAAGTCGATCGCGCGATCGACAACTGCTTTCGGGATCTGGCAACCACTTTCGCGATATTTGGCGAAAGCTGAGGTGGATCCCGTCAGCACTGGCGGATCGCGCGATCGGCGGCGGCCTGGTCGGTGAGGGCGGCCTGGTCAGTGGGGGAGCCTGGTTGGTGAGGGAGCCTGGTTGGTGAGGCAGGGTCCGGGCAGCGCGAGCTAGAGCACCGGTCTCGACCGGGCGGGGCGGGCTACTTCCAGAGGGTGGCGATGCCGAACGCGGCCGCCATGCAGCCCATGCCGATCAGCACGTTCCAGCCGCCCAGGTCACTCATCACCGGAATCAGATGGCCGGCGATGTAGTAGACCACCAGCCACAGCACGCCCAGCAGACCCACGGTGATGAAGGTCGGCGGCACCCAGCGGCGGCTTCCCGGAGCCGCGACCCGGCGCTTGCGCTCCTTGCGGGCCTCGGACGTCGCCTCGGCGGACGCCTGCTTCTTCTTGTCCGCTGCTTGCTTGCGGATCCTGGACTCGGGCATGGGGGCCACTCTACCGGGACACCCCCGAGCCGCCGAACCCGCGGCGGCATCCTAGACTCGGCGGCATGAAGAGGCGGTTGGTGCGGGCCTGGGCGCGGCTGCGCCGGGCGTCCGGACGCGCCACCGAGGTCCGGTTCGGACGCCGGCTGCTCAGCATCGGGGTCTGCGTGCTGGCCGGCTTCATGATCGCCACCAGCGCCATCAACGCCGGCGGCACCGACCTGCGACCCGACCGGAACACCGACCTGGTCGGGCTGATCCAGTCGGAGTCGAAGCGCAACGCCGAGCTCGCCGACCGGGTGGCGAAGCTGCGCCGCGAGGTGGACACCCTGGCCAAGGGCGACGGCGGCGGCATTCCGGAGGCCACCATGCGCACCGCCGCCGAGGTTGCCGGCCAGACCCCGGTCAAGGGACCGGCGGTCGTGGTGGTGCTGGACGACGCCCGCTCCGGCGTCCATCCGCCGGGGGTGAGCCCGGAACTGCTGGTGGTGCATCAGCAGGACATCCAGGCGGTGGTGAACGCGCTGTGGTCGGGCGGCGCCGAGGCGATGACCATCCAGGGCCAGCGGGTCACCTCCCGCACCGGCGTGAAGTGCGTGGGCAACTCGGTGGTGCTGCACGGCGTCCCCTATGCGCCGCCCTACGAGATCGCCGCGATCGGCGACCCGGACAAACTCGACCGCGCGCTCGAGGCGTCGAACGCGGTGCAGATCTACCGGCAATACGTCGCCGCCTACGGCCTGGGCTACGGGCAGCGCCGGGAGGCCTCGGTCACCATGCCCGCCTACCGGGGCAGCCTGGACGTCGAGGCCCGGCGGATCGGCTAGGACCGAGCATGACGAGCGACAGTCCAGGAGTAGGGGAGAATGACGCCATGGCGCGCATCCTGGTGATCGACAACTACGACTCGTTCGTCTACAACCTGGTCCAGTACCTGGCCCAGCTGGGCGCCGAGGTGGAGGTCTGGCGCAACGACGATCCGCGGTTCGGCACCGCCGACTGGGCGGACGGCTACGACGGCGTGCTGATCTCGCCCGGGCCGGGCACGCCCGAGTCGGCGGGGGTCTGCATCGACATGGTGCGTTCCCATGCCGGGCGGCTGCCGATCTTCGGCGTCTGCCTCGGGCTGCAGTCCATCGCGGTGGCCTACGGCGGTGTGGTGAACCGGGCGCCGGAGCTGCTGCACGGCAAGACCTCCGAGGTGCTGCACGACGGCGTCGGGGTGTTCGCCGGGCTGCCCAGCCCGTTGACCACCACCCGTTATCACTCGCTGGCGCTCGATCCGGCGACCGTGCCGGACGAGTTGGAGGTCACCGCGGCCACCGCGTCCGGGGTGATCATGGCGGTGCGGCACCGCAGCCTGCCGGTGGAGTCGGTGCAGTTCCACCCCGAGTCGGTGCTCACCGAGGGCGGCTACCAGATGCTGGCCAACTGGCTGGTCACCTGCGGGGACGCCGAAGCGCCGAAGCGGGCCGAGGGCCTCACGCCGCTGATGGCGCTGCGCTGAAACCCCTACTGATGGCGCTGTGCCGATCGTTCCGCGCCGAAGCTGGCCGGTCGTGCCGGCGACAGCGGTTCCCGGCGCGGCCACCCGGGCAGTGCCTACCGGGGCGTCTCCGAAGGGTCGGGGCTCGGTGACGAGGACGCCGGCGGCGACGAGGGCGGCGGACTGGCCGGAGCCTTGGCCAGCACCAGCTGGATCTTCTGGCTGCGCTTGATGGTCTCGCCGGGCAGCGGCTTCTGCTTGAACACCTTGCCCGGTTCGAGTTCGGTGGTCTCCTCTTCGGTGAAGGTGACCTCGAAGCCCTCGCGGTCGGCCTGTGCCTGGGCACTCGCCTTGGACAGGTTGTAGAAGTTCGGCACCACGCCGGTTCCGGGCGTGAAGTACAAGGTGATCGGGGTGTCCAGCGTGACCGTGACGCCGCCGGTGGGGTTGACGCTGGTGACCGTGTTCGCCTTCCCCGTGGTCGCCGCGGGATCGGGTTTCGACGTCACGTCGCTGAAGCCGAGTTCGGTCAGCTTGGCCTTGGCCTCGGTCACCGTCATCCCGATCAGGGTGGTCGGGATGGTCTCCTTGCTGGGGCCCACATTGACCTGGATGGTCACGGTGGTGCCCACCGGCACCTTCACCCCGGGGCCTGGGTTCTGGCCGGTGACGCGTCCGACGCTCTGGTCGTCGGGGCCGACGATCTCGCTCACGGCGACCTTGAGCTGGGCGTCCTGCAACTGCTGTTCGGCCAGATCCCGGCTGCGGCCGCTGACGTCCGGCACCGCCACCTGGGCGACCCGGGCGTCCGGGTTGAAGTACAGGTAGGTCCCGTAGCCCAACCCGAGCACCAGCAGGAAGGCGACCAGCCCCCACACCCAGGTGTTCCGGCGCCGCCGCGGCTCTTCGATGGCGCGCTGCGGGATGGTGGCGTCGGCGCGTTCCAGCGGCCCGGTCGCGGCGGACCCGGACGTGACGGCCGCGGCCACCGGCTCGGGTGCGGCGTCCAGCGTGCGGGTCGGCGCCAGGACGCTGGTCGGCGCGGGATCGGGAACCGGTGCGACGGCCTGCACCGGCTGCCCGGCCAGCAGCCGGTTGATGTCGTCGCGCATCTCGGACGCGGTCTGGTAACGCTGGCCGGAGTCCTTGGCGAGCGCCTTCAGCACGATGGCGTCCATCTCGGCGGTGACCTGCGAGTCCAGCTGGCTCGGCGGCACCGGATGTTCGCGGACGTGCTGATAGACCACCGACACCGGGGAGTCGCCGCGGAACGGCGGACGCCCGACCAGCAGTTCGTAGAGCAGGCAGCCGGCCGAGTAGATGTCGGAGCGGGCGTCGACGGTCTCGCCGCGGGCCTGTTCCGGCGACAGGTACTGGGCGGTGCCGATCACCGCGGCGGTCTGGGTCATGGTGGCCGAGGTGTCGGCGACCGCGCGGGCGATGCCGAAGTCCATCACCTTGATCCGGCCGGACGTGGTCAGCATCACGTTGGCGGGCTTGATGTCGCGGTGCACGATGCCGGCCCGGTGCGAATAGGCCAGCGCGTCCAGGACGCCGGCGGCGAACTCGAGCGCGCGCTCGGGCAGGATCTTGCGGTCGTCGCGGAGCAGTTCGCGCAGGGTGTGGCCCTCGACCAGCTCCATCACGATGTAGGGCACCGAGACCGCGGTGGCGGGATCGATCTCCTCGCCGGTGTCGTAGACGGCGACGATGTTGGGGTGGTTGAGCCCGGCGGAGGCCTGCGCTTCGCGCCGGAAACGGGCCAGGAAGGTGGGGTCGCCGGCCAGGTCGGTGCGCAGCAGCTTGACCGCCACCTGGCGGCCGAGCCGGATGTCGCGGGCCCGGCGCACCTGCGCCATGCCGCCCCGGCCGAGCAGGCCGTCCAGCTCGTAGCGGCCGCCGAGCATCCTGGGTTCGTCACCCATGCCGTTGTCCCCTCTTCGTCGGATTGTCCATTGTCGTCCAGGCGGCCCGCGCGGTCACCGGAGAGCCTCGATCACGGCCTTGGCGATGGGTGCCGCCACCCGTCCGCCGGCCACGTCGGTGGCTTCCATCTCGGCGTCCTGGACGAAGGCGCAGACCGCCACGTCGGGATCCTCCGCCCAGGCGGTGAACCAGGCGTACGGCGTCCGGACGTTGTCGGAGTTCGCGGTGCCGGTCTTGCCGCCGACGGTCACGCCGGAGACCCGGGCCCGCCAGCCGGTGCCGTTGGCGACCACGTCCACCATCATCTGGCGCAGCTTGGCCGCGTTGGCCGAACTGGTCGCCAGCCGCAGCTGCGAGGGCCGGGTCTGGCTCAGCACCTGCAGATCGGCGGAGCGCACCGATTCGACCAGGTAGGGCTGCATCACGATGCCGTCGTTGCGGACGGCGGCCGAGACCATGGCCATCTGCAGCGGGGTGGCCGCCACGTCGAAGCCGCCGATCGAGGCCAGGCCGGTCTGGGCCTCGTCGAGCTGGTCGGGGAATCGGCTGGCCACCGAGCCGATGTCGGACAGCGGCTTGGTGCCGAAGCCGAATTTCTCGGCCTGCTCGCGCAGCGCGTTGGCACCCAGCTTCACGCCCAGCCGGGCGAAGGCCGAGTTGCAGGACAGCGCCAGCGAACGGCGCAGGGTCTGCCGGTCGCCGCAGGTGGTGTTGATCGTCACCGTCGAGCCGGGCAGCCGGAAGGACGAGGTGTCGAGCTCGCTGTCCGGCTCGTAGCCGGCCTCCAGCGCGGCGGCCGACACGATCACCTTGAACGTCGAGCCGGGCGGGAAGATCTCCCGGGTGGCCCGGTTCGCCATCGGCCGGTTCTTGCTGTCGCCGGTGAGCTTCTTCCACGCCGCGGTCGAGTCATCCAGCTTGTGGGTGGCCAGATCGTTGGGGTCGAAGGACGGCGACGACACCATCGCCAGGATCGCGCCGGTCTTCGGGTTGAGCGCCACCACGGCGCCCTTCTTGTTGCCCAGCGCCTTCGCCGCCGCCTGCTGCGCCTTGGCGTTCAGCGTGGTCTGGATGCTGGCGCCCTTCGGCTTGGCGCCGGTGGCCAGGTCGATCAGCCGGTTGACGAATTGGGAGTCGTCGTTGCCGGACAGCTGCGAGCCGTAGCTCTGCTCCAGCTCGGAGGAACCGAACAGGTAGGAGAAGTAGCCGGTGACCGGCGCGTACAGCTCGCCCTGCGGGTAGTGCCGCTGGAACTGGAACTGGTCCTTGGCGGCGACCGTCTCGGCGATCGCGGTGTTGCCCACCATGATCGCGCCCCGGTCCTGGGCGAACGCGGCGTCGGTGACCCGCCGGTTCTGGGCGTGGGCGTTCAGCGAGTCGCCGCGGGCCAGGTAGTTGACGCAGACGTTGGCCAGCAGGGCGAAGGTCATCAGCATCGCGACCAGCGCGACGCGTCGGATCGGACGGTTCATGGCAGTCTCCCGCCCGGCTCGTCGGACGCGGATCGCAGGGAACCGGTCGGGATGGCGGTGGTCGGCTCGTCGGCGCTGACCGGGGTGGGCACCGGCTCGGTCAGCGCGTCCGGGGTGGACGGGGTGGGGATCGCGACGGTGGCCTCGTCGGCCCCTGCCCCGGTGCGGATGGCGGTGGTCGGCTCGTTCGCGCCGGCCGGCACCTCCGCGGTCGGGTCGTCGGCCGCGGTCGGCGTCCGGGTGAAGCCGGGTGCCGGACGGGGGTCGGCCGGCCGGCTGGGCACGGCGATCACCTGGGTGGTGTCATGGGCCAGCGATTGCAGCGGCTCGGCCGCCGGCGGGGCCGGCCGGCGGACCTGGTGGGTGACCACCATCAGCAGGGCGATCATCGCGTAGTTGGCGATCAGCGACGACCCGCCCTGCGAGACGAACGGCGTGGTCAGGCCGGTGAGCGGCAGCAGCCGGGTGACGCCGCCGATGATGGTGAACACCTGCAGGGCGAAGACGAACGACAGGCCCGCGGCGATCAGCTTGCTGAACGGCTCGGCGGCGGTCAGCGCGGCGCGCAGGCCGCGCATCACGATCACCCCGTACAGCACGATGAGCGCCATCAGACCGGCCACGCCGAGCTCCTCGCCGAGAGCTGCGGCGATGAAGTCGTTCTTGGCCAGCGGGGTGAGGTTGGGGCGTCCGAGCCCCCAGCCGGTGCCGAACAGGCCGCCCCAGGCCATCCCGAATTGGCCCTGGATGATCTGGTAGTTCTGGTTCCAGTTCGAGAACGGGTCGAGCCAGGCGGAGACCCGGGTCTGCACGTGCGCGTAGTAGAGCCAGCCCAGGAAGGCGCCGCCGAGGAACAGGATGGTGCCCAGGATCGGCCAGCTGGGGCGCTCGGTGGCCACGTAGAGCATCATCACGAACAGCCCGAAGAACAGCAGCGACGTGCCCAGGTCCTTCTGGTAGATCAACACCGCCAGGCTGGCCAGCCACATCAGCGAGATCGGGCCGAGGTCGCGGGCCCGGGGCAGGTCGACGCCGAGGACGCGGGCGCCGGCCAGCGCCAGCACGTCCCGCTTCTCGACCAGGTAGGACGCGAACGCGACGGTGAGCACGATCTTGGCCAGCTCGGCCGGCTGGAAGCTGTAGTTGCCGAGCTTGATCCAGATCCGGGCGCCGTGGTTCTCGAAGCCGATGAACGGCATCAGCGGCATCATCAGGATGATCATGCCGGCCAGGAACATCAGGTACGGGAAGCGTTGCAGGACGCGGTGGTCCTTCAACAGGATCACCACCGCGACGAACACCGCGACGGCGATCACCGTCCAGGTGAGTTGCAGCTCGGCGGAATGGGTGCGTTCGGTGCCGCCCAGGTCGAGCCGGTGGATCATCGCGATGCCGATCCCGTTCAGCAGGTAGACCACCGGGAACAGCAGTGGATCGGCGTAGGGGATCCGCCACCGGATCACCGCGTGCGCGACGATCCCGATCAACGCGTAGCTGCCGGCGTTCCAATACCAGTTGGACGGCAGCTCGCCGGTGACGTTCAGGTCGACCAGCAGATACCCGGCGACGGCCAAGCCGATGCCCATCAGGAGCATCACCAGTTCGACACCACGCCGCTTGCGGAAGACGACGACTTCGCCCATGGTCAACAGTCCTCGGGGGCCTTGGGGCTCGGTTCGCCGCTCGGTGAGGGAGTGGCGGACGGGGATGCGGAGACCGATGGCGACGCGGACGACGGGGGATGGGCCGGGTTGTCCGGGGTCGTCGAGTTGGTCGGGCTGGGGGACGTGGTGGCCCGGGCACGTTCCTCTCGCTGCGCGATGCAACGCTGGGCGAGGACACGCAACTCCTCGGTGGTGCGATCCGCCGACTCCAGGTCGGGCACCTGGATCGCCGCGCGCACCTTCTCCTGGTAGAACAGCGGCAGGTCGCTGACGTGGGTGTTGTGCACCTCCAGCACGGTGCTCAGGTTGACGCCCAGGATGGTGTCCGGGACGCCGCGGAAGACCGCGACCAGGTCGTCGGAGTCGCCGACGTAGTACTTGGTCTGGGTGAACGAGTACCAGCCGAACATGCCGCCGCCGATCACGGCCACCGGCAGCACGATGCCGAGCGCCACCTTCACCCAGGCCTTGGCCCGGCCCTTGGTGGTCGGCTGGTAGCGGGCCCGTTCGGCCTTCTCCCGCGCCTGCGGATCGGGACGCGGACCCTCCGACGGCAGCGGCCGGGTGTCCTCGGCCTCCTCCGCGGGAGCGTCGAGGTCGATCTCGGCGGCGGCGCCCAGCACCAGGGTCGGCCCGGGTTCGCCGTCCTCCACGACGTCGGCGAGGATGATGGTGATGTTGTCCAGGCCGCCCTCGTCGTAGGCGATCCGGATCAGCTGGTCGACCACCTGCTCGGGGTCGTCGCCGCCGACCAGGGCCGCGATCGCGGCGTCGGTGACCAGGCCGCACAGGCCGTCCGAACAGATCAGGTAGCGGTCGCCGACTTTGGCGTCGGCCAGTTCCAGGTCGGGCTGGTGGGTGGGCTGGCCGTTGAGCACCTTGAGGATCAGCGAGCGGTGCGGGTGCACCAGCGCCTCGGCCTCGGTGATCCGGCCGTCGTCGACCAGGGTCTGCACCCAGGAGTGGTCGCGGGTGATCCGCTCGAAGACCCCGTCCCGCAACCGGTAGCCGCGGGAGTCGCCGATATTGGCCACCGCCACCTGCTCGCCGTCGAACAGCAGGCCGCAGACGGTGGTGCCCATGCCGTCCAGGGACGAGTCCAGCGCCACCAGGTCGCGGATCCGGTCGTTGGCCCGGGCGATCGCGCCGGCGACCACCTCCAGCATGTCGGCGCCGGTGCCGGCTCCGTTGCCGTCGGTGTCGCGCAGTTCGTTGATCGCGACCGCGGAGGCCAGGTCGCCGGCGGCGGCGCCGCCCATCCCGTCGGCCACCATCAGCATGGTGGGTGAGACGTAGGCAGAATCTTGGTTGGTCTTGCGGACCAGGCCGACCTCGGTGCGAGCCACGTAGGAGAGGGTGAGCGTCATGACTACTTCTCCACCACCATCAGCGTGCGGCCGATCCGCAGGGTGTCGGCGGTGCCGAAGAGGGTGGAGGTGCTGATCCGTTCGTTGTTGACGTAGGTGCCGTTGGTGGAGCCCAGGTCCTCGACCACGTAGCCGGCGTCGGTGCGGATGATCTGGGCGTGCCGGGTGGAGACGTAGTCGTCGTCCAGCACCAGCTGGCAGTCGGCAGCGCGACCGATCTTGATGCCCTCACCCAGCGGCAGGGTGAGACCCTCCTGCTTGCCGCGCGAGACGCGCAACTTGGTCGGCAGCTTCTTGGCCGGACGCCCGCCGCGCCGCTTCTGCTTCTTCAACTCGTTCACCGGACGGAGTTCGCCGGCGTCGTCGGTGGCCAGCTTACGTCCGAACATGTCGGTGCGGATCACGTTGCCGACGAACAGCACGAACAGCCACAACAGCGCCAGGAAGAGCAGCTTCAGCGCGAGGACGACGAGGTCAGACATCGGAGCCCGGTGACGTGATCGACATGCGTGTGGAGCCGATCTCGATCCGGCTGCCGGCGGACAGGTCGGCCTGCCGAACCCGCCGGCCGTCGACCAGGATGCCGTTGGTGGAGCCCAGGTCCTCGATGGCGATCAGCGGCTGGTCGCCGCCGTCCTGCACCGTGATCCGGGCGTGCTTGCGGGAGATGCCGGGGTCGTTGATCCGCAGGTCGGCTTCGGTGCCGCGTCCGATCACCAGGCCGGGCGGGTTCAGCGGATGCCGGACGCCGTTCACCTCGAGCACAACGGAGGCCCGCCGGATCTGGGTGGCGGAGGCGTCCGCGCCGTCCACCCCGGCGACCGCGGCGCTGTGCACGGTGAACCGCCCGGTGGGCAGTGAGGCGTCCAACTCGTAGTCGATGGTGACCGGGCCGTTGAAGATGTAGCCCTTCGCCGCGGCGTACTCGTTGAGCTGCGGGATCACCTCGGAGTTCAGCATCTTCGAGTAGGGCGCGAGCCGGTCGTGGTCGTGCCGGGAGAGCTGCACGGTGAAGTCGTTGGGGACCAGCCGCCGCTCACGGGTGAGCAGCTTGGCCTCGGAGTCCAGTTCGCGCTGCAGCCGGGCGGTGATCTCGACCGGCTGGACGTCGCCCTTGAACGCGCGCGCGAAGACGCCGTTCACGGCGCCCTCCAGCTTCTTCTCGACGCGATCGAAGACTCCCATGGGGCCCAAGAGTAGTGGAACCCCGCCGGACGCCGCCCGCGGCCACGAGCGTGGTCTGCACCATGGGTCGAGGGCGGGGTGGCGGTCTGTGCGGCGCCGTTGCGGACTCCCTGCGGCGTTGCCGGTGGTCACGAGCACCCTCCGCGCTGTGCTAGTGTCTTCCAGGTCGCTTCGAGCGACGAGCGCGAGTGGCGGAATGGCAGACGCGCACGGTTCAGGTCCGTGTGTCCGAAAGGACGTGGAGGTTCAACTCCTCTCTCGCGCACTTTGGGCATTTAGTGTTAGTGCCTTGGTTTGCTTAGTGAAAGTCCCGGTCCGGGTGTTTGGATCGGGATTTTTTGTGTTCGGGGTTGGGTGTTGAGCCTGTGTGGTGTGGGCCTGTTCTGTTCGGCATCGGGGCCGGCCGATCCGGCACCGTCCGGACGTGTCTCAGCGGTCATTTGGACGGCTACCGTCAGGCCACCTCGTGGAGGGTGAGGCGGAGTCCGAGGGCGTTGGTCACTTTGAGGACGGTGTTCCAGGTGGGGTTACCTTCGGCGGAGAGTGCTTTGTAGAGGCCGTCGCGGCTCATGCCGACGCGGCGGGCGAGTTCGCTCATGTTGCGGGAGCGGGCGATTACGCCGAGGGCGCGGGGGACCGCGGTCGGGTCGTCAGCTGATTCCTCCAGGGCGATCTGGAGGTAGGCGGCTGCGTCGTCGATGCCGTCGAGGTAGTCGGCCGCTTCGAAGCGGGTGTGCTTGTCACCCGTGGTTGTCATCACCATCCTCCTGGGAGTGGCATTCGTCGGCGAGCTCGTGTGCTCGGTGGATGTCGGCCGGTGTTACTTGAAAGGTACTTGAAACCGCTTCTTTCAAGTAGACCGTGGTGGGGTGCTGTCGACTGCCCGTGCTCGCCGGGGGTTTCGGCGGGCCGCGTTCGGGATCGTTCGTGACGCAGGCCGACGACCGCTGATCCCTGCCGTGGCCGCGGTTGACAGGGGCTGCCTGATCGGGTCTCGGCTCAGCGGCAGGTCGGGCAGAGGCCTTCGATGAGGGTGGCGGGGTCGGTGACGATGGTCTCGCAGCGCAGGCATCGTGCGCCGCGGAAGATCACTGCGGGCTTGGGACGGGGACTCGGGGCGGGTTCGGTGTCGTACAGGTCGGCGTGTGCGGCGAACACGCGTGGGTGCTGACGTGCGATGGCCGCGTGGAACCCGGCGGGTGTTGTCGGCGGGTTCACCTGGCGCTCCACGAACAGGTCGATCACCGTGGCGTAGGCGTCTTGGGTCAGCCGCTCGGCCAGGAACAGGTCGGGGTTCACCGCCGAGATGTCGACGCTGGTGAGATCGTCGAGGGCGTAGTCGTCCACGTCCTCGGTGATCAGGAAGCTGGCCTGTGCGGCGGCGGCGTCGGCCAGGATCTGGCGATCCGCGCCCTTCGTCCCGGCGAAACGCTCCGGTCTGTCACCTGACTGTGTGCGAGGAGGAAGCCAAAGCGCTCCCGGACGAGCTTCGGTGGGATCGCTCGTGGGCGCATGTGGGCGGCCGCTTCGCGTTCGGCAGCGAGACTCCACGGCCTGGAAGCCGCTCGGCATCCCGCCGACCATCAGGAGGGTTCGGGTGACGGGCTTGGCCAGGACGTTCGTGTCGAGGAAGGCGATCGTCACATCAGTGTTCGGCGAAGAGGTCTTCGCGAACCAGATCCACGACATCGCCCATCGTGGTGCGCCAGTACCGCTCGAACTCCTCGTAGGGGATGCGGTTGCGGTTGCCCACCTTCACCGCCCGGATCTCCCCAGCCTTGATCCTGCGCGAGATCGTGGGCCGGGAGACGCCCATCGCGTCAGCGACCTGCTCGGGGGTCATCATGCGACGCTTCGCCGTGAGGGTGACCACCTCCCCATCAGCGGCCGCTTGCTGCACATACGCAGCGACCTGCTCCAGCCACGCCGGCTGCGCCCCGGTGCTGGCGCGCACGTCCTCGGGGTTGATCGTGGGGTTGAGGCGGGCCAGTGTCTGCAGCAGCATGATGTCGACTTTCCCGCGGGTCTTACCTCGTCCGCCGCCGAGTTGTCCGGCCTTGATGGCGAGCAACGTCGAGATCTGTTGTCTCCATTGGGCAGCGAGGGCGGTCTTGTTGATCAGGACGAGGCTGCTGACAGCTCGTTCGGCGATGATCGCGCACGCCATGACGGTCTTGCCGGAGCCGGTGGGCGCGTGCAGGACGCCGTCGTCGTGGGCGAGCATCGCATCCACAGCGGTGGTTTGGCGATCGTCGAGCTCGCCGAGGAACGACACGGTCAGTTCGCTTCCCGGGTTTCGCTCGTCTGCGCAGGCCAGGTCGCTCCCTGCCTGGGAGATCAGGGTTGCTGCTTGTTCGCGCAGGCCGCGTGGCAGGAGCAGGTCGCCGTTGACGGCGACGTTGAAGCCCTGAATGAAGCGGGGGATGTTCCATGTTGAGCGCCGGGCGCGTTGTGCCTCGTAAAAGCCGGGGTTGTGGATCGTAGCCGCGTGCTGGAGGGCCGCCGACAGCGCCGGGGTCAGATCCTCGTCGCGGATCGACAGCCGGGAACCCAGGCTTGCCCGGACGTGGGTGGGTGGCCGTGGCCGGACGGCGGTTGCGGGGGAGACTGCCAGCCGGGTCACCTCTGGGCCGACGCTGATCCGGTCGGTGCGGGCGACCGCCGCGACTTGGCGTGGGTCATCCGGTCGAGTCGGGAGAGGTACTCCCACTGATCGGGCCACGGCTCCCAGGTGGCGAGGTCGACGAACAGCGTGGTGCGGCGTTCGACGCGGCGCCGTCCGTTCAGCGGGGCGGCGATCAGGTTCCCCACACCGGATACGCCCACCGGGACGGTGTCCTGATTCGGGAACAGGCGGTCATAGCTCGACAGCGGCATCGACCCGCGCAGGCCCATCGCCCGGTGAATGCAGGCTGTGCCCATCGCTCGTGCGTCGGGTGCGGGCACCGGGGCGGTGAAGAACGTCCACACATGCGCCCCGCGTCCCGACTGTGAGATCTCCACACCGCACGGCACTCCAAGCGATGCGGCGCCTTCACATAGGCGTGAGCGTCCAGCATCGCCTGGGGACCGTCGAAGTCGGCGGCCAGCCACCAACAGGTTGCGTCTGGCAGCAACGGATACAGGCCGATGAACAACTCGGTGTTACTCAGGTGGCGGGTGATCACCTCGGCGGTCAACGGCAGCGGCCGCCGGTCCCACAGCGAGCCCCTGCCGTACTGGTCGCGCGTGACCGGAGACCAGCCCTTGGTTCGCTTGCGAGGGTTCTCCCAGTAGGACGCGTAGACGTCCCGTCGGGCCGCGAACAGCCGCGTGTACAGCGCCAGCTTCGCCTCCGGCGGCGAGGAGTTCGTCACCAGACCCGGATCGGCCGGCGCGAGTGTCGGCTGCTCCGATGGCGGCTCGACGCCGTCTGATATCCGAAGCAGGTTCCGCAGACGCGCTGGTTCTCCACGCGAAGCGCGGCGAGCTGGCGCTCAAGATCGCCGAGCTCGCCCGGCTCGGGCATCAAACCGTGCCCATCGCGGGTTGTCTGCCCATCAGTCGGTCTGGAGCTTGTCGGCGCTTACATGAAGATGGCTGCGGATGCGTTCAGCGAAGTTCGGGCAACCGGCGCCCTTCAGCTTCTTGGGCAGGTCGGCCTCTGTGGAGCGATTGAGCCAGTATCTGCACATCCTGACGGTCACCTCGGCGACCAGCTCGGGTGCCGAATCATCAATGAGGACGAGGAACTCGTCGGGCGTGAGGACTTCGTACTGTGATTCGTTGTCGCCCCAGGCGAAGTCGGTTGCGTTGGCGGTCAGCAGGATGCCTGCCCGGCAAGCGACGGCAGCCGCATGGACGTGCGCGTCGAACGCATCTCTGCCCAAGTAGTCGTCACCGACCTGGAAGTCGTCGACCCGGCCGACCTCGAAGGTACCGGCGATCCGATCGCGGATACTAGTGATCCTGCTGCCGTCCCAGTCGGGGTGCTTGCGCCGCAGGTTGTACAGGACTTCGGCCAGTACGTCCTCGGTCCACCTGACCTCAAATGGGGCGGTGTCAGGGGTCACGTAGAGCATTCCAATCCAGTCCCTGAGCGTGCGGGAGAACCAGACGTTTGCGTCGACGAAGACGACCTGGTTCGCGAGTCCTTGCACATGCGCAGGCTAGCGAACCAGGCCGACAGTGGGAGGGATCATTCCTCGTCGCCTTCGAGTTCCATGAGTTCAGCGAACGCGGCACGCTCGCGAGCGCGGCGAGCACGCAGAGCGGCGAACACGTCGTCGGCCTTGAGTCGGTGATGTGTACCAACCATGTGCGATCCGATGGTGCCTTCGTTGATCATCTTCATCAGTGTGGGGCGAGAGATCCCCAGGATGCCTGCTGCGGTGGATGTCGTCAGAACCGGCGGCACCGAACCGATCGTGACCGTGCCGCCCCGCGCCACCACGTCCAGGACCTGCTGGAGGAGCTTGCCGATCTCAGGAGGAACTTCGAGGACGAGGCGTCCGTCCCTTTCGACGGCCAGTGCTCCTTCGGAGCCTTCCAGCTGTTCCAGGACATCTCGTGCAAGGCGCGCATCGCGGGCTGTCGCCATGACACGACTCGTACCGGCTTGCGTGGCTGTCATCACACTCTCCGTCCAATGGGCACTCCAGCTGATGCCTCCACATGCAACTGTAGTTCACTGCACTTACAACTGCAATCCCCGTGCGTCCCGCTTCCTGCACGTCGTGGGACGGGTTCTGCGCCCCGTGCGCGTTGCGATGCCCCTCGCTGAAGGTCCGAACGCCACGGCCGCGAATCTCGATCGGTCGCGATGAGAGGCCGACGCGCTCTCTGCCCCACGTCTGCCCCACGAGGCTCGTCCTGCGATGCGGAAACTGCGCGGGTGTCATCATCCGCCGCTTCGTCATGACGGGAACCTCCTCCCTCCAACCGGGAGATCGGCTTCCCGACGGGCGCCGGAGGGCCGGGACGCTCCTAGCGTCTCGTCATGACCACAGCACCTGTCACGTCGTTGCTCCTTCCGAAAGCCGGCTCGAGGCCCTCCGGCCCGTCCCGATGCCGGCCGAGCACCTGCTGTCCACGTCCGGCCAAGGGCCTGGCTTCATCAATGAGCTCGGCCAGGCGCTGCTGTGGGCCGTCATCGGCATCAGCCTGCTGCGCACGACGCCGCCACACAGCAGGAGAACGGCGCTGTCACCGTCTGGTAGGTAGCAGACCCGACAAAGAGCTTCTTGTCCTTCAGCCTTGGCGGTAGTCGTCTCCGAAGAGCAGATCGGCCGCTTCCCACAGGGATCGGACGACGCCCTCAGCAGGTGAGGTCTCGTCCTGGCAGAGCTGGATGGCGTGGAGCCCGGCGGCCCGGGCGCCCAGGATGTCCTTGACGGGGTCGTCCCCGACCATGACGGTCTGTGACGGTGCGGTCGCCAGGCCCTGACAGGCCAGCTCGAAGGCTCGCGCGTCCGGTTTGGCGAAGCCCAGTGTGGACGAGGCGAATACCTGTAGGTCGGGCGTGAGCAGCCCGATCGCCGCCAGCTTCTCGCGCTGCTGGGTCTCGTCGCCGTTGGTCAGGACGCCGACGCGGCAGCCGTTGGCGAAGGCCCGGTCGATCAGCTCGGCTGCGCCGGGGAGCGCCTGCCAGTTCTGTCGGTAGTGGGCGGCGTAGTCGTCGAACAACGCATCGGCTCGTTCGTCGTCGACTCCTGCCAGGGCGGATGAGAAGGCGCGAACCCGACGACGGCGCTGCTCCTGGAATGAGCACTCGCCGCGCTCGAACTGCGGGTAGTGCTGCGATTCCGCCCGTCGCCAGCGTGCGACCGGATCTGGGTCGTCCGACAGGCCGAGTTGCCGCGCCCAGGCCACCACGGCACGGTCGGCGGCGCCGCGGTGATCGAGCAGGGTTCCGTCCAGGTCCAGCAACACTCCGCGTAGGTCGGCGATCACGTCCGCGATCGTCGCACGAAACTGCCGCGGACGCGCCGAGCAACGACCAGTTCGACCGACGAGGGCTCGACCGACATCCACTTCGCGCACGCAACTACTCGAACGATTCTTAGAGTAGTTGAGCGTGGTCGGCCCGCTTTAGGTCAGGAGACGGACGTGTCGCCTGTCGCGTGGCTTGAGTGAGGAGGGGATGCCGGCGTCGAAGGTGGCGAGGGTGGCGCCGTTGGCGATTGCCAGGTTGAGCAGCTGGGCGTCGGTGACTTGCCGGTGGCCGGTGATCTGGGCGGTGAGTGCGCGCGCGTCTGCCAGCGAGGTGCCGTCGGGCAGGAATCGAGCGTTGGGTAGCAGCCGGATCCGGCGCAGCACGTCAAGGGCATCGGCGATGCTCAGCTGGTTGTTGCGGGTGTCGCGGACGATGGCCGGGTTGATGAGCGCGCGCACCAGCGCCGATTCGGTGATCGGGGTGGTCGCGAAAGCGGGCACGGCGGCGATCCAGGCCCGGGCCGCGGCGTGATGGACGTGGCTGGAGACGGCGAACGCGACCAGCACGTTGGCGTCGGCGAGCGCCAGATCATTCATCGAGTGCCTCGGCGACCATCTCGTCGGTCAGTGTTCCGGTTGGCGACACCAGGACGGGGAAGCCGGCGAACGGCTCGGTTTGTGATTCCAGGAGGGCGACGCGTTCAGCGGCCAGCTCGGTGAGGATGCGGCCGGGACGTTTGTCGGGGAATCGGCGCGCGCCGACAGTGAGGAGATGTTCCACCTGCTCGTCCCGAGTTACCTGAATGCGATCGAAGGATGTCGGCATACCGGCAGTGTATCACCGAGGCGCATTAGGTGACACACCATAGGCGCGGCGTCCGGCGTCGGTAGCTGACATGGTCCGCGTCACGTCCGGACGATGCGGTAGGCATGACGTATCGCGCAGAAAGGGCTACCGCCGTGACCACCGACCCACTCGCATCGCCGTCACCGACGCAGCCGCTGGCGGACCCTCAGAGCCCCGGTCGCAATGGGGCGCTCAGCGTCGTCGAAACGCTGCTCGGCGGCGGGGTCGAGGTGATGTTCGCGAACCCGGGCACCTCGGAGATGCAGATCGTGGCCGCGCTGGACCAGGCACCGCGGATGCGCGCGGTCCTCGGCCTGTTCGAAGGGGTGGTGACCGGCGCGGCCGACGGGTACGCGCGGCTCGCGGGAAAGCCGGCGGCCACCCTGCTGCACCTGGGTCCCGGGCTCGGCAACGGCCTGGCCAACCTGCACAACGCCCGCAAGGCCGCCTCGCCGGTGGTGAACCTCATCGGCGACCACGCCAGCGCCCATCAGTGCTACGACGCCCCGCTCACCTCCGATGTCGAAGACTTCGCCCGCCCGGTCTCGCACTGGGTGCACCGCACCCGCGACGCGCACACCGCGGCGGCTGACACGGCCCAGGCCGTGCAGGCGGCGCGCACCGCTCCGGGGCAGATCGCCAGCCTGATCCTGCCCGCCGACGCCGCCTGGGGGCATGCTCCGGGTCCCGCGCCGGCGCTGCCGGTCCACGCTCCGGGCCAGGTCTCCGGTCGCGCGATCGACGCCGCGACGGCCGCG
>NZ_JASGDE010000007.1:0-13575 GCF_047607385.1 Micropruina sp.
CGCTCCGGACGCGGCCCGCCCGGGCGCCCCGGCGGACGCCCGCCAGGCGTCCCCGGGCCGGCGTCCGGTTCGCCGGGCCGGCGCCGGACGGGTCAGCGGGCTCACCCTCGGCGTGGTCACGCTGTGGATCAGCCTGATCATGCTGCTGCCGCTCGCCGCGCTGGCGGTCAGCTCCTTCTCCGAGGGCTGGGGCAGCTTCGTCGACGCGATCACCGCCCCCGTCGCGCTCGCCGCGCTGGGCACCACGGTGCTGGTCGCGGCCGTGGTGGCGCTGATCAACGTGGTCGCCGGCACCCTGATCGCCTGGGTGCTGGTCCGCGACGAGTTCCCCGGCAAGCGCATCGTGGACGCCCTGATCGACCTGCCGTTCGCGCTGCCCACCATCGTGGCCAGCATCGTGCTGCTCTCGCTGTACGGGCCGAACAGCCCGGTCGGCATCGAGCTGAACGCCACCCGCTGGGGACTGATCGTGGCGCTGGCCTTCGTCACCCTGCCGTTCGTGGTGCGTGCCGTGCAGCCGGTGCTGCTCGAACTGGACACCGACGTCGAGCAGGCGGCGGCGTCCCTGGGCGCCGGGAACTGGACCACCTTCCGGCGGGTGGTGCTGCCCACCCTGGCGCCGGCGATCATCTCCGGCGGCGGCCTGGCCTTCGCCCGGGCGATCGGCGAATACGGCTCGGTGGTGCTGATCGGCGGCAACATCCCGCGGGAGACCCAGGTGGCGTCCCAGTACATCCAGCAGCAGATCGAGATCGACCGCCCGGTCAACGCCGCGGCCGTCTCACTGGTGCTGCTGGCGATCTCGTTCCTCACCCTGCTGGTGCTGCGCTGGGCGGCATCGCGCGGGCAGCAACGTCAGGAGCGGTCGGCATGAGAGTCTCCACCCCGACCCGGATCGGCTTGCGCATCCTGGTCCTGCTCTACCTGGCGGTGCTGCTGGCGGTGCCCATCGTGACCATCCTGTGGCGCACCTTCGAACCCGGCCTCGGCGCCTTCTGGGCATCGGTGCGGACGCCGGCGGCGATCTCCGCGTTCAACCTGTCGCTGCTGATCGTGGCCATCACGGTGCCGATCAACGTGATCTTCGGCGTGGTCACCGCCATCGTGCTGGTCCGCGGACGGTTCCCCGGACGCCGGCTGCTGTCCGGCATCGTCGACCTGCCGTTCGCCGTCTCGCCGATCGTGGTCGGCGTCTCGCTGATCATGCTGTGGGGCGTCCATGGCTGGTTCGGCGGCCTGGAGGACCTCGGCATCCGGGTGATCTTCGGACTGCCCGGCATGGTGATCGCCACCGTCTTCGTCACCCTGCCGTTCGTGGTGCGCGAGGTCGAACCGGTGCTGGTCGAGATCGGCACCGAACAGGAGCAGGCGGCGGCCACCCTGGGTGCCTCCCGCTGGCAGACCTTCTCGCGGATCACCCTGCCGGCGATCCGCTGGGGACTCACCTACGGCGTGGTGCTCACCGTGGCCCGCGCGCTCGGCGAGTTCGGCGCGGTGATCATGGTCAGCTCCGGCTTCCCCGGCGTCTCGCAGACCCTCACCCTGCTGGTGCACTCCCGCTACATCGACGACCACAACACCTACGGCGCCTACGCGGCGGCCACGCTGCTGATGTTCCTGGCGCTGGCGACGCTGCTGTTGATGACCGTCCTGGACCGCAAACGACCCACGGCCGAGGTGGCCGTGGCCACCACCTCGAGGAGCTCGGCATGATCAGCGTCACCGACGCGCGCAAGTCCTACGGAACCTTCAAGGCGCTGGACGAGGTGTCCCTGGAGATCCCCTCCGGCAGCCTGACCGCGCTGCTCGGCCCCAGCGGCTCGGGCAAGTCCACCCTGCTGCGGGCCATCGCCGGGCTGGAGGATCTCGACGGCGGCACCGTCGCGATCGCCGGCCGGGACGTCACCCACGCGCCGCCGCAGCAGCGCGGCATCGGCTTCGTGTTCCAGCACTACGCGGCGTTCAAGCACATGACCGTGCGCGACAACGTCGCCTTCGGGCTGACCATCCGCAAGCGCCCCAAGGCCGAGATCGCCAAACGGGTGGACGAACTGCTCGAGGTGGTCGGCCTGGCCGGCTTCCAGCACCGCTACCCGGCGCAGCTCTCCGGCGGCCAGCGGCAGCGGATGGCGCTGGCCCGGGCCCTGGCGGTCGACCCGCAGGTGCTGCTGCTCGACGAGCCGTTCGGCGCGCTGGACGCCAAGGTGCGCGACGACCTGCGGCGCTGGCTGCGCCGGCTGCACGACGAGGTCCACGTCACCACCGTGCTGGTCACCCACGACCAGGAGGAGGCGCTGGACGTCGCCGACCGGATCGCCGTGCTGAACCAGGGCCGGATCGAACAGGTGGGCAGCCCGGACGAGCTGTACGAGCGTCCGGCCAACCCGTTCGTGATGTCCTTCCTGGGCTCGGTCTCCCGGCTCAACGGCGAGATCGCCCGGCCGCACGACCTCCGCCTGACCCGGGACGCCCGCAGCGCCGAGGAGGCGGCGGTGGCGAACGGCGTCCGGGTCACCGAGGCGGAGGTCGAGCGGCTGGTCCGGCTCGGTTTCGAGGTGCGGGTCGAGTTGCGGCACACCCAGACCGGGGAGCGCTTCTTCGCCCAGCTGACCAGGGCGGAGGCGTCCGCCCTGCAGCTGGAGGTGGGGAATCTGGTCTGGGTGGTGCCGACCCGGACGCTGCCCAGCGACGAGGAGTTCCCCGCGCTGGCCGGGTAGGCCACAGGGTTCCGGCCAGTTGTGTCCAGGAGGGGCCACAATGAGGTCCGTGGAGATCACCGCGAAGACCGAGTACGCCGTCCGGGCGATGCTGCAGTTGGCCGAGGCGGCCGAACCGGGGGACCCGGTGTCGGTGGACGCCCTGGCCCAGGCGCAGGGGCTGCCGCGCAAATTCCTGGAGGCGATCCTGGCCGATCTGCGCCGGGCCGAGCTGGTGGTCAGCACCAAGGGGGCCCGCGGCGGCTATCGGCTGGCGCGCCCGGCGTCCGAGATCCCGGTCGGGGCGGTCTTCCGCGCCGTGGACGGCCCGCTCGCCGAGGTGCGCGGACGACGTCCGCACCAGACCGAGTACGAAGGGGTCGCCGAGCACCTGCCGGTGCTCTGGGTGGCGGTCCGGTCCAGCCTGCGCCAGGTGCTGGACGACACCTCGCTGGAACAGCTGCGGACCGGCCGGCTGCCCGATCACGTCCGTCGGCTGGCGCAGGCGCCGGACGCCTGGGCCAGCCGATGACCAGTCGTGGTGAGTCGTTGGGTTGGTCTCGCTGGGTGGCCGGGGGCAATGCGCTCTTCTTCGTCCGGGACGCGCATCGCGACGGATCGTCGCTGGTGATCGACTGCGATCTGCTCTGCGACCCGCCGCTCCCGCTGGACTCCGCCGATCGGCCGCCGGCGCCGCGGACGCCCGACGAGCCGAATCTCTGGGTTGCGATCGACGGCGTAGAAGTACCCTCGATCGGCCCGTGGGAGTTCGATGACGATGAGGCATCGACCGGTTCGCCCTTTCGCGTCGACGACACCATCGACTGGACGGCTGGTGAGGGGCACTCCCTCTCCATCGAGCCGGCGCCGCGCACGGGAACGGTGACGGTCTCGGTGGCCTGGCCCGCGCAGGGCTTGGCGCGTCAATCGCTGTCGTTCGATCTGCCGCCGCGGCCGGAGCCCGTCCCCGACCCTCCGACTGCCCGGATCGAGATCGTCGGCGGACCGACGGGTGGCGTGATCACGCCGCGAGCGGATTGATCCAGATACCTAGGGGTTTGTGGCGGCCGGGGCGCGACGGGTCCGGAAATCGATCGGGAATTCCCCGACGGATCGGGAATAACCCCCGACGGGCGCTGGTTGTCGCCCAACGAACGGAAAGGTGTCGCATGCCGCTGTTGTGGAGTTGTCGGGTGATCGATCACCGGATGGACGCCAGCTGCCTGTGTTGATGCGCGGTTGAGCGGACGTTCCCGCGCGCCCCTGTCCACACCCCTCGCAATCCGAAAGGCTTCATCCACCATGTCCTCATCCGCAACGGCGGCCGCTCCGGCACGCCGTCAATTCCCCTTCTGGGCCCAGGTTCTGGTCGGCCTCGCCGCCGGCGTCCTGCTGGGCTTCCTGGCCCGCGCCTTCACCCTCGGCTGGCTCACCGAGACCATGGCCACCGTCGGCACCATCTTCGTCCAGCTGCTCCGGGTGCTGGTCGTGCCCCTGGTGCTGACCGCCCTGATCGTCTCGATCACCCAGCTCCGCAAGGTCGCCAACGCGGCCCGGCTGGCCGTCCAGACGCTGCTCTGGTTCGCCATCACCGCCGCCGTCTCGGTGGTCATCGGCATCGCCATCGGCCTGCTCACCAACCCCGGCGCCAACGCGTCCATCGGCACCGAGGGTGCCGCGGCGGTGGCCACCCAGGGCAGCTGGCTCGACTTCCTGAAGTCCCTGGTGCCCGGCAACATCCTCGGCCTCGAGGTGAGCAGCAAGGCCACCGAGGCCGCCGGCAGCATCGCGGTGAGCAGTTCGCTGTCGTTCAACGTGTTGCAGCTGGTGGTGATCGGCATCGCGCTCGGTGCCGCCGCGCTGGCCGCGGGGGAGAAGGCCGGTCCGTTCGTCAGCTTTGCCGAAAGCGTCCTGGCGGTCGCCCAGAAGCTGGTCTGGTGGGTGATCCGGCTGGCCCCGATCGGCTCCGCCGCGCTGATCGGCAAGGCGGTGGCCACCTACGGCTGGAATCTGCTGGCCCCGCTCGGGGTGTTCACCATCGACGTCTACCTCGGCTGCGCGCTGGTGCTGTTCGGGCTCTACCCGGTGCTGCTCAAGCTCAACGGCCTGAGCGTGCGGCGGTTCTTCGCCGGCGCCTGGGAGGCGATCGTCTTCGCGTTCGTGTCCCGCTCCTCGATCGGCACCCTGCCGCTGACCCAGAGCGCCGCCATCGACAAGCTCGGCGTGCCGCGCGAGTACGCCTCCTTCGCCGTGCCGCTGGGCGCCACCACCAAGATGGACGGTTGCGCCGCCATCTACCCGGCGCTGGCCGCGATCACCGTGGCGCAGCTGTTCGGCATCCAGCTGAACCTCACCCACTACCTGCTGATCGCCTTCGTGGCCGTGGTCGGTTCGGCCGCCACCGCCGGCCTGACCGGCGCCGTGGTGATGCTGACGCTGACCCTGTCCACGCTCGGCCTGCCGTTGGAGGGGGTCGGTCTGCTGATGGCCATCGACCCGATCCTCGACATGGCCCGGACGGCCACCAACGTCGCCGGGCAGGCGCTGGTTCCGGCGATCGTCGCCAAGCGCAACGGCATCCTCGACGAGGACGTCTACAACGGTCGCGGCTCGGTCGCCGAGACCGGCGACCGGCAGGAACTGGCCGGGGCGTCGGCCTGATCCGTCCCAGCGATGTTCCGGTCCCGGCCTGGGTCGGTTCGCCCACCCAGGCCGGGACCGGACCGCGTCCGGGCGGCCCGTGCGGGAGCCGGGAAACCCCCGTCCGGGGTCCCGATCGATTCGGGCGGCAGTTGTGCCCGGATCGTTACTTCGTTCTTTTGACCGAGCGGCCAGCCTCTCGATAGGCTGGTGGATCGGCGTGGCTTGTCCGCCTCCAGACCGAGCGAGGTGGGCGCACAACGGCCGTGCCAACACCACAAACCCATACATCCAGTTATCGGAGCCCTACTACATGACCTCCTCTCCCGAGGCAGCCCAGATCGCTATCGACGACCTGGGTTCCCCCGAAGCCTTCCTGGCTGCGGTGGACGCAACCATCAAATACTTCAATGACGGCGATATCGTCACCGGAACCGTCGTCAAGGTCGATCGGGATGAGGTCCTGCTCGACATCGGTTACAAGACCGAAGGCGTGATCCCCTCCAAGGAACTCTCCATCAAGCACGACGTCGACCCCTTCGAGGTCGTCGCGGTCGGCGATGAGATCGAGGCCCTGGTCCAGCAGAAGGAGGACAAGGAGGGCCGGCTGATCCTGTCCAAGAAGCGGGCTCAGTACGAGCGCGCCTGGGGCACGATCGAGAAGGTCAAGGAGTCCGACGGCGTCGTCACCGGCAAGGTGATCGAGGTGGTCAAGGGCGGTCTGATCATCGACATCGGCCTGCGCGGCTTCCTGCCCGCGTCGCTGGTCGAGATGCGCCGGGTGCGCGATCTGCAGCCGTACGTCGGGATGGAGCTCGAGGCCAAGATCATCGAGCTGGACAAGAACCGCAACAACGTGGTGCTGTCCCGCCGTGCCTGGCTGGAGCAGACCCAGTCCGAGGTGCGTCACACCTTCCTCAACCAGCTCGCCAAGGGCCAGATCCGCAAGGGCGTCGTCTCGAGCATCGTCAACTTCGGTGCCTTCGTCGACCTGGGCGGCGTGGACGGCCTGGTGCACGTCTCCGAGCTGTCCTGGAAGCACATCGATCACCCGTCCGAGGTGGTCACCGTCGGTGACGAGGTCACCGTCGAGGTGCTGGACGTCGACATGGACCGCGAGCGTGTCTCGCTGTCGCTGAAGGCGACCCAGGAAGACCCGTGGCAGACCTTCGCCCGCACCCACCAGATCGGCCAGATCGTGCCGGGCAAGGTCACCAAGCTGGTGCCCTTCGGCGCCTTCGTCCGGGTGGAAGAGGGCATCGAGGGCCTGGTGCACGTCTCCGAGCTCGCCGAGCGTCACGTGGAGATCCCCGAGCAGGTCGTCTCCGTCAACGACGAGGTCATGGTCAAGATCATCGACATCGACCTGGAGCGCCGCCGCATCTCGCTGTCGCTCAAGCAGGCCAACGAGGGTGTCGACATGCACGCCGATGACTTCGACCCGGCGCTGTACGGCATGAGCGCCTCCTACGACGAGCAGGGCAACTACATCTACCCCGAGGGCTTCGATCCGGAGACCCAGGAGTGGAAGCCCGGCTACGAGGAGCAGCAGGCGGCGTGGGAGCGGCAGTACGCCGAGGCCCAGGCTCGCTGGGAGGCTCACAAGCAGCAGGTCAAGGAGGCCGAGGCCGCTGGTGTCGAGGCCGCGGTGGCCGAGGCCAGCACCGCCGCGTACTCCGCGGGTGGCGCGTCCACCGAGCAGGCCGAGGGCTCGCTGGCCTCCGACGAGGCCCTGCAGGCGCTGCGCGACCGGCTCACCGGCAACCGCTGAGTCCGGCTGGATCCACTCGACCGGCCCGGCTTCCCCGATGGGGGAGCCGGGCCGGTCGGCGTTTCGGCCGGGGCGGCGCTGATTCCGGCAGCACCGATTTCGCTGGTCGAGCTGGTCGTGACTTCCCCTGACAACGGGTGCGACACGATCGGCCGGCGACCGGCACTTTCCCGGACGACGGGTCGGCGGGCATGCTGGCCCGGTGAATGACGAGCGTGCCGATGTCCTGCTGGTCGGGCTGACCGGGGGGATCGCGTCCGGCAAGACGGCGGTGGCCGACCGGCTCGCCGAGCTCGGCGCGGTGGTGATCGACGCCGATCTGCTGGCTCGCGAGGTGGTCGAACCCGGCACCCCCGGATTGGACGCGATCGCGGCTCGGTTCGGGGCCGGGGTGCTGCGGTCGGCGTCCGGTGGGCCGGAACTCGACCGGGCAGCGTTGGGGGCGATCGTCTTCGCCGACCCGGCCGCCCGGCGCGACCTGGAGGCGATCGTGCATCCCGCGGTCCGGGCCCGAGCGGCCGAGCTGACCCGGGCGGCGCCGTCCGGGTCGGTGGTGGTGCAGGTCATCCCGCTGTTGGTGGAGACCGGGCAGCAGGACGCCTTCGACGTCGTCGTGGTGGTGGATGTCGACCCCGAGGTCCAGCTGACCCGGCTGGTCGCCCGCAGCGGGCTGACCCCGGGCGAGGCGCAGGCCAGGATCGACGCCCAGGCCGGCCGCGGGCAGCGGCTCGCGGCGGCCGACGCGGTGCTGGACAACAACGGGACGCCGGCGCAGTTGCGGGTCGCGGTGGACGCGTTGTGGACCCGATTGGCCGCCGCCTCCCGCGATGATGCGGGACTCCGTGGCACCCTGGCTCCGTGAGCAACCCACCTCCCCGCTACGAGAACTACCCGGAGCAGGGTGAGGACGAGCTCGGACGCGGTCCGGTTTTCGGTGAGCCCCCGACCAACCCCGCGCCGCTGATGAACTTCGGCGCGCCGCCGCCGGCACCCCGCTCCAGCGGTCCCGGTCGGCGGCAGTTCTTCGGCGTCCTGGGCGGAGGCGTGGCGCTGGTGGCCGTGCTCGGCGTGGTCGCCAGCAGCCGTGGCGGGATGTCGGGGAACGGCTGGCCGACGGGCTCCGATCCCACCGACTGGGTGCCGGGCGCCGACGACGACTCCACCGACGGGGGCGACCCGGACAGCAACGACGCCGACCTGGGCGGACACACCGTGTCGTGGCCGGACGGCTGGACGGTGGACGACCAGAGCGACAACCAGCTGGTCCTGGTCGGCGGCGGGGCGACCGTGGTCTTCCGGGCCTACACCCCCGGCGACGACGTCACCGCCGTCGAGGAGGCCCAGCGGCTGCTGAACCGGCATGTCTCCAGCCTGCGCAAGCGGGGTGCGTTGGAAACCAGCAGGGGTCGCAAGGACTCCGTCGAGACCGGCGCCGCCACCGTCTCCGGGACCCGCGACGGCAAGCAGGTGGACGCCGAAGCCAGGGTCGTCATCGACCGGAGCGACGAAGACGACACCGCCGGTGGCGGGGCGCTGGCGGTGATCGTGCTGCAACCGTCCGGGATCTCCGAGAAGCGGCGCAAGCAGATCGTGGCGATGCGCAAAGACTTCCTCGACCAGCTGGGCTGACCCGGACGCCGGGCCCGGTTCGGCCGGCGACCGTCGGGCTGGCGACCGTCCGCGATCTGCGTCGCGCGGAAGAGAGCGGCTGAACGGTGTATCGGGAGGGGCGATCGCGGCCCCTGGTGTTGAGAGACTGACCCGATGCGGCTCCCGGACGCGGGCCGTCAACCGACCGGAAGGAAGCTCACTCGTGCAGTGCACTCGTTGCCACACGGAGGTACCCGAGGCGGCTCACTACTGCCAGGTGTGCGGGTTGGACACCCACACCGACGACGGTGCCCGCCGGGCATCGTTCGCCGCCAAGCCCGACGAGCCCGTGGTGTCCCTGCGGCTCGTCTCGACGATCATGCCGCGCGGCGCCGCCGTCCGGCCGATGACCTACCAGTTCGCCCTCGGGCTGGCGCTGCTGCTGACCGTGATCGTGGGGGCCACCGGAGCGCTGCCGATCGCGGTGCTGATCGCGGCGTTCGCGATGCCGATCGTCTACATCGTCTACCTCTACGACGTGAACCTGTGGGAGGACGAGCCGGTCCTGGTCACCGGCCTGGCCTTCCTGCTGACCGCGGTGCTGGGCGGACTGTGGAGCTGGCTGTGGCTGGCCCTGCGCGGCCCGATCGCCCCGGCGTCCTCCTGGGACGACGCCGGCGCCGCACCGTCGCTGACCGGCTTCCTGATCGCTGCGGTGCTGGCCCCGCTGGTCGGCGAGGCGATCCGGCAGCTCGGTCCGGTGCTGCTGGCGTCCCGCCCCGAATTCGACGACCTGATGGACGGCCTCACCTTCGGCGTCATCTCCGGTGTCGGGTTCGCCACCGCGGACACAGTCGTGAAGCACTGGCCGCTGATCACCGGCGGCTACGCCGGCGTCTCGGACGCCCCGACCTGGATCTCCCTGCTGGTGCTGGAGGGCTTCGTGAAGCCGCTGCTGATGGGCACCGCGACCGGCATCGCCTGCGCGGAGTTCTCCGGGCTGGGCGAGGGCTACGACGGCTTCACCCCGCGCTACTTCCGCGGCGTCGCCGAGGCGGTCGGCGCGAACCTGCTGTTCGCCGGCGGGCTCTACCTGCTGAACTTCGTGGGCAGCCCGGTGCTCGCCCTGGTGCTGTCGATCCTGTGGGGCCTGGCGATCCTGGCCGTGCTGGTGCTGCGGATCCGGACGGCGCTGCACCGCGGCCTGATGGAGGCCGCGCTGGAGTCCACGGCCCGAGCCCGCGGGGTCGGGCCGGGGTTGGAGTTCTGTCCCAGCTGCGAGATGCCGCTGCTTCCCGGCGCGCTGTTCTGCTCCAACTGCGGGGTCAGCGTGCGGGCCGCCGGGAAGGTGCCGCACGGCCACGCCGAGAGCGGGGAGGCCCAGGCATGAGCCAGAACCAGTTCCCCGGTCAGGGCGGCCCGCAGCACCCGCAGCAGGGCGGCGGTCAGCCGCTCCCCCAGGGCGGCCAGCCGTTCCCCCAGGGCGGCCAGTTCCCGCAGGGCGGCCAGTTCCCGCAGGGCGGCCAGTTTCCCCAAGGGGACCAGTTCCCGCAGGGCAGCCCGCCTTTCCCGCAGAGCGGTGGTCAGTTCCCGCCGAGCGGCGGTCAGCCGCTCCCGCAGGGCGGTGGTCAATTCCCGCAGGGCGGGCAGCCCTATCCGCAACCGGGGACACCCCCCTTCCCGGCGGCGGGCCAGCCCTTCCCGCCGGGAGGCCAGCCGTTCCCACCGGGAGGGCAGCCGTCCGGTCCGGGCGTCCGGCCGAATCCACAGCAGGCCGGATACCGGCCGGTCGGCCCGTATCCGCCGGCCGGAGGTCCGGCGTCCTTCGGCGGGCAGCCGGGCATGGGCTACCCCGGCGGCGGATTCCCGCCCCAGCCGCCCACGCCCAAGAGCAACGGCATGGTGATCGGGATCGTGGTCGCCGCGCTGGCCGCGGTGACCCTGGCCGGCGTCCTGCTGATGACCCTGTTCGGCTCCGGCGCGGGACCGACGCCGACCGCCTCGCCGACGGTGTCCGCCCAGACCGCGCCGCCGTCGCCGCAACCCAGCACCGACCCGTCCACCGGTCCCAGCCCGTCCACTTCGACGACGGCCAACCCGTCCGGCGCGGTCGAGGTCGGCCTGGGCGTCTCGGTGGCGCCGGCGGACGGCTGGCGACAGACCAGCCGCAACGAGCTCAAGAGCTACACCGAGTTGAGCAACGGCACGGCGGTGCTGGCCACCCAGGCGTTCCGGGTCGAGGGTCAGGTCACCGGCAAGGACGTGGTCGCCAGCTACATGAAGCAGATCACCGCCGACATGTCCGGGGTGAGCAGCAAGGAGCCGTCGACCATGGACGTCGGCAACGACAGGCTCTCGGCGGGCGTCGGCAGCTGGTGGGGCACCAAGGCCACCTCTCAGGGGTCGGTCAAGCGTTACTACCTGTCGGTCATCTCGGTCCGCGACGACGGGCTGGCCGTGATGTCCACGCTGATCGCGCCGTCCGCGAGCGCACTGGATTCCTCCCGTGAGGACTTCCTGGGGATGACCACCTCGCTGCTGAACAGCCAACTGAAGGCCTGATCGGTTCCCGCGTTCCGACGTTGCCCTGGTTCGGGCTCGTTCACTCGGTTCAAACCCGGTGAATGAGCCTGAACCAGGGCAACGTGCGTGCCGGGACGATCCCTGAGCACACCTCCGGCCGGCTCCGATCCGAAACTGTCAGCGGGGACGCCTACGCTTGCGGTCATGCGTCCGACAACCGATCTGCAGCGCCGGGTGGCCCCGTTCAAGGTCCAGGCCGACTTCGTCCCCGCCGGCGATCAGCCGGCTGCGATCGACGAACTGGAGCGTCGGATCACCGCCGGCGAGAGCGACGTGGTGGTGCTCGGCGCGACCGGCACCGGCAAGACGGCCACGGTGGCCTGGCTGGCCGAACGGCTGCAGCGTCCGATGCTGGTGATGCAGCCCAATAAGACCCTGGCGGCCCAGTTCGCCAACGAGCTGCGCAACTTCTTCCCCGACAACGCGGTCGAGTATTTCGTCTCCTACTACGACTATTACCAACCCGAGGCGTATGTGCCGCAGACCGACACCTACATCGAGAAGGACTCCTCGCTGAACGAGGAGGTGGAGCGGCTGCGGCATTCGGCGACCAGTTCGCTGCTCACCCGGCGCGACGTCATCGTGGTGGCCACCGTCTCGGCGATCTACGGCCTGGGCACGCCGCAGGAGTACGTCGACCGGATGGTCCGGCTGCGGGTCGGAGAAGAGCGCGACCGCGACACCCTGCTCCGGGCGCTGGTCGACATCCAGTACGCCCGCAACGACCTGGCCGGCACCCGGGGCACCTTCCGGGTGCGCGGCGACACCGTCGAGATCTTCCCGATGTACGAGGAGAACGCGGTCCGGGTGGAGTTCTTCGGTGACGAGATCGAGGCCCTCTCCACGCTGCATCCGCTGACCGGCACGGTGATCTCGATCGACACCGAGGCGGCCATCTTTCCGGCGTCCCACTACGTCGCCGGCCCGGAGCGGATGGAGCGGGCGATCACCGGCATCGAGTCCGAGCTGGAGGTGCGGCTGGCCGAGCTGGAGGGCGAGCACAAGCTGCTGGAGGCGCAGCGGCTGCGGATGCGCACCGGCTACGACATCGAGATGATGCGCCAGATCGGCACCTGCTCGGGCATCGAGAACTACTCCCGGCACATCGACGGACGCGGCGCGGGCAGCGCCCCGAACTGCCTGCTCGACTACTTCCCCAGCGACTTCGTCCTGGTCATCGACGAGTCGCACGTCAGCGTGCCGCAGATCGGCGGCATGTACGAGGGGGACGCCTCCCGCAAACGCACCCTGGTCGAGCACGGCTTCCGGCTGCCCAGCGCGATGGACAACCGTCCGCTCACCTTCGAGGAATTCTGCGACCGGATCGGGCAGACGGTGTACCTGTCGGCCACCCCCGGTCCCTACGAGATGGCCCGCTCCGGGCCACCGGTCGAACTGCTGATCCGGCCCACCGGCCTGGTCGATCCCGAGGTGATCCTGAAGCCGACCAAGGGCCAGATCGACGACCTGATCGGCGAGATCCGGCAGCGCGCCGAACGCAACGAACGGGTGCTGGTCACCACGCTGACCAAGAAGATGTCCGAAGACCTCACCGACTACCTGATGGAGAACGGCATCCGCACCCGGTACCTGCACTCCGAGGTCGACACCCTGAAGCGGATCGAGCTGCTCCGCGAGCTGCGGCTCGGCGAGTACGACGTGCTGGTCGGCATCAACCTGCTGCGCGAAGGCCTCGACCTGCCCGAGGTCAGCCTGGTCGCCATCCTGGACGCCGACAAGGAGGGCTTCCTGCGCTCCGAGCGGTCGCTGATCCAGACCATCGGCCGGGCCGCCCGGAACGTCAACGGCCAGGTGCACATGTACGCCGACAGCATCACCGCGTCTATGGCGGCGGCGATCGACGAGACCAACCGGCGGCGCGCCAAACAGGTGGCCTACAACCTGGAACACGGCATCGACCCGCAGCCGCTGCGCAAGAAGATCGCCGACATCACCGACATGCTGGCCCGTGAGGACGCCGACACCGCCGGGCTGGTGACCCGTGCCGGCGGACGGCGCGGGGTCTCCCCGGTGCCGCTGGGCAGTCACGAGCCGCGCAACACCGAGGGCATGCCGGCCAGCGAACTGGCCGGGGTGGTGCAGGAGTTGACCGAGCAGATGCACAGCGCGGCGGCGGAGCTGCAATTCGAGCTGGCGGCCCGGCTGCGCGACGAGATCGCCGACCTGAAGAAGCTGATCCGGCAGACCCTGGCGGCGACCAAGTAGCCGGCGTCCGCCCGGTCGCGGGCCCGCGGCAGGCCCGTCCGGACGGCGCGGTCGGGGCCGGCGAGCGGC
>NZ_JASGDE010000008.1:0-6379 GCF_047607385.1 Micropruina sp.
CACTAGGCCCTCCCTAATCAGTTCTGCCCTCCCGTCGACGGGAGGGCAGAACTGATTAGGGAGGGCCTAGTAGTGCTCCGGGCGGAGCGGGAACAACACCGACAGGTCGCTGTGCGCACCGCTGGCCCGGACGCGGTGGCCGGCCCGGGCGTCCGTCCAGGTCAGCCGCCCGGTGGCCAGGGCGAGCAGGGTGGCGGCGTCGGTCTCCACCACGTTGGGCGGGGTGCCGCGGCGGTGGGTGCTGCCGTCGCCGATGGCGAGCTGGACGGCGGCGTAGGGCGGCACCCGCAGTTCCACCGTCCGTCCGGGATGGTCGGACGCGATCCGCGCGCACAGCGTCCGCACCGCGGCGGCGAGCCGGGCGGCGTCCGCCGCGTCGCCCTGGTCGGCCAGGGCGTCCAACTCGGCCCAGTCGAGCGGACGGGACCGGCGGTTCGGGCGGGACGGCACGCGCCCGACGATAACATCGCGGCCATGAGGCGCATCTCGACGACCGAGGGCAACCTGGCTCGGCTCGGCTTCGGCGATCCGCACCGGGCGGCGGCGATCCTGGACGGCTGGTACGACGAGCTCGGTGAGAACTGCGACCACCTGGTTGCCGAGATCCTGGCCAGCGCCGACCCGGATCTGGCGATCAACGGCCTGGACCGGCTGGTCGGCGAACGGCCAGGACTGCTGGCGGATCTCGGCACCAACATCGGTGCCTGGACCCGCCGGCTGATCAGCGTGCTGGGTGCCAGCGTGGCGCTCAACCAGCATCTCGGCGTGCACCCGCTGGACGCCGACGTGCTGCGCGCCCCGTCCGGACGCCGGGACGCCGCCGAACTGCGCCGGATCCTGCTGGACGCCGTCGGCGCCGAGCCCGCGGCCGGCTCACCGGTCGCCGATCCGGCCCGCTCCGACGACCTGCGACGGGCTTACCGGCGCGAGCTGCTGCGGATCGCGGCCGCCGACCTGACCGCGGACGACCCCCTGGAGCTGCTCCCCGAGGTTGCCGCCGAGCTGGCCGACCTGGCCGACGCCACCGTGGAGACGGCGCTCGCGCTGGCTCGCGGCGAGGTGCCCGGCTGGGAGTGTGCCCGGCTCGGCATCGTCGCACTGGGCAAGACCGGCGGTCAGGAGCTGAACTACCTCAGCGATGTCGACGTGCTCTACATCGCCGAGGCCGCGCTCGACGAGTCCGGCGAGCCGGTCTGCGACACCGCGCGCGCGGTCACCACCGCCACCAAGCTGGTCGGTGCGATGAGCCGGATCTGTTCGGCGCACACCGCGGCCGGCACGATCTGGCAGATCGACGCGGCGCTGCGTCCCGAGGGCAAGGCCGGGCCTCTGGTGCGCACCCTCTCCTCGCACGCGACCTACTACCAGAAGTGGGCGAAGAACTGGGAGTTCCAGGCGATGCTCAAGGCCCGTGGCATGGCCGGCGACCTGGCGCTGGCCCAGGACTTCGTCGACCTGGTCGCGCCGATGGTGTGGCATGTGGCCGAGAACGACCAGTTCGTCACCGAGACCCAGGCGATGCGCCGCCGGGTGATCTCGCTGCTGCCGCCCCGGGAGGCCGACCGCGAGATCAAGCTGGGCGCCGGCGGGCTGCGCGACGTCGAGTTCAGCGTCCAGTTGATCCAGCTGGTGCACGGACGCGCCGACGACCGGGTCCGGCAGCGCGGCACCCTGGCGGCGCTGGCCAGGCTGATCGAGTTCGGCTACGTCGGACGCGGCGACGGCAAGGACCTGGACGCCGCCTACCGGTTGATGCGGCTGCTGGAGCACCGGATCCAGTTGGAGAAGCTGCGGCGCACCCATCTGATGCCCGAGGACGAGCTGAGCCTGCGCCGGCTGGCCCGCGGTGTCGGCATGGCGGACGCGGACGAGTTGCGCAGCCGCTGGCGGGGCGCCACCCGGCGGGTGCTCGGCCTGCATCAGCGGCTGTTCTACTCGCCGCTGTTGGAGGCGGTGGCGCGGATCCCGTCCGAGGCTGTCCGGCTCACCAGCTTCGGCGCCGAGGTGCGGCTGCGGGCGCTCGGCTACGCCGATCCGAAGGCGGCGCTGCGGCACATCGAGGCGCTTTCCCAGGGGCTCAGCCGGCAGGCCGAGATCCAGCGGCAGCTGCTGCCGGCGATGCTCGGCTGGTTCAGCGCCGGGCCCAACCCCGACCACGCGCTGCTGGCCTTCCGGCAGGTGTCCGAGGCGATGGGCCGCACCCCCTGGTACCTGCGGGCGCTGCGGGACGGGGACGCGATGGCCGAACGGCTGGCCCGCATCCTGTCCTCCAGCCGGTACACGGTCGAGTTGATGATGCGGGCGCCGCAGTCGGTCGGCATGCTGATCGACGAGTCGTCCCTGCGGGCCCGGGATCGCGGCGAGATCCTGGCCGAGATGCGGGCCTCGGCGAAGCGGCATGCCGAACTGGACGTGGCGGTGCAGCACATCCGGGCGGTGCGCCGCCGCGAGCTGCTGCGGCTCGCGATGGCCGACCTGCTCGGCCTGATCGACCTGGCCACCGTCGGGGCGGGGCTGTCGGAGCTGTTCAGCGCCACCATCGACGCCTCTCTCGAGGTGGTGCGCCGCCGGTTCGAGTGGTCGCCGCGGATCGCGGTGATCGCGTTGGGCCGCTGGGGCGGCCACGAACTCTCCTACGCCTCGGACGCCGACGCCATGTTCGTGATCGAGGACACCGATCGGCCGGACGCCGTCAAGATCGCCACCCAGGTGGTCTCCGAGCTGCGCTCGGCGCTGAGCAAGGCGGGTCCGGATCCGGCCCTGGACATCGATGTCGACCTGCGTCCGGAGGGCAAGGGCGGACCGATGGTGCGCTCGCTGTCGTCGTTCATCGCCTACTACGAGCGCTGGTCGTCGATCTGGGAGGCGCAGGCCCTGCAGCGGGCCGCGCACGGTGCCGGCGACGCCGAGCTGTCGGAGGCGCTGCTGCGGGCGATCGACGCGGTGCGTTACCCGTCCGGCGGGCTGGCCCGGCAGCAGGTGCACGAGATCCGCAAGCTGAAGGCCCGGATGGAGGTGGAGCGGATCCCGCGCGGCAGCGACCCGCTGCGCAACACCAAGCTCGGACCGGGCGGGCTGTCCGACGTGGAGTGGGCGGTGCAGTTGCTGCAACTGCAGCACGGCGACCGGCTGCCCGAGTTGCGGACCACGTCCACGCTGGACGGATTGGCCGCCGCGGAGGCTGCCGACCTGATCTCGCCCGAGGACGCCGCGGCGCTGCGGGACGCCTGGACGATGGCCAGCGGCATCCGCAACGCCATCGTGCTGCTCCGCGGGCGAGCGTCCGACACCATTCCGAACGACCCGCGCGAGGCGTCCGCTGTTGCCCAGCTATTGGGCTACGACAAGGGCGAATCCAGCGTCTTCCTGGACGAGTACCGGCGTCGCACCCGGCGTGCCCGGCTGGTGATGGACCACATCTTCTGGGGCCTGGAGTAAGAAGCCAGCCTCGGCCTGCTGGTGACACCCGATGGCGAGCGCAACAGGCTGCTGGGATCGCCCGGCGGCTCTTCCCATCGGCTGGCCGGGCCGGTCCTACCTCGGGTGGCTTGGCACCGTCCCACTCAGCACCGTCCCACCCGGCTGGTCCTGAACCGCCTCACCCCAGCACCGTTCCACCGGCTGGCCTGGCACCGTCCCACCCGGCTGCGGATCGCGCGATCGACCACAGCTTTCGGGTCCAGCTACTGCTTTCGGGAAATATCCCGAAAGCTGTGGCACGACCTGCGACCATTGGCCGATCGCGCGATCGGCTACATGACGGCGAGGGGCAGGATGGGTAACGCCGCCGCCCCGGCTGGCAGGTCCAGCAGGCCAGTGCCGCGCCGGTCGGCCACTCCACGAGAGGACGGGCAGTTCCGCCGCCCCGGCTCGCAGGTCCACCAGGTCCTGTGCCGTGCCGGTCGATCACTCCACGGCAAGATGGCAACTCCGTGGCCCGGCTTGCAGGGAGGCGTTATAGCCGGCGGTGCGCGTGACACCCACCGGCGGGTGCGGGGTGCCTGGCCCCTCAGTCGGTTCCGGGGCCGGAACCTCGCCTGCCCGGCATCCCAGGCAGGCGTCCTGCCGGTGTCAGTGCCGGGTGTCCCGAGCGATGGCGGCCTTCACCCGGCGAAACAGCGTGTTCCTGTCGTCCAGGAGTTCGGAGGTCACCCGCACGACCTGCCAGTCCAGTGCCCGGATGTCGTCCTCGCGGACCTTCTCGCGGTGCTGTGCGCCGGGTTCGTCGTACTTGCCGCGTCCGTCGCACTCGACCAGCACCCGAGTACCGCGCAGCCGGGCGTCGGCCCGGTACCGCGTTCCGGGAATCTCGAACTGGGGTTCCAGCTCCCAGCCCCAGCGGTCGAAGCTGATCGCGGTCCGCGACTCGAGGGCTGATTCGCGGAGCTTGTTCGCCAGCCGGAGCACCACCGGCAAGTGGCAGTGTCCGGCATGATTGGCCAGCGTCGGTGACCATCGCTCGACGTGATCGAGGACGATCTCATCGGCGCGCAGCGCGTGGTCGGCGGCCATCAGTCCCGACGTCGGGCAGGTCAGAGTGGTCTGCGCGACAACCAGCGAAGGATCGATCACGGATACGTCGCCGACGCGCTGATGGATGACCACCGTCGGCCGACTCTGGGCCGGGCCGGGCTGCGTCCGCATCAGGTGCACGCGCGACCAGTCCGGACGATGCACCGGATAGCCGAGCAGCACAGCGGCCGAGTAGTGGCTGGGGATGGTCTCGGGGTGGTCGCGGAGTTCCGCCTGGACCCGCAGCCGATGCCGGTCGGCGGGATAGCGCAGGTTCTCGGCGGTGTACCAGCCGCGTTTCAGACGGACCACCGCACGCGTGGCCAGAGCGCGTTGCAGGTCGAGCGGCGTCACACCGCAGTCGCGGGCGTCCGTGACGGCGAACAGTGGACGTTGGGTGAGTTCGGTCGGGAGCACATCCTCATCGTGTGCCCGTGCGGTGAGAAGTGTTCAGAATCAGATGTCGGTTCCCCTGGGGCGCGATTCCGGCATACCCGGACCTGTCCCACCCGGCTGCGACCGCCCGGACCCGTCCCATCTGGCTGTGCCCGGTCAGACCGGTCCCACCCGGCTTTGCCCGCTCCATACCCGTCCCACCCGGTTGGCCCACCCGGCCTACCGGCTGCGGATCGCGCGATCGACCACAGCTTTCGGGTCCAGCTACTGCTTTCGGGAAATAACCCGAAAGCAGTAGCACAACCTGCGACCCATTGGCCGATCGCGCGATCGACCGTCGGTAGGCCGGGTGGGCAGGGGTGGTCGACGGGCCTGGCCTGGTGGCAGGCCGGCTGGGGAGGACAGTGGCAGGTCGGGTCGGAGGACGGTCGGCAGGCCGGGTGGGAAGGACGGTCGGGTGGGGTGGATGGTTGGTAGGTCGGGTGGGGAGAGCGGTCGGTAGCTCGGGTCGGGAGACCCGGTCGGCAGGACGGCGGGAGAACCGGGAGACGGCTCGACCTCAGATCTTCAGCAGCGTCAGATCCGGGTGAACCTCGGCGCCGAGTTCGGCCATCCGGCGGGTCAGCTCGTCCAGTGGCGGGTTGCTGTGACTGAGATGAATGCCCAGCAACCGGGTGCCGGCGTCCACCGCGCCGATGCGGCGCAGGTCGTCCACGGCGGCACCGAAACTGGCGAAGGTGTGGTGCCCTTCACCGGGCGGGACGGCATCGCCGAAGGTCTGCTCCAGCAGCACCAGGTCGAAGCGCCAGCCGGCCAGCAGTTCCAGGGCCCGGGGCTTCCAGGGGCCGGTGTCGGTGGCATACAGCAGCCGGCGTCCGTCACGGTCCACCGCGTACAGCACGGCCTCGCCGAGCGCATGGTGGGTGGCCGGCAGCACCAGCACCCGGTACCCGTCCACAGTGAACTCGTCGCCGGCGGTGACGGTGCTGAGCGTGACCCCCTGCTGATCCGGCGCCAGCCAGTCCACGCAGCGGGCGATCGCCGGTGCCGGCCCGATCACCTGCAGCGGTCGCTCGTTCACCCAGCCGCGGTGCATCAGGAACGACGGGTCGAGATGGTCGTCGTGAGCGTGGGTGACCAGCACCGTCCGGACGCCGCACAGGTCGCGTCCGGCGCGCTGGGCCTGCCGGGGCGCCTCGGGTCCGCAGTCCAGCAGCAACCGGTCGTCGACCAGGGCTGCGTTGTTGGTCCGGATCGCGCCGGACGTCCGGGCCTCCGCGCAGGTTGGGCAGGTGCACCAGGCGTTCGGGACGCCGTCCGAGGCCCCGGTGCCGAGCAGCAGGACGTCCATGGCCTCACGGTAGTGCCGAACCCCGAACCCCGAACCCCGAACCCCGAACCCCGAACCCAGCGCTCGCCTAACTATTTGGGGCTCGCTGAATTCAGCGAGCCCCAAATAGTTAGGCGAGCG
>NZ_JASGDE010000009.1:0-3388 GCF_047607385.1 Micropruina sp.
CGCTGAACCCCTACCCAACGCTCGCCTAACTATTTGGGGCTCGCGGAATTCAGCGAGCCCCAAATAGTTAGGCGAGCGTTCGGTAGGGGTTCAGCGGAAGATCACCGTGCGCTGGCCGTCGGCCATGATCCGGTGCTCGGCGAACAGCTTCACCGCGTCGGTCAGGGTGCGGGACTCCTGCTCCTGACCGATCGCCACCAACTCCGGGACGTCCACGGTGTGATCCACCCGGCGCACGTTCTGCTCGATGATCGGGCCCTCGTCCAGGTCGGCGGTGACGAAATGCGCGGTCGCTCCGATCAACTTCACGCCGCGGCTGTGCGCCTGGCGGTAGGGGTTGGCGCCCTTGAAGCCGGGCAGGAACGAATGGTGGATGTTGATCGCTCGTCCGGCCAGCCGCTCGCACAACTCCGGCGACAGGATCTGCATGTAGCGGGCCAGCACCACCAACTCGATGTCGTGCTGTTCGACCGCCTCCAACACCCGGGCCTCGAAGGCGGCCTTGGTTCCGGGCAGCACCACATGGTCCTCGAACGGGACGCCGTAGAAGCTGGCCAGGTCGCGCAGCTCGGGATGGTTGGACAGGATCAGCGGCACCTCGATCTGCAGGTAGCCAGACCGGGCCCGGAACAGCAGATCGTTCAGGCAGTGCCCCATCTTGGACGCCAGGATCAACGTCCGGCGGGGGCGTCCGACGTAGTCAAGCACCCATTCGGCCCCCATGGACGCCGCGATCGGGGTGAACGCGTGCTCGAACACCGAGCGGTCGAAGCCGGACTGCACCTGCACCCGCATGAAGAACCGGTTCGATTCCGCCGAACTGAACTGCTGCAGCTCGGTGATGTTCCCGTAGGCCTCCGCAATAGCGCCGGTGACGGCATGGACGATGCCGGGCCGGTCGTCGCAGGCAAGGGTCAGCAGCCAGTGGTTGGAGTCGATCACCGCGCGAGTGCCTCGATGGCGGCGTTCAGGGTCGCCGAGGGACGCATCACGGCGCTGGTCAACGCATCGTCGGGCCGGTAGTAGCCACCGAGGTCGGCGGGGGAGCCCTGCACCGCGAGCAGCTCGGCGTTGATCGTCGCCTCCTGCTCGCGCAGCGTGGCGGCCAGCGGAGCGAACCGGGCGGCCAGCGCCGCATCGTCGCTCTGCCCGGCCAGCTCTTCGGCCCAGAACATGGCCAGGTAGAAGTGGCTGCCGCGGTTGTCGATGGTGCCGAGCCGGCGTCCCGGCGACTTGTTCTCGTTCAGGAACGTGCCGGTGGCCCGATCCAGGGTCTCGCTGAGCACCTGGGCCGAGGCGTTGCCGGTGACCTGCCCGTACTTGGCGAAGCTCTCGGCCAGCGCCAGGAACTCGCCCAGGCTGTCCCAGCGCAGGTAGTTCTCCTTGACCAGCTGCTGGACGTGCTTGGGCGCCGACCCGCCGGCACCGGTCTCGAACAGCCCGCCGCCGTTGATCAACGGAACCACCGACAGCATCTTGGCCGACGTGCCGACCTCGAGGATCGGGAACAGGTCGGTGTTGTAGTCGCGCAGCACGTTGCCGGTCACCGAAATGGTGTTCTTGCCGTGCCGGATGCGATCCACCGACACCTTGGTGGCCTCGATGGGGGAGGCGATGGTGATGTCCAGCCCGGTGATGTCGCCGACGAGCTCGGCATCGCGCAGGTAGGTCTCGACCTTGGCGATCAGGTTGCGGTCGTGGGCGCGGCTCTCGTCGAGCCAGAAGATCGCCGGGTCGCCAGTGGCGCGAGCCCGGGTCACCGCCAGCTTCACCCAGTCGCGGATCGGGACGTCCTTGGTCTGGCAGGCGCGCCAGATGTCGCCTGCCTGCACGGTGTGCTCGATCAGCACATCGCCGGCCCGGGTGACCACCCGGACGGTGCCGGCCTGGCCGATCTCGAAGGTCTTGTCGTGCGAGCCGTACTCCTCGGCGGCCTGCGCCATCAGCCCGACGTTGGGCACCGAGCCCATGGTCGCCGGGTCGTAGGCGCCGTGGGCGCGGCAGTCGTCGATCACGGCCTGGTAGACGCCGGCGTACGACGAGTCGGGGATCACCGCCAGGGTGTCGGCCTCCTTGCCGTCCGGGCCCCACATGTGGCCGCCGATCCGGATCATCGCCGGCATGGACGCGTCCACGATCACGTCGGAGGGCACGTGCAGGTTGGTGATGCCGCGGTCGGAGTCGACCATCGCCAGCGCCGGCCCGTCGGCCAGCTCCCGCTCGAAGGAGGCCTTGATGGCGGCGCCGTCGGGGAGCGCGTCCAGGCCGGCCAGGATGCCGCCCAGGCCGTTGTTGGGGCTGAGTCCGGCCGCGGCCAGCGCATCGCCGTACTGGGCGAAGGTGGCGGGGAAGAATGCCCGCACCACATGCCCGAAGATGATCGGGTCGGAGACCTTCATCATGGTGGCCTTGAGATGCACCGAGAACAGCACGTCGGCCTCCTTGGCGCGGGCGATCTGCTCGCGCAGGAAGCGCTGCAGCGCCTCGGCGCGCATCACCGTGCTGTCGACGACCTCGCCGGCCAGCACCGGCACCGATGCCTTGAGCACGACCGTCTCGCCGCCGTCGGACGGCACCAGCTCGATGCGCAGGTCGTCGTCGGCCTCGATCACCACCGACTTCTCGTTGTGCCGGAAGTCGTCGGCGTCCATGGTCGCCACGTTGGTCGCCGAATCGGCGCTCCAGGCACCCATCGAGTGCGGGTGCTGCCGGGCGTAGTTCTTGACCGATTCGGGGGCGCGGCGGTCGGAGTTGCCCTCGCGCAGCACCGGGTTGACCGCGCTGCCCTTGACCTTGTCGTAGCGAGCCTTGGCCTCGGTCTCCTCGGCGGTGACCGGGTTGTCCGGGTAGTCGGGCAGGTCGTAGCCCTTGCCCTGCAGCTCGGCGATCGCGGCCTTGAGCTGCGGCATGGACGCGCTCACGTTGGGCAGCTTGATGATGTTGGCGTCCGGGGTCTTGGCCAGCTCACCGAGCTCGGCCAGCGCGTTCGGCAGCCGCTGCTCGTCGGTCAGCCGCTCGGGGAACTGGGCGATGATCCGTCCGGCCAGGGAGATGTCGCGGGTCTCCACCTCGACGCCCGCGGCCGCGGCGTAGGCCCGGACGATCGGCAGGAAGGAGTACGTCGCCAGCAGCGGCGCCTCGTCGGTGTGCGTGTAGATGATCGGACTCATCGTGCCCCTTCAAGCCGGGAGGTTCCTTGACGGCAGGAGACTACCAATCGCGCCCGGCCTGCCCGCGCGGTGCCCGCCGCGGAGATCGTCGGTCGAGCTTGTCGAGACCTCCTTGCCAGCGGGGGCTCGACCTGCTCGCCGAAGCGGCACGGGCCGGTGTGGAGCACATCGGCGGCCTCGACCCGGCGTCGATCGATCGCGACCCGGTGGGTCAGCTC
>NZ_JASGDE010000010.1:0-48609 GCF_047607385.1 Micropruina sp.
ATCGAGGCCCTCGCATCGGTCGAACTTCCCGAGGAGGTCTTCGACTCACTAGCACAACGATCCGCAGCCAACTAGATCAAGCGCGGAATAAGCAACGCTTCCAGCTGTCCGGCTCGAGCAGATGCTCACCGCTGCTTCGAGTCTGACAGACCCAACACGGTTGGGACTGGGGCGCAGAGCATCCCAGTGCCAGGTGTTCCAGTACGTCTGAAGTGGTGGTCTCTAAGGTACCCAACATGAACCTCATGCGACGGCTGGATCGCCTTGATTCCGCGTGGATCCAGGGATCTTCAGCCACCGTGACGTCGCCGCCGCTCGTCTTCGACGTGGGATTCGACGTCGTCAAGAACCCTAGTAGACGTACTAGAACCGACCTCACGGAGAAGGAAGTAGAAGCTATTAGAACCGCTCGGGCGAGCGGCGAGAGCGTGATGTCGATAGCCAAGCGGTTCGGCATCCACCGAGCGACGGTGTGGGAGCACACGCGGCGTCTGCGGTGATAGTCCGCAGTCGATCTCGGATCGTCATGCGTCCTCGGGTGTGGCCTCTGACCGGTCGATGGTGTCGGCGATCATAGCGGCGATCTCCTCGAGCGAGTTCTCCTCGGTCGATAGCCCCGCGCGGGACGCAAGGAGCGGACTCTCATCATTCAGTTCATCAAATGAAAGACCGTGAAGGACCGGAATGACCCGGTTTGTGCGGAGTAGCGCGGCGAGTTCCTTGTCAGCGATTCCTTCGTTCCGCAGCGACTGGATCATGTTGGGCGTGACCAGCACCACCCCCAGTTTCGAGTCTCGTAGACCTTGGTCGATCCGGCGTGTGAGTGGTTCTCCAAGCCGGACATCCTTCTCGCTGAACCAGACAGAAGCGCCGAAACTCTCGAGGTGATCGTGAAGCTCCCTGGCAGAATCGTTCCGATCCGGCCATGCGTGGCAGAGGAACACGTCCCGCAGGTCGGGCTTTCGCTCATGAAGCTGGCGGAGGGCGTCGCTCGTAGGTTCGAGATGGCGAACCTGGTCAGGCGTGTAGTGGACGACCGGCCGCGACCGGGTTGCGTTGGACCGGAGCCGCGACTGCAATTGTCGAAGCTCGCGGTCGGAGCGCTTGGCCTGGCGATCGAGATCGTTCGCCGCGCTCTTGAGCTTGCGGCCGGCCTGCTCGAGCTTTCGCAGGTCGCTGCGCAACTTCGCCTGCGAAGGCATCCGGGGGACTCTCGGCACGACGCTTCCTTCCTACCGTGGCTGTCGCATCCAGTATCCCATCGACGCCCGACGACGATCCCTCCAGACAGCGCGAGTTCGTCGGTAGCGCGACGCGGCTTCTCGCCTATTGCGCAACCATGTGCCAAGACCAGTCATGCGAGCGCAGCGACATCAATCCCGGCGCCCGCGCACATGCGCTCAAAGTGCTCGCTGTCAACTGCGCGCAGGAGCTCCATGCATCGGCGGATCTGCCCGTGGACGGCCCGGGCGTCGAGCACGTCAATGCTCTCGTTTCCCTCGCCGTGTGAGAAGCGATTGCAGAAGTCGTACACGTCACGGTAGGGCTCGCCTTCCTGAGACTCCACCAAAGCTTCGAGTTGTTGAAGGAAGTCGGTGCGGTGAGGCGCCTTGTAGCTGGCGAAGACCTCCAGGACGCGGCGAGCGGCGTTCGGTAGCAGGAAGAGGCGTTCGTGGTCCTCGGAGTCAGCGATCCCGACCATCACCATCGAGAAGAGGTAGGCGTACTCCGATGTGTTGTTGAGCAGGACGCGTGGGAGTCTACCGACGCGAGAGCGACGCTCGCCGTCGATCGAGGCCGCGTACATCTCTAGGAACGAGACCTTCGGGAAGCGAATCTCGTCGACATCGTTCTTCTTGATCTGACTCATCGACTTGCCCCAGACGCTCTTGTGGGACTTGATGAATAGCCGCAGCAAGCTGAAATCATGGGTCAAGATGATGTACTGGCCGAAGCCCTTGAGCGTATCGATCAGCCACTGATGGGTCGCGAAGAGAGCTTCCCGGTCGAGCGAGCTGGACGGATCGTCGATTACTACGATTCGCTGCGACCGGTCACCGCCAGGAGTCTGCTCGTCTTCCAACTTCCGCAGGAAGTACAGCAACGACAGGGTCGTCCGCTCACCATCGCTGAGATCCGTACCCGGCTCGTTCCCGCGACGGCAGGCATACGACTTGCCATCCGACGTGACTGCAACACTGAGGTGATCCTTGCCGTAAACGCGGGCCAGGTCACGGGTCAGAGTGTCAGCCATGTCCTTCGTCGTGAACTGTGCCTGACGCACCTCATCCAGACGCCGTTCGGCCAGGTCTGCAGCATCCTTGGCGGTCTGACTCTTGGCTGCCAGCTCCTTTGCCTGCTTTTCAAGCGCTCGGAAGGCTTCGCTCTGGGATCCGACCAGATGATCCAGAACCGTCTGCTTGCGTTCCGCGGTGACCTCCGCGTGACGTCGGGCCCGGTCGTTGTGCTCCATGACAGCCTGGGCAAGCACTGTGGTGGATGGAGTCGTGTTGAGCGATGACCACTCTGGGACACTGGGGGTACCGCTGGGGTCCGCGATCTTGTCGTTGAGCGCCTCTTCAACGGCCACGAGCGCGACAACGCGATCATCCACATCGGCCTTGGCTCGCTCCACGGCGCCCTCGTAGACCGGCCGGAGTTCACTCGCCAAGCTCGCCACCGCCGGCAGAGCAGCATGCCAGGCGACGAGTTCTTTCTTCTCGCCCACGACGGCATCCAGCAGCCTCTTCGCCTGGCTGCGGATCTGGAGCCAGCTCTCATCGAAATGACGAGCCAACTGATCACGCCGATCGCCGCTGATCTCCCCGGCGCAGAACAGACAGTGGTTCAGGCCTTCGTGCAGTATGAGACCTTGCTCAACCCATGTCTGAGCCGCCGGGTTGCCTTCTAGCGCTTTGATGGCAACTCGGGTGGGCGTCTCGGCCAATGTCTCGGGAAGACTGACCAGCAGGCCGGCGATGCCAGTGGGCGGAGCGACGATCTCCGGCACGGGCGACGGCGCAGCCTCTCCAAGCCGTTTGAGTGCCTCAGCGTGCGCGTTGCTGTCTGGGAACTGGCCCTTGTACTTGCGCAGGTCGTCCTGGACCTTCGGCACGGAATAGCGGTTCTTCGTGAAGTGGCTGTAGTCAAACTCCTTGAGCTCAGACACGATGCGATCCTGGAGGCCGCGGGCCAGCTTTTCGACCTTGTCGTCGGCGGCCTTCTGCTGCTTGGTGGCCTCCGCGGCTTCGTCTCGAAGCTCGCCGATCTCCTCGACGAGTCGGTGTTCCTCCTCCTTCGCATCGATAGCCTCTTTGCCAAGGGTCACGATCGCCGTGGCACCGGCACCGTCGAGGAAAGCAGACAGGTTGGCCTCGACCCACTTGCGGGTGAACACCGCCATGGACGCCGAGGGACTTGCACCACCGACGCGGATGTTGTTGCGGTGCTTTTGTTCGTCCTCCCAGACCACGCCCGTGGCGCAGCCCCCCTCGGCGAGACTGAGGAGAAGCTCGGACAGTGTCGACTTGCCGCTTCCGTTGTGGCCGTACACAACTGTGCGGCCACCCAACGGAAGATCGTCCGGCCAGAAGCCCCGGGCGAGAGAGCGCCAGGAATCCTTCAAATCAAGTCGACGAAGCATACTCACACTGCCTCGGCTCACGCGAACACAACGTCACGAACCGCCTGCCGTCGATCGAGGTAACCGAGCTGGTCTATCAACGCTCGAACGACGGCTTTGCCGAGTTCTAGCGGGACAGCATTGCCGAGCTGACGTTGGACGTCGGAACGGGTGCCGTCGATCTTGAAGTCATCGGGGAAGGACATGAGTCGGAGCATCTCGTTGACGCGAAGCCTACGTGCTCTTTCTTCGCCAGAGGCGGTGAGGACGTTCTCCCAGTGGAACGGGCCGACCCACGGGCCGGGCTGGGCCTGGAGGGTCGTTGAGGGTCGGTTGGGATCCAGGCGGAGCAGGAAGGTCCAGTAGCGGCTGCGCCATTCGAAGTGGTTGCGGCCGTCGTAGCGTTCGGTGTGCCAGAGATAGTTCTGCCCGGGTGGAACCTCAGCGGCGAGTTCGCCGTACTGACCGTCGACGATCTCGTCGAGCGAGGCGGGCACGAGCCGGGGCAGGTTGGCGAAGGCCTGTGCCGCGGTGACGTGCGGGATCTTGGTCGTGTCGATCTTACGGTCGCGTTCACTCCACCCGGAGTGAGTCGGTTCGGGGAACTCGAACTTCTCGCCATCGCGTCGTCCGACGACGAACACGCGGCGCCGCAACTGAGGAACCCCGTAGTCAGCGGCGAGAAGCACCTTCCACTGCGGGTTGTAGCCCAGCTCGCCAAGCCCTTTGAGCAGGCGCTCGAACTGTGCTTTGTGGGTCTTGTAGGTCAGGCCCTGGACGTTCTCCAAGATGAACGCCTCTGGGCGGGACTCGCGCACGACCCGGACGTACTCGTCGAGCAGTGAGGCGTTGGGATCGCGGCTCTCGCGCTTCTGCTCCAGCCAGAACCCAGACTTGGAGAACGGAGTGCACGGCGGGCCGCCGACCACGAGGACCGGCTCCTTGGCGCGCAGGCCGGCCGTGTCGAGGATCTGCGCGGTGGGGACTTGTCGGATATCGCCGGTGAGGGTGGCAGCGTCGTGGAAGTTCGCCTTGAGAGTCTGCAGCGCCGGCTCGTTGTAGTCCGTCGCGACCGAGACTCGCAGCAGGCCGGTGCCCGGGTCGCTCGAGTCCAGGGGCTCGGCATCGGCGCGCTCGACAGCGAGGTCAAGCCCTCCTGCGCCGGAGAACAAGCTCACCACCGGGAGCTGCTCGCCCATATGCCACCTCGTTCCTATACGTGCACGCACGGCCCGGCGTCTGCGGGCGGTGCGTGCATCACCAGTATCGTCGAGAGGAGTCTGCCGGGAGCCACCGACATGCCCAGCTCGACCGGCGAACTCTGTGGACAAGTCGGGATGAGAGGATACCCGTGGAGGAGCAGACACTTGCCGGCCGCGCCTTCGGCGAGGTCTACCGGGTGCAGGGCCGCGCTGACTTGCACGCGTTCCTCATCGAGGCGGTCAAGGCCTCCGGTGGTCGGGTCCTGTACGCGAGCGACCCGCACCGGGCCCCGGTCTACCTGGGCGTACAGCTCGACTCCGACGAACGGATCGGGATGCTCGTCTATCCCTTCCGGATCACGCGAAACACGATCAAGAACCGCCCCGCCGATGAGATTCGCGGTCAGCTTCGCTACGGCTCGGAGGAGTCGTGGAAGCGAGAGCACCCAGTCGGACGCGACTTCGCGGGTGTGGACGTGAGCATGATCCTGGGGATCGACCTGGTCGATGGCGTGCTCCTTGGGCTGGACGCGAATCTGTGGGATCCACTGCCGATGGGCATCTCCTTCTACGCCAAGGACGCTGAGATCGAGCAGGCGAAAGCCTCCGGCTGGCACGTGTGGGAGAAGGTCAATCGGGCTGGCACAAAACGATCCGAGCCACGTTCCCCCACCAGCCTGGAAACCGTCGTCGCGTTCACCCCCGATCGTCTGATCGACTACGCCCGCCTGGAACGCCGCGCGACGTCGTTACGTCTGGACCCACCTCTGCGGTACGCCGCCGCCGTCACTCTTGCCGAAAAGTCCATCGTCGACGACCTGCCGCGCCGACACGTGCTGGAGGAGCAGTTCGCACTCACCAGCGAGCAGATCCTGGACATCATCGGTGGCCGCAACCGGCTCTCGGTCGCCGTCCGCGGCGGGGTGGCCGAGTATCACCTGGAGCAGCTGCTCGAGGACGCGCCGGGCGTCGCCACAGTAGAACGGCTTGACGTGGACGCGATGCACGACTTCAACGTCACTCTGACCGACGGCCGCCATCTCCGGGTGGAGTGCAAGAACGCGAGCCCAAAGACCTCCGCCAGTGGCGCGTTCAAGGTCGAGGTGCAGAAGACTCGCGCCTCCAAGGGCGACCCTGCCTCACGGTTCTACCCGGCCGACGGGTTCGATGTCGTCGCGGCGTGCTTGTTCTCTCCCACTGGTCGTTGGGAGTTCCGTTATGGACTGACATCACGCATGACCACGCACAAGGACTTCCCTGACCGTCTCGCTCCGATCCAGACCATCACCGACGACTGGACCAGCGCACTGGCCGACCTCAGCCAGTGACGTCTCGGCGCGATCGGATCGTCTCGGCGATGCTGTCCGCGACCGAGGCTGGTGCCTCGTGCTCCCAGAACCGCAAGACCGTCCAGCCGCGTTCTTCCAGCAACGCAGTCGTCTCGAGGTCACGGCGCCGGTTCCGACCGATCTTGCTTCCCAGTAGTCCAGATTCGTCGCCGGCATGGAGAAGTGATCCGGGCAGCCGTGCCAGTAGCAGCCGTCGATGAACACGGCGACCCGCACCCGCGTGAACAGCAGATCGGCAGTCCGACGCAGATCTTGCTCGGGTCGTGCGTTGACCCGGTAGCGCAGGCCACGCGCATGCACGAGGCGACGTACAGCCAGCTCGGCCTTGGTATCTCGGCCGCGGTTGCCCTGCATCGTCTTGCGCGCTGCCGCGCTCGACGCCCACGGGGTGTACATGGTTCAAGGCTATGGCGTTGATCCGCCAGCACGATCACAGCTGACCGCCCACGCCCCGAGAACGTTTGGGGTATGACTGCAACCGTCACCGAGAGCTCGTTGTCTCCGCTTCGGGCCGTGTCCTATGTCCGTGTCTCCACCCTCGATCAAGCCCGGCGCGGTTCTGAGCCGGAGGGATTGTCGATCCCAGCGCAGCGAGAGGCGAACCGGCGGCGGGCGCTGGAGATGGGCGCCCTCGTCGTGGCGGAGTTCGTCGAGCGTGGCCGCTCCGGCAGATCGCTGGAGCGGCCCGAGTTGCAGCGGATGCTGGAGTACATCCAGGACCGGCCGGTGGACTTCGTCATCGTGCACAAGATCGACCGCCTCGCCCGCAACCGCGCCGACGACGCGGCCATCACGAAGACGATCCAGGGCACGGGCGCGTACCTGGTCTCTACAACAGAGGCGATCAGCACGACACCGAGCGGGAGGCTGCTGCACGGGATCATGGCGTCCATCGCGGAGTTCTACTCCCAGAACCTCGCCACCGAGGTGATGAAGGGAATGCGACAGAAGGCCATCCACGGAGGAACACCCGGACGGGCACCGCTCGGTTACCTCAACCAGCGGCGCTTCGACGATGGCCGTGAGGTCCGCACCATCACGATCGACCCGGAACGGGCCGAGCACGTCATCTGGGCCTTCCACGCCTACGCCACCGGCGAATGGAGCGTCACCCGCCTGGCCACCGAGATGGAATCACGGGGCATGACGACCAGACCCGGACCGAACACCCCAGCGGGACCGTTGACTGTGAACGGGCTGCACCGCCTGCTCCGCCGCCCGTATTACAAGGGCGTCGTCGTCCACAACGGCATCGAACATCCCGGGCGGCACGATCCCCTGATCGACGCGGTGACCTGGGCGACCGTCCAGGACATCCTCACCAGTCGTCGTAACGGGGAACGTTCACGTCAGCACGACCACTACCTCAAAGGCACCGTTTTCTGCATCGAGTGCGGCAGGCGGCTGATCGTGCAGCACACGCGGACCAGGACCGGCCGGGTCTACGAGTACTTCGTCTGCCACCGACGCCGCGACACCATCTGCCAGCAACGCAAGGCCCTGCCGATCGCCCAGGTCGAGCAGCGGGTCGAGGACCTCTACCGCACGATCGAGCTGGACTCCGGCCAGCGTGAACGCATCGAACAGATTGTGCTCGCCAAGCTCCACCGGCAGCAGGCAGTCAACGACGAACGACTCACGCAGATCACGGTCGACGCCCGGACGGTCGAGACGAATCAGGCCAAGCTGCTCGAGGCATACTACGCCGACGCCATCCCTCGCGAGCTGTTCCGCACCCACCAGCGACGGCTCAACACTGAACAGGCGAGCCTCGTGCGCGAGAAGGCGAAGCTGGAGTCAGAGAACACCGAGATCCGGCAACGCGTCCGCGACGCCCTCGACCTGCTGCAAGACGTCCACGCCACCTACACCGATGCGCCGGCCACGGTGCGCAAGCAACTCAACCGCGCCATCTTCGCCGGGATCTTCCTCGGCCCCGAACCCGGCCAGATCCGCGCCGAGCTCAACGAGCCCTTCGCCAGCATCACCCAACCCAGATGAGACCCCGGCAAACCCAAGTCGCCGTAGTAGAACCCCTCCGGCGAGGAAGCAAGGAGAACCTACTCAAACCACATGCTGCCGCCAGCAGAACTCCCGACCAGCCCAGGGTTGACCGCGCGCCCGGAGACGACTAAGGCCGCCCTCGCGGACGGCCTCGCAAGCGTCGATCTGCACTTTTGATAAGAGCAACTGGGTGGAGCTAAGGGGATTCGAACCCCTGACCTTCTCATTGCGAACGAGACGCGCTACCAACTGCGCCATAGCCCCAGGTGCTCAACGAGCACGGACGACTCTAGCACTGAGTCGCCGTTGGTTCATCTTGGGGAGGGTCACTCCCCGACGGCGCGCCGCTCGTCGCCCTCGTCCGCGACTCGGTCGGGCAGCGGGTCGGCGGTCACCGGGACGGTGCTGGCCGGCCGGATCGGAGCGGAGAGGTCGATGGTGCGCACCGTCCGCGGCGCCAGCGGCTTCGACACGTAGGTGGGTGCGGTGATCGGGATCGGGTCCCACAGCGAACCGGGGCGGGACACCGGGGCGGTGAGCTCGATGGACGCCTCGGCGCCGCCGTCGTCCTCGGCCAGCACCGCGATCGCCACCGTCTGCTCGTCGCTGGCCGCACGGATCCGCCGGGCGCGGGCGTCCAGGTCGCGGCGCATGGCACGGACGCTGAACCGGGCGACCACGACGAACACCAGCAGCAGGCCGGCCGGGATGATCGGCGCCCACCAGGCCAGCCAGCCGAGGGCGGCCGGAACGCTCGCACCCAGCAGGGCCAGGGTGAGCACCAGCAGCACCCGGCGCCGGCGTGCGGCCGCCTGCTGATCGATCTGGTAAAGCTCGTACAACGCGGCGCGCCGGGTCAGCGGCGTCGACACCACCGCCGCGCCCTCCTCTGCGGTGGCCAGCGACACGCCCCGCCGAACGATGGTGACGGACGCCGAGAACGGCGCCGCGGGATCCACCTCGTCGGCATGCGGATCGGCATGATGCCGCAGAAAATAGGGCACGAGATAGACCAGCCACGCCGCGGCGATCACGCCGAAGATCACTCCCGTCAAACCCACACCCGCACGTTACGGGGTGCCCCCGGCGCGTCGCCGGAGAACCCGCGGAGTGTCGTCCGATCGTCCCCAACCCGCTGTGATCAGGGCAGATTCTCCAGCCGGGCGAGCAGCCCAGGCCCCACCTCGTCGGCGTGCAGGGCGAACATCTCGTGATCGCGCCAGTCCCCCGCGACATGCATGTAGCGAGGCCGGAAGCCCTCGTGCCGGAAGCCGAGCTTCTCCACCACCCGCAGGCTGCGGACGTTCTCCGGGCGAATGGCCACCTCCAACCGGTGCAGCCGCAGGGTGAAGAAGCAGTAGTCCGCGGCCAGCGCGAGCGCGGTCGGGATGATCCCGCGTCCGGCCCAGCGCTGGTCCACCCAGTACCCGGCCTGTGCCCAGCTGGCGGAGCCGTAGGTGATGCCCGAGATGGTCAGCTGCCCGGCGAGAGCGGGGCGCCGCTGCTCCGGCGGCAGGTAGTCCACCGCGAACGGCAGCATGCTGCCCTGCCGGGCTCGCTTGTTGAACTGCCGCACCATGCCGGCGAAAGTCAGCGGTGGCTCGATCGACTCCGGCGGCCTGGTCGAGTCCCAGGGGCCGGTCCAGCCGGCGTTGCGGCGCCGGACCTCGTCCCAGGCCCGGCGATCGGTCAATCGCCACGGACGCAGGGTGACCGGTCCGTGGCGCAATTCGACGGGCCAGCCGGGCACCGTACTCACGTCCGCGGTGGTGTCAGCACCCACACCTCGACGTCGGAGTTGGCCGGCACCAGGCGGGTGCGCGGCGGCAGCACGATCAGCGCATCGGCCCGGGCCACGTCGTAGGCCAGATCCGCACCCGCGACACCGCACGGCTCCACCCCGCGCTCGGTGATGATGGCCGGGATCAGCTCGGTGGCGTCGGCGTGTCCATGCAGCGCCACCCGGGCCGGCAGGGTCTCGCTGCGCGGCAGCTCGTTCGGCTCGCCCTGCAGCCGGTTCAGCGCCGGTCGGACGAACGCCTGGTAGCCGACGAAGGCCGAGGACGCCCCGCCCGGCAACGCGATCACCGGCGTCCGGTCGTCACCGATCAGCGCGAACGCCTGGGCGTTGCCCGGATGCAGGGCGACCTGGCGGACGGTGGTCTCGCCCAGCCCGGCCAGCACCTCGGGCAGGGTGCCGTCCAGGCCGCCGACCACCACGATCAGGTCGGCCCGGATGAGTTGCTCGGTGAGCGCCTCGCGGAGCACCGCCGGATCGTCGCCGAAGGTGCCCGCGGGGAAGACCCGGGCGCCATCCGCCCTTGCCGCAGCTGAGATCAGGGTGGTGGTGGCGTCGTAGCGGTGGGCTCGCGAGGCCAACGGAAGGCCCGGCGGCACCAGGTCGGAGCCGACGGTCAGCACGGCCACGCGGGGCGGCTGCCGCACCAGCACCTTGTCCAGCCCCACCTCGGCCAGCAGCCCGATGGCGCCGGCGTCCAGAATGCGGCCGCGCTCCAGCAGCAGGGTGCCGTCGGAGATGTCCGAGCCGGCCAGCCGCAGATGTTGCCCGGCGGCGATCGCAACCCGGACCTCCACCTCGAGCTCGCCGCCGCCGGTCTGCTCCAGCGGAACCACCGCGTCCGCCCCCTCGGGGATCGGTGCCCCCACCGCCACCCGGACGGCGGTGCGCTCCAACAGCGGCGCGCCGCGGTAGGCCGGCGAGTCCAGGGTGTCCAGGACGGGCAGCCGGACCGGGGCGTACGCCGAGGCGGCCGCCACGTCGGCGGCCCGGACCGCGTACCCGGCCACGGACGCGCTGGTGAAGGTGGGTAGGTCGATGTCGGCGACGATGTCCTCGCACAGCCGGCGGCCGAAAGCGTCCAGGACGCCCAGACCGATCGGCGACTGCGGCTCGATCACCGCGAGCAGCGCGGCGCGGTAGGCCTCCACGCTGACCGGACCGGACGGGGTCGCCGCCACCTCGTCGGGCACCGGCTCGTCGAGGTGCTCCACCGGGGGCTCAACCCGCTTCTTCCGTCCGAAAAGCGCCATGACTCTTACCATAGGACAATGCCTCCGGCCGACCCTGCGAACCCTCCGGGGAGCCCCCACACCGACCTTTCGCAACGCCTCGCCAAGGCCGAGTGGCGGGCCAGGATCGGCGCCGGCCGGCGGGTTCCCGAGAACGCCGCGGCCGGCCTCGCCCGCACCGAACGAGCCCTGCAGGCCTGCGCCGGGCACACCACGATCGCGGTCTACGCCTCCGCGGGCGGCGAGCCGGACACCTGGGCGCTGATCGAGGCCCTGTACGCCGACCGGCGCACGCTGCTGCTGCCGCTGCTGGGGCGGCGTCCGGACGGCTCGGTGCGGCGGGAGCCCGACTGGGCGCTCTACACCGGCCCCGAGCAGGTGCGTCCCGGCTTCGCCGGCATCCTGGAACCGGTGGGCCCCGCCCTCGGCCCGACCGGCCTCGCCCGGGCCTCGCTGATCTGGTGCGCCGGGCTGGCCGCCACCCCCGGGGGCGACCGGCTGGGCACCGGCGGCGGCTGGTACGACCGGGCGCTCGGCTTCGCCCACGCGGACGCCGTGGTCGGCGTGCTGCTGCGGGACGCCGAGGTGCTCCCCCAACTGCCGGTCGAGTCGTTCGACCGACGGGTGGATCTGATCGTCACCGAGAGCAGGATCCTGCGCGCCGGGCGGAATAGCCCGGCCGGTCGGGATCGTTGCTAACACTGCCGGGGTACAATCCTCCGGTTCACTCACCGTCGTCCCTGGAAGCCGCCGATGCCCACCTATCAGTACCGCTGCCTGGACTGCTCGTCGCAGCACGAGGTCGTGCAGAAGTTCACCGACGATCCGCTCACCGAATGCCCTGACTGCGAGGGTTCGCTGCGCAAGGTGTACAGCGCCGTCGGTGTGGTGTTCAAAGGCTCGGGCTTCTACGCCACCGACAACCGCGCGAAGAAGAAGGCCGGCGCCTCGGCCGGCGGCACCAGTTCGTCGAACGGGAGTTCCACGGCGTCCAGTTCCGGCTCCGGCGACAGCAAGCCCAGCGGCGGCGCCGACAAGCCGGCCGCGGCGAGCCCGGCCAGCAGCGGAGCCCCGGCGGCCTGATCCGGCGATTCTGAACACTTTTCGCCGGGCGGGCGTCTACTGAGGGCGTGAAAGCCCTCCAGTCCCGCGTCCGGCGCCTGCTGCGCCGCCATCGCCGGTTGTTCGCGGCCGTCCTGGCCGCCCTCGCGGTGTGGACGGCGTTGGGCGTACTGCGGCCGCCCGATCCTCCGTCGGTGAGCGTCCTGGTGGCCGAGCGCGCCCTGGTCGGCGGACGCACCGTCGCCGCCGGCGACGTGGCGGTCCGCCGGCTCCCGGCCTCGGCGCTGCCCACCGACTATCTGAACGACCCGGACCAGGCCCTGGGCCGCCCGCTGACCGTCTCGATTCCGGCAGGCACGGTGCTGCTGCCGACCTCGGTGGTCACCAAGAACGCCCTCGCCGCTCCCGGCCTGGCCATTCTTCCGGTCACCCTGACCCCGACCGCGGCCGCCCTGGTCGAGGTCGGCGACCGGATCGACCTGCTCGCCTCGGACGCCGGCGGCGACCCGGCACTGGTGGCCTCGGCCGCCCGGGTGGTCGCCGTCCTGGCCAGCGGATCGGACAGTTCACCGTTGTCGCCGAGGCAGAGCGCCGGACCGGTGGTGCTGGTGGAGCTGCGGCCCGATGCGCTGGCGAAAGTCTCCGGGGCAGCCGCCCGGGGACCGCTCGGGTTCGGGCTGCGGTGACGATCCACGGCCCGCCCGATCGGCCCCGCCCGCGGCCGCCGGCGTCCCGCAGGGCGACCCCTCACCGTCCACAGTGAGGGCGTCCGGCGACATCGCGCCAGGGCTTCGGTAGCTTTCAAGAAGGGCACGGCCACCCCGCCCCCGGCCCGTGGGGGCGCCCGTGCCCGGAGGGAAACGGACCAATGATCAAAGGCTTCAAAGACTTCCTCATGCGCGGCAACCTGATCGACATCGCGGTTGCCTTCGTCATCGGCGGCGCGTTCGCCACGGTGACCACCGCCTTCACCCAGATCGTCGTCGAACTCCTGGCCAAGCTCGGCGGCGCCCCCAACTTCGATGGCTGGAAGCCGTTCGGCATGGATTCGATCGGGCCCTTCCTGACCGCCCTGGTGGCGTTCCTCATCATGGCCTTCGTCGTCTACTTCGGCATCGTGGTGCCCTACGAGCGGCTGAAGAAGCTCACCGAGAAGCCGACCGAGACCGAGCCCGGCGCGCCCACCACCGAGGAACTGCTGACCGAGATCCGCGATCTGCTCAAGAAGAACTGAGAGCGCTCACACCGACCGCGAAGCACAGCGATCCCCCGCCACCCTCGGGTGGCGGGGGATCGCTGCGTGTCGAACGTCGCACGCTCGCCGCTCGACGAATCGGCTCAGACGCCGTGGTGCGGCGGCACCTCGTTCAGCAGTCGTCGTTCGTCGGCGGTCAGCGGACGGGGCGGGGCCGGCCGGGACGCGCGTCCGAACCGGCCGAGATCGAGCTGGATCCGCTGCAGCACGGCCAGCAACCGGGCGCTGCCCACCCGGGCGCGCAACTCCTCCGGCACCGGGTGGGGCCAGACACCCCCGGCGGCGAGCACCTCCGCGGCATGGGCCGCGATCCGGTCCTGGTCCCAGCCGGCGGCGGCCAGCGCGGCCAGCGGATCGGCGACCTCGCCGGCCGGGTCGAGCCGCTGCCCGGTGAGCGCGACGCCCACCGCTTCAGCCAGGTCGGCGTCGCTCACCGCGGCTCGTCGACACCGGCCACGGCCGGCCGTCCGAGGTCGGGGAACACCGCGGTGCCGCTGACCTCCAGCGGCGCGTTGAAGCTCCAGTCGCCCTCGACCACGAAGGATCGTGCGTTCTTCAACGACGGCGGAACCCGCACCCGCGACTCGAAGTCGTCGATCAACTGGTAGAACCGGCTGTCGAGCGCCACCCGCGGCAGATCGCTCACCGTCTGGGTGAGCCGTCCGTCGTCGCCGAGGTCGAACACGTCCGAACGCAGCAACAGCAACTCGTTGGTGGTCTTCACCGGCTGGAAGCGGGAGCGCGGCACAGCCACCGCGGTCGCTCCCGGGAACACCTCGATGGCGGCCCCCATCGCGGTCTCCAGCTGGATCACCTTCGGTGAGCTCGGATCGGCCGGGTCGACGGTCTTGACGTTGCGGATCAGGGGCAGGCCCAGCACCGCGCCGCGCTCCTGCAGCGCCGACTTGAGCTGTTCCAGGTCGACCCACAGGTTGTTGGTGTGGAAGTAGGGGTGCCGGTGCTCGTCGGTGAAGTAGTCCATATCCTCGGCCGGCGTCTGCGCGGTGTCGCGCAGGATCAGCTGGCCGTCGGACTTCCGGATCGCCAGATGCCCGCCCTTGCGGTCGTTGATGGTCCGCGGGCAGATCTCGGCGGCATAGGGTGCGCCGGTGCCGGCGAACCAGCCGGCCAGTTGGGCGTCCGGTGCGGCGCCCAGGTTGTCGCCGTTGGAGATGCTGGCGTACTTCATTCCCTGCGCCAGCAGGGCGTCCAGCACCCCGGAGCCGGCCAGCGCGGTGTAGACGTCGCCGTGACCGGGCGGGCACCATTCCAGGCTGGGATCGGCCGGCCATTCGACCGGTTCGAGGGTGTCTGCGAGGATCTTGGGCTCGGCGTTCTGCAGGAAGTCGACCGGCAGGCCGGCCACCGGCAGGTCCGGGTACCGCTCCAGGTGCTCCAAGGTGTCCTTCCTAGTCCGGAAGGAATTCATGAACAGAAGCGGGAGCGGGGCGCCGTAGGTCTCGCGGGCCGCGGTCACCTGGCGCACCAGCAGGTCGAGGAAGCTGAGCCCCTCCCGGACCGGCAGCAGGGTCTTGGCCTGGTCGAGCCCCATCGAGGTGCCCAGTCCCCCGTTGAGCTTGATGATCACGGTGCGTCCGATGGCGTCCCGGGCGGCCTGCTCGTCCACGGTGACGGCGCTGAGCTGCTGCGGGTCGGTCAGCGGGGCGATGGTGTCCTCGGGGATCAGCCCGGTGGCGCCGGAACTCGCCTGGCGGTAGTAGTGGGAGAAGACATCGATGGCCGGTTCGTTGGCGCCGGCGGAACGCATCTTTGCCACCGCAGCGGCGAGTCCTTGGTCACTCATGAGAACAAACCTAGTGGACCGGACCCCGTCCGCGACGACCTGCGGACATGACGAGAGCGACGCCTATCGAAGGGCCAAAAGCCGTCTACCCACCCCCAGGAGACATCAACGAGCTGGCGTCGCTCTCTGCTAGAGATCATAGACGATGCATCGCCGCAATGCACGTCTGATTGATCATCTTTTTCAGGATCGACAACTTTTCAACCATCTCAGCGCCCGGACGCCCACCCGGACGGGTGACCACGGGGGCCGAGCGGGCGAGGCCCGACCACGCTCCGAGCCCCTATGCTGGGATCCACCGCGGAGTCCGGGCCCCATAGCTCAGGGGATAGAGCAGAGGTTTCCTAAACCTTGTGTCGCAAGTTCGAATCTTGCTGGGGCCGCCCGATCGAGCCGCCGAACCACCCCGGAACGTAAGGGATCCCTGCCCGGGGGGATGGGACAGGGATCTCTCTGAGTATAGATCGCACTTCGCGATCTTGTCACCCGCGGGGGTGACAACGACGCGGCGTGTCAGCTCTCCGCGGAGTCGGTGGCGGAAGCTGCTTGCTCCTTCAACTTCTCGATGTCGAGATCCTTGACGGCCTGCACCAGCTGCTCGAACTGCGGAGCGCCCATCGCGCCGGCCTCGCGGTAGACCAGGTAGCCGCCGCGGAACGCCATCAGCGTCGGGATCGACTGAATGCCCAGCCCGCCGGCCAGGGCCCGCTGGTCCTCGGTGTCGACCTTGCCGAACACCACGTCCGGGTGCTTCTCGGAGACCTGGTCGAAGACGGGAGCGAATCGCTTGCAGGGGCCGCACCAGTCGGCCCAGAAGTCCACGATCACGGTGTCGTTGGACTGGATCGCCTCGGCGAAGGTCTGCTGATCAAGAGCTTGGGTAGCCATGCATAGTTCCTCTCTGGGTTCACCGGCTCCAACACCGGCGCCGAGGGCCCTATTCCATCGACCGGGTTCAGCTGTCGCTGGCCACGAACAAGTGGTCGGCGACCTGGCCCTCGAACCGACCCGGCTCGCAGCCGTCCGCCTTGAGCACCAGGGTGTGGCCCTCCATGCTGGCGGTGAGCACCGCCCTGGGCAGCACGCCGGCCGCCGCGAACATGGTCAGCAACTGCTGATCGGTCTGCAGGAACTCGCTCAGCCGGCGCACCGTGACGGTTGCCGGGTTGCGATGGACCAGCACCTCCGAGAGCGGCACGGCGCCGTCCAGGAACGCCTCCGGAGCCGGCGGCGCACCCAGTTCCGCCAGGGCGGGGATCGGGTTGCCGTAGGGCGACTCCACCGGCTCGTGCAGCAGATGCACCAGGCGGCGCTCCACGTCGGTGGAGATCACGTGCTCCCAGCGGCAGGCCTCGTCGTGGGTGTGCACCCAGTCCAGCCCGATCACGTCGACCAACAGCCGCTCCGCCAGCCGGTGCCGGCGCATCACCCGGGTGGCCAGCTTCAGTCCCGCCGGGCTGAGCCGCAGCTGCCGGTCGGTGTCCACGGTCAGCAGGCCGTCGCGCTCCATCCGGGCCACCGTCTGGGAGACCGTCGGGCCGCTTTGCTTGAGCCGCTCCGCGATCCGTGCCCGCAACGGCGGGACACCCTCTTCGCCGAGTTCGTAGATCGTGCGGAGGTACATCTCCGTCGTGTCAATGAGGTCGCTCACCGGACACCTCCGTTTCCGCTGCCAGACTAGGCCATTTCCTGCCGGTAGATGAGGGTACCGGCAACACTAGCGATCCTTGGCCACTACCCTGACCACCATGCCGGAGCTCGACCGCGTCCAGGTGCCCCCGGAGCGACTTGAGCGCTGGCTCAGCGGCTTCGCCACCCGTCATCCCGACCCTCGGGTCACGGTGACCGACGGGGTTGTGCTGCTGAGCAGTCCGGACGGCGCACAGGCCCGGATCGAGCCGCCGTGGGGCGAGGTCGGCGGCGCTGACCCGCTCGCCGACCTGGTCGGCCAGGTCACCCGTCGGCGCCGGCTGGGCGTGCTGCTGGTGCGGCGCAACGCGCACGCCGTCGGTGTTTTCGACGGGCCGGAACTGATCCGGCACCGGGTCGGACGGCACTACGTCCAGGGCAAGACCAAGGCCGGCGGCTGGTCGCAGCAGCGCTATGCCCGGCGCCGCGGCCACCAGGCGGAGCGAGCCTTCGCCAAGGCGACCCACGACGCCGCCGAACTGCTGCTGCCGGTGGCGTCCGAACTGGAGGCGATCCTGCTCGGCGGTGACGCGCAGGCCGTCCGGACGGTGCTCGGCGACCCGGCACTGGCCGCCCTGACGCCACTGACCCAACGCCATCGGACCCGGCTGCTCGGTGTCGCCGACCCCAACCTGCAGGTGTTGCGCGACTCGCTGCCGCGCTTCCTGGCGGTGTCGATCGGATTGAACGCCGAAGCCCGCGGGCTACCGGCGGCGCAGCGCGACGACCAGCCCGGCCAGCACTGACACCGCGGCCGCGCCGCCCACCGCCATCCAGGTTCCGCTCTGGTCTGGGGCCGGGGACGCGCTGTCGTCGTCGGCCGGATCGTCACCGGGGTCCACGTCCGCCTCGGAGGGGCTGGACGACGGCTTGGGCGACGAACTCGGCGTCGCCGTGGTGGCCTGTGGCAGCGGCACCGCCGCGTGCACCGTGGCCGGTGTGCCGAACCCGATGACCAGTACCAGCAACACGCCCGCGGCGGTCAACGCACGGCCGATCAAACCTCGCCCCGACATCTGACTCCTTCCGCGGACGCGACGCACAGCCTAGCCTCCCGGCCACCACTGCCCGGCCACGGCCCCGATCAGGGCGATCAGCACCAGGGCCACGAGTGTTCCGCTGACGATCAGTCGACGCGTCCGTGGGTTCACCAGGCCAATCTATGTCGCCGCGGCAGGGTGACGGGTACGTTGTGGCTATGGGCGAGTTGCGGCTCTACGCGATCGGGGTGGACGAGGTTCGCGACGTGTTCTGCGCCTCCCCCGAGTTGGCCACCGAGTTCCGCCGGATCGTGGCCGAGCAGTTCCCGCCGGCCGTGACCCCGAAGCCGCCCGGCATGCTGGGCAAGCTCGGCCCGCTGTTCCGCAAACCGCCCGAGGCGGTGGTGGTGCGTCCCGACACCCCGGTGGACGCCGACGTCGCCGACCTGCTGACCGGACGCTTCATCGCACCCGACCGGCAACCGGTCGCCTGGCGCCTGCTGGAGGCCTATCTGGCCGTCACGGCGTGGAACCGGCACCGCATCGAGTTGGATGTGTCCCGATTCAACGACCTCGAATTCGACCTGGCCCGAGCCGGCGTCGATCCGCGTTTCGGGCTGGCCAAACTGGTCAACCGCGAGCTGGGCATCCCACTGCCCAGCTATCCGGGGCTGTCCACCGGCTACACGCCGCACGGCATCGCCCTGGAGGCTGCCGCGGCCTGGCGCAACGCGCTGCCCCACCTGTCGCCGCAGAACCGCGCCATCGCCGAGCCGTACGCGGCCTGGCTGGCGCAGTTCCATCATTACGCCCAGGCGGCGCCGGCCAGCCAGCGTCCGGTGCCCGACGTGATCGTGGTGTACCGGGCGGTGGTCAGCCCAGCAGGCCCATGATCGCGCCCTGCGCGAAGTAGACCACGAACAGCGCCGAGACCAGGTACATCAGCGGGTGCACCTCACGCGCCTTGCCGTTGGCCAGCTTGATCAGCGTGAAGCTGATGAAGCCGGCGCCGATGCCCGCGGTGATCGAGTAGGTGAACGGCATCAGCGCCATGGTCAGGAACGCCGGAATGCCCTCCTCGGCGTCGTCCCAGTCGACGTGCACGACCTGCGACATCATCAGGAATCCGACGAAGAACAGCGCCGGGGCGGCCGCCTCGGACGGCACCATGTTGACCAGCGGCGCCAGGAACAGGGCGAGCAGGAAGGCCGCGCCGGTGACCACCGAGGCCAGACCGGTCCGGGCGCCCTCGCCGACGCCGGCCGCCGACTCGATGTAGGAGGTGTTCGACGACACCGAGCCGACACCGCCGGCCATCGCGGCGATCGAGTCGACCAGCAGGATCTCCTGGGTGCGCGGCGGATTGCCGGTGTCGTCCAGCAGGTCGCCCTCGGCGCCGACCGCGACCACGGTGCCCATGGTGTCGAAGAAGTCGGCCAGCAGCAGCGAGAACACCAGCAGCACCAGGCCGAGCGCCGCGCCGGCGCCACCGGCGGCCGCGAAGCCGCCGAACAGGTCGACCCGGCCGATCAGGCCCAGGTTGGGGGCGCTGAACTCGGTGAACTGCGGGACGTTCAGCATCCAGCCGGTGGGGTTCTCGCCCTGATTGTTGGAGCCGATGTGCAGCACCGCCTCGACGATCACCGCCAGCACCGTGCCGGACAGGATCGCGATCAGCATCGCGCCCTTCACCCGGCGGACGAAGAGCAGCACCAGGATGCCGAGCGTGATCAGGAAGATGGAGATCGGCCAGCCCTGCAGCGAGCCGCCGATCCCCAGCTCGACCGGGGTGCCGGACGCCTTGCGCACCACGCCGGCGTCGACCAGGCCGATGAAGGCGATGAACAGGCCGATGCCGACCGAGATGCCGGTGCGCAACGACCGCGGCACCGCCTTGAACACCGCCTGCCGGAAGCCGGTCAGCACCAGGATGGTGATGATCACGCCCTCCCAGACCACCAGGCCCATCGCCTGCGCCCAGGTCATCTGCGGAGCCAGCACGTAGGCCAGCACCGCGTTCAGACCGAGGCCGGCCGCCAGGCCCATCGGGAACCGTCCGTAGACGCCCATCAGGATCGTCATCAGACCCGCGACCAGCGCGGTCGCGGCGGCCACCATGGCGATCGAGGTGGCCACGTTGGCGCCGATCACCTGGCCGGCGGCGTCCAGCTTCGGCAGGCCGGACAGCAGCAGGCCCTGGGAGTCGGTCGCGGTGCCGATGATCAGCGGGTTGAGGGCGAGGATGTAGGCCATCGTGAAGAAGGTGACCAGTCCGCCGCGGACCTCGCGGCCGACGGTGGAGCCCCGCTTGGTGATCTCGAAGAAGGCGTCCAGACCGGACGGCGTCGGGGCCGTTGCCGGGGAAGTGTTGACCATGGCACGAACATATGGGCGCCGCGCAGGCCACCCGTGCGTGTCTCAGAACGTTGTCGGCGAGGTCGTAGGGTGGACGCCGTGAGTCACGACCACGAGCACCAGCTCCCCACCCTGCAGGCTCCGGTCAAGGCGCTGGATCCGCACGGCGTCCAGGTGGTCGGTCTGGGCACCGCGCTGTTCGTGATCGGCACCCTGATCTGCTGGTGGCAGCTGCCCGCGCTGGAAGGCATCGGACGCGGCTGGTGGCTGTCCAGCGCCGCGGTGGGCACCGGAATCGGCCTGCTCGCGCTGGTGGTGCTGCTGATCCTGCGCCGCCGCCGGTTGCGTTGAAGGTCAGCGCAACCGAGCGGGTCTCGACAAGCTCGACCAGCGGCAATCAGCGGTCGGTGCGCGGGTGCCAGTCGACGTCCTTGGGGCCCACGTAGATCTGCCGCGGACGGTAGATCCGGCCCTTCGGGTCGTCGTGGAGTTCCTTCCAGTTGGCGATCCAGCCCGGCATCCGGCCGATCGCGAACATCACCGTGAACATCTCCAGCGGAATGCCGATGGCCCGCAGCAGGATGCCGGAGTAGAAGTCGACGTTCGGGTACAGCTTGCGCTCGATGAAGTACTCGTCCTCCAACGCGGCCGATTCCAGCTCGCGGGCGATATCCAGCAGCGGATCGGTCTTCTCCAGCTGGCCCAGGACGTCGTCGACGGCCTTCTTCAGGATCTTGCTGCGCGGATCGAAATTCTTGTACACCCGGTGCCCGAAGCCCATCAGCTTCACCCCGGCGTCCTTGTTCTTCACCCGGGTGACGAACTCCGACACCGGCATCCCGGAATCGCGGATCTGCTCCAGCATCTGCACCGCGGCGACGTTGGCGCCACCGTGCAGCGGTCCCCACAGGGCGCACACCCCGGCGGCGCAGCTGGCGAACAGGTTCGCCTTCGAGGACGCCACCATCCGCACCGTCGAGGTGGAGCAGTTCTGCTCGTGATCGGCGTGCAGCATCAGGAACAGGTTGAGCGCGGCGGCCACCTCCGGCGTCGGCTCGTAGTTGCGGTAGGGCACCGAGAACATCATGTGCAGGAAGTTCTCGGCGTACTTCAGGTCGTAGCGCGGGTAGACCAGCGGCTCGCCCACCGACGCCTTGTAGGACGCCGCCGCGATGGTGCGCACCTTCGACATCAGCACGGCCGCGGCGCGCTCCATGTCGGCGTCGTCGTGGATGTCCATCACGCCGTGGTCGTGGGCGCTGAGGGTGTTGATCATCGCCGACAGGATGGCCATCGGCGGGGCGCTCTGCGGGAAGGCGTGGAAGTGCTTGCGCATCACCTCGTCGATCATCGCCGACTCGCCGAGCAGTGCCGCGAACCGGTCCCGCTGCTCCACGTTGGGCAGTTCGCCGAAGATCACCAGCCAGGCGGTCTCGACGAAGGACGAGCGTCCGGCCAGCTCCTCGATCGGGATGCCTCGGTAGCGCAGGATGCCGGCGTCGCCGTCGATGTAGGTGATCGCCGAGCGGCACGAGCCGGTGTTGCCGTAGCCGTCGTCCAGGGTGATGTACCCCGTGGTGTCACGCAGCTTCGAGATGTCGATGGCGCGTTCACCCTCGGAACCGACCACGGTGTCGAGTTCGTACACTGTGCCGTCGATGTCGAGCCGAACAGTTCCGGTCATGTGATCTCCTTCGCAGAGGGTCGCCGCTGCCACACGATAACGGGTACCGACCCCTCGGCGTCGAGCGCCGCGGACGCAAACGGCTCAGAAGATGCCCGGGTCGCCGCCCACGGTGTCCCAGGCCGGACGCGCCGGCTGCTCGCCGCGGCTCGGCTCGGTGATGTCGGAGTGCCCTCCGCAGCCGTGATCGCGGCTGACCACGTGCCCGTCGCTCGGCGAGTACTCGTTGGCGCAGGCGCCGAACACCCGGCCCAGCGACCCGGACAGCGCGACGAAATAGGCGCAGGTCTCGCAGACCGCCGGGGCCTGCGCGGTCATCGGGTTGTCCGGCCCGCCGTCACCGGCCAGCCACCGCTCGGCGGCCTCGTCCCGGCCCTCCGGCGACAGCACCCGCTCGCGGCCCAGCCCCAGTTCGGCGACCACCGCACGCATCGCCGACCACTCGGCCGGATCGGTGTCCGGCGGCAGGTCGGCGGCGGTGTAGCCGGGCTCCAGCCGGGGGTCGTTGTCGGCGGTCGGCATGATCACCCCGGGCGACAGGTCGCCGGCACCGATCCGCTCCGCCCAAGGCACCCAGGCCGGCGCGAGCAGCGCACCGTCGCCGGGCATCAGGGTCACCTCGCTGACCGTCACCACCTTGGCCCGGGACGCGCGCGCCACCGTCACCTGCCAGTTCCACCCGGGGTAGGCCGGGTGCGGGCAGGCGAACAGGTGGGTGGCCACCCGGACGTCCTCGGCGAACACCCCGAGGTGCTCGCCGACGCCCATCACGCCGGCCCGGTAGACCGCGGCCTCGCGGGCCAGCTCGACCGCCTCGGCGCAGGCGCGGTCGAGGGTATCGACGGGCATCTCTTACAGCTCCAACTCGTCGGCCACCGCGCGCAGCACGGTCGCCACCTTGCCGGCCACCTTGGGATCGGGGTGCCGACCCCGGCGGTAGCCGTTGCCGACGCCGTCCAGCATCTTGATCAGGTCCTCGACGATCACCGCCATCGCGTCCGGCGACTTCCGGGACGCCTTGGACAGCGACGGCGGCGCCTCCAGCAGGTGGACGCTGAGCGCCTGCTCGCCGCGCTTGCCCTCGATCACGCCGAATTCGACCTTCTGGCCGCGCTTCAGGCTGGTCACGCCGGCCGGCAGCGCGGACGCGCGGACGTACACGTCGTCACCGCCGCCGTCCTTGGCGAGGAAGCCGAAACCCTTCTCCGCGTCGTAGTACCGAACCTTGCCTGTTGGCATGACCTTCTCCTGTTCCCAACCTGACAGCGGACACACCGAAGACACGGTGTGCTGGACCGCCGTGACCAGCCTATCGAACCGCTTCGTCGAGGGTGGCATCGCACGGCGGCCGGGGACGCGCCGGTGACTATCATGAGCCCATGGCGAACTGGACGGACGGGCCCGAGTACGCCCCGCTGGACCGCCCGGCCGCCTTCCAGAGCCCGGCGGCCGCACCCTTGGAGGTGCCTGTCGCGGTGCCCAACCCGGCCGCGGGCGCGCCGTCCGAACATCCCGGCTGGCAGCCGCCGCAGGCCGCCGGAGTGCCCCTGGAGGCGCTGGTGCCGGCCGCCGGCGTCCCGCCCCGCGATCCGCGCACGGAGTTCACCACCGTCAGCTCGGTGATGTCCGCCGGCTCGGTCTGGGGCACGGCGTCCACCCCGTCCGGGCAGCCGGCCTGGACCCCCGACCAGCCGTTGACCGTGTCCACCCCGGTGGCCGCGACCCCGCCGGCGCCGATGGCCCCGATGCCGCCGGCGCTCGACTTCCCGCCGCCGCAGCAGCCGGCGCCGCCGTTCCCCCAGCCCGGGACGCCGGACTGGTTCGCTCCGCCCCCGCAGACCCATTGGAACCCGCCCAGCCAGACCGTGTCGGTGGCACAGATGTGGAACGCCGCCACCCCCGGCACGATCATCCCGCTGCTGATCGGGATGCTGATCAACCCGCTGTCGCTGGCCATGGTGATCGTCTCGGCGGTGCTCGCCGGACGGGTCCGCTACCGCCGCGACCAGGTCCGCCGAAGCTACCTGTGGGCCGGCGCCATGCTCGCCGTGATCGCGGCATTGAGCCTGATCAACTCCGATTTCGACCTGGAGACCGCCTGGGGCGTCGTGTCGGGCTGGGCCCAGCTCGCCTGCTGGATCCTGCCGGTGGTGGTGCTGCTCCAGGTGGGGGCCGGCATCCGCGCCAACGAACCGCCGCAGCGGCCCTACTGAGCAGGGAGCCCGATGAACTCCTCCTCCGGATTGGGCCGGCCGGGTCCCGGACAGCCGGACTTCGACGGACCCTCCGACGGACCCTGGCAGGCGAATGTGCCGCCGCCCCAGTTCGGCTCGCCGGGCCATCCGCAGCAGCCGGCAGCACCGTCCCCCGGCCCCTGGGGTCCACCGTCGCTGGCCCCGTCCGGGCCTCCGCCCGGCGGCCCGGCACAGCGTCGCCGCGGGGCGCGCGGGATGGTGCTGGGCGGCAGTCTGGTGGTGGCGGTGGCACTCGGCCTGCTCGCCTGGCAGTTGCTGCCCGCCACCCCGTCCGCCTCCCCCACCCCGAATGCCGAGCCTCCGCAGGCGACCCCGACCGCGGCGGCCACCGCCGAGCCGACGGTGCTGCGCACCCCGGAGACGCCGCGTCCCACCAGCAGCGCCGCGGTCACCGGCGGCGGCATCGGCAGCCCGGTCCGGTACCGCTCCGGCGACGGCGAGGCGCAGGTCACCGTCACCCGGGCCACCTGGACCGACAACGGACTGCTGGAGCCCGGCCCGGGGATGTCGTACCTGGTGCTCGACGTCACCTTCGAGGGCATCTCCGGGGACGTCGCCACCGGCCCGTTCTTCACCGCCGTCCGGGAGCCGGCCGGCGCCCGCCGGATGCTCACCGTCGGCGCCCAGCTGGACCGGCAGCTGGCGATGCGGACCCTCGGCCAGGGCCAGGACAACACCGGCCAGATCGCCTTCGAGGTGGCCCGCGGCCCGGTCGCCTTCGAAGTGCTCAGCGAGCTGCTGGAACCCGTCGCCAGCGTGGACGTGCCGGGCTGATGACCGAACCGTTCCGCTCCCGCCGTTTCGTCGCCGTCCCGCCCGGGGACCGCCCGGTGCGCAGCCGGCGCGCCGTCCGGGTGGTGGTCACCGACGGCGAACGCGTCCTGCTGCTGCGCGACAGCGACCCCGGCGTCCCCGGCCTGCACTGGTGGATCACCCCGGGCGGCGGGATGGATCCCGGTGAGCAGCCGCTGCAGACCGCGGTGCGGGAGCTGGCCGAGGAGACCGGGCTGCGGATCTCCCCGGACGCCCTGCGCGGGCCGCTGATCCGCCGCTTCGTGATCCACGGCTACAGCGACCAGGTGCTGGGCCAGGCCGAGTTGTTCTACCTGCTGCGGGTTCCGGAGCCGTTCGCGCTGGACACGTCCGGATTCACCGAGGACGAGAAGCTCACCATCGCGGCCTGGGACTGGTTGCCGATCGACGCTCTGGGCACCGCGTCCGAGGCGGTCTGGCCGGTCGATCTGGCCGAGCTGATCGCCCTGGACGAGCACCCGGACCGCTGGCCGCTGGACCACGGGGTGGTCGAGGAGTCCACGGTGGGAGCCGAGGAACTGGGACGCCGGGTCACCCTAGACTGGGCGGGTTCGCCGGACGACTGGGCCGGCCTGCCCGACCCGGAAAGATGATGTCCACCACTCCTGCCGCCGCGGCCGAACCGGCCGATCACCGCTTCCTGGAACGGTTCCTCTGGCTCTCCCTGGCCACCGCCGTCGCCACCGTGGTGCTGAAGGCGATCGCCGCAGTGGTGACCAACTCGGTCGGGCTGTGGTCGGACGCCCTGGAGTCGACGGTCAACCTGCTGGCCGCCGGGGTGGCGCTGTGGGCCATGCGGGTCTCCGCCAAACCCGCCGACCACAACCACGATTTCGGGCATGGCAAGGCCGAATACCTGTCCGCCGCGGTCGAGGGCACCCTCATCGTGGTGGCTGCGGTGGCGATCATCGCGGGGGCGGTCAACCGTTTCATCCATCCGGTGCCGTTGGAGAGCATCGGCATCGGCGCCGTGCTGGCCGCGGTCGCCTCGGTGGGCAACCTGGTCACCGGGCTGGTGCTGATCCGGGCCGGACGCCGGCACCGGTCGATCACCCTGGAGGCCGACGGCAAGCACCTGATGGCCGACGTGTGGACCTCGGTGGGCGTGCTCGCCGGGATCGCGGTGGTCAGCTTCACCCACCTGATCTGGCTCGATCCGCTGATCGCGCTGGCGGTGGGCGTGAACATCGTCTTCACCGGGGTCGGCCTGATCCGGCGGTCGGTGGTGGGGCTGCTGGACGCCACCCTGCCGCCGGAGGAGGTGGCGATCATTCAGCAGGCGCTGGTGCCGCTGACCGACGATCCGCGGGTGCATCTGACCGATCTGCGCACCCGGGAGTCGGGCCGGCAGCGCTTCGTCCAGGCCACCCTCACCGTGCCCGGGGAGTGGACGGTGAGCCGCAGCCACGCGCTGGCCGACCGGGTCGAGGAGGAGGTCGGCCGGGCGCTGCCCGGCACCGTCACCTTCGTCCACGTCGAACCCACCGACTGAGCTGACCGCGATCCCGGGTCAGCCAGACGCGTGCCGCACCTCGGTGTCGATCAGCCGGCGCCAGGATCGCACCAGGTCGACGTCCACGTAGGCCTTGTAGGAGCCCTGCGGACGGGCCGGCTTGCCGATGTGGAAGGCGCGCACCCCGGCCCGGGCCAGCCAGGGCACGTGGTCGGGATGCAGCCCGCCGCCGGCCATGATCACCCGTGCCCGCCAGGGATCGGACGCGGCCCGCTGCAGCACGTCGTCCAGACCGTGGGCCAGGTCACGCGCCGAGCCGGCGGTGAGCACCTGATCGAGCCGCGGCAGTTGCCGCAGCAGCGCCCAGCCACGGTCCGGGTACAGGGTGGAGTCGATGGCCCGGTGGAAGGTCCACGGCCAGTCGCCGTCGGCCACCAGTTCGCCGACCACCTGGACGTCCACCTCGCCCATCTGGTTGAGGAAACCGAGCACCATGCCGTCGGCGCCCGCGTCGGCGTAGCTGGCCATCAGGCCCTTGAGCCGGACGGCCTCGCCGCCGTCGGTGCCGTACCCGGCCCGCAACCGGACCATCACCCGCAACTGGACGCTGGTCGCCGCCCGCACCTTCTCGACCAGGGCCGGTTCGGGCGAGAGCCCGCCGTCGTCCAGGGTGCCGCACAGCTCGATTCGATCGGCGCCGCCCGCTTCCGCGCGCTCGGCGTCCGCCGCATGCAGCGTGATCACTTCGAGCAGCCCGCTCATAAGGCCAATCATGGCTGCCGGCGGCCGTCCGAGGGAACACCGCAACCCGGAAATGAGCGCATCGCGCGTCCCGATCGTGCGATCAGGACGCCGAATAGGCCGGCGCGTCCACCCCGCCGCGGGGCAGTCCGAGCCCGCTCAGCAGGGTGGCCACGGCGGTGACCGCGACCGCGACGAACACCCAGCTGGAGGCCGACACGATGGTGGCGTAGTCGTGCTCACCGCGTCCTGCCGCGATCACGTTGGTGGCGATCGCGCCGAACACGGCCACCCCCACCGCACTGCCGGCGGACCGGGCGAAGACGTTGATGCCGGTCACCACGCCGCGTTCGCTCCAGTCCACGGACGCCTGCGCGGCGATCAGCGAGGGCGCCGCGACCCAGCCCAGCCCGAACCCGGTGACGAAGCAGACCCCGGCCACCGTCCAGGGGTTCGGCCACGGGCCGCTGACCGCCAGGCCGATGGAGCCGGCCAGGGCGATCAGGCTGCCGCGCAGCACCGTCGTCCGGTAGCCGTGGGCCAGGTAGAGCCGTCCGGCCATCGAAGCCGCCAGCGGCCAGCCCAGGGTGAGCGCGGCGACCGCCGCCCCGGAGACCAGCGGCGCGACACCGAGCGCGTTCTCCAGGTAGGTCGGCACGAAGCTGGTGACGCCGATCAGCAGCGCGCCGACCCCCAACGACAGGCCGGTCGTGGTCAGGATCAGCGGACGCCGCAGGATCGCCAGATCGAGCACCGGCTCGGCCGCCCGGCGCTCCACGAGGCCGAAACCGACCAGTGCGGCCACCGCGATGCCGAAGCTGGCCAGGCTGGGCGGCGACAGCCACGCCCAGGCGTTGCCACCCTCCAGCAGAGCCAGGATGAACGCGGTCAGCCCGACGGTGAGCAGGATGGCGCCGGCGTAGTCGATCCGGTGCCGGCGGGGCTCCACCCGCTCCCGATAGAAGCGGATCAGCGCCCAGCCGGCCAGCAGGCAGAGCGGAATGTTGACCCCGAAGATCCAGCGCCAGGAGACGAACTGGGAGAAGATGCCGCCCAGCGCCGGCCCGACCACCGAGGCGATCGCCCAGACGCTGGCGATGTAGCCCTGCACGACGGCCCGTTCGGCGACGCTGTAGAGGTCGCCGACGATGGTCATCGCCATCGGCGCGGTGGCCCCGGCGCCCAGTCCCTGGACCACCCGGAAGGCGATCAGCGCGGTCATGTTCCAGGCCACCGCTGCCAGCACCGAACCGAGCAGGAACAGCCCGACGCCGACCAGGATGATCGGCTTGCGGCCGATGGTGTCGGCCAGCTTGGAATAGATCGGCACCGACACCGCCTGGGCCAGCAGATAGACCGAGAACAGCCACGGGAACTGCTCGAACTCGCCCAGCTCCTTCACCACCGACGGCACCGCGGTGGCCAGGATGGTCGAGTCGATGGCGATCAGGCCGGTGGTCAGCATCAACGCCAGCAGCACCCGGCCACGGTCGGACCGGAACCCGACGGTGCTCCGGCTGGCCGCGCCGTTCCCCGTTTCACTCACCCCTGTTCCAGCCCGATCCGCCCCGCCGATATTCCCCACCGAGCGCTCGCCTAACTATTTGGGGCTCGCTGAGTTCAGCGAGCCCCAAATAGTTAGGCGAGCGGTCGGTGGGGGTAGGGGCCCGGGGACGCCGAAGGGGCCGGACGCCGAAGCGTCCGACCCCTTCGTTGCTCGGGTGAGCGAGCGGGTGGAACTCAGAAGTCCATGCCGCCCATGCCGCCGTCGCCGCCGGCCGGCATGGCCGGAGCCTTCTCCGGCTTGTCGGCGATGACCGCTTCGGTGGTCAGGAACAGCGCCGCGATGGACGCCGCGTTCTGCAGCGCCGAGCGGGTCACCTTGGCCGGGTCGATGATGCCCGCAGCGAGCATGTCGACGTAGTCGCCGGTGGCCGCGTTCAGGCCCTGGCCGGCCGGCAGGTTGCCGACCTTCTCGACCACGACGCCGCCCTCGAGGCCGGCGTTGCTGGCGATCTGCCGCAGCGGAGCGGAGCAGGCGCCGAGCACGATCTGCGCACCGACCGCCTCGTCACCGACGAGATCGCTCAGCGCGACCTGCTTGGCGGCCTGCAGCAGGGCCACGCCGCCACCGGCGACGATGCCCTCCTCGACGGCCGCCTTGGCGTTGCGGACGGCGTCCTCGATGCGGTGCTTGCGCTCCTTCAACTCGACCTCGGTGGCCGCGCCGACCTTGATCACGGCGACGCCGCCGGCCAGCTTGGCCAGCCGCTCCTGCAGCTTCTCGCGGTCGTAGTCGGAGTCGGAGTTCTCGATCTCCTTGCGGATCTGGTTGACCCGGCCGGCGATCTGCTCGGAGTCGCCGGCGCCCTCGATGATCGTCGTCTCGTCCTTGGTGACCAGCACGGAACGAGCCCGGCCCAGCAGCTCCAGGGTGACGGCGTCCAGCTTGAGGCCGACCTCCTCGGAGATGACCTGGCCGCCGGTCAGGATGGCGATGTCGGTCAGCATGGCCTTGCGGCGGTCGCCGAAGCCGGGGGCCTTGACGGCGACCGACTTGAAGGTGCCGCGGATCTTGTTGACGATCAGGCCGGCCAGGGCCTCGCCGTCGGTGTCCTCGGCGATGACCAGCAGCGGCTTGCCCGACTGCATGACCTTCTCCAGCACCGGCAGCAGGTCCTTCAGCGAGGACACCTTGCTGTTCGCGATCAGCACGTAGGGGTCGTCCAGGACGGCCTCCATGCGCTCGGGATCGGTGACGAAGTACGGCGAGATGTAGCCCTTGTCGAAGCGCATGCCCTCGGTCAGCTCGAGGTCCAGCCCGAAGGTGTTGGACTCCTCGACCGTGATCACGCCCTCCTTGCCGACCTTGTCCATCGCCTCGGCGATGATCTCGCCGACGGTCGGGTCGGCGGCCGAGATGGACGCGGTGGCAGCGATCTGCTCCTTGGTCTCGATCTCGGTGGCCTGCGCGGCCAGCTGCTCGACGATCGCGGCAACCGCCTTCTCGATGCCCTTCTTCAGGCCCATCGGGTTGGCGCCGGCGGTCACGTTGCGCAGGCCCTCACGGACCATGGCCTGAGCCAGCACGGTCGCGGTGGTGGTGCCGTCACCGGCGACGTCGTCGGTCTTCTTGGCGACCTCCTTGACCAGCTCGGCGCCGATCTTCTCGTAGGGATCCTCCAGCTCGATCTCCTTGGCGATGGAGACGCCGTCATTGGTGATCGTGGGGGCGCCCCACTTCTTCTCCAGGACGACGTTGCGGCCCTTGGGGCCGAGCGTCACCTTCACCGCGTCGGCGAGGGTGTTCATGCCCCGCTCGAGGCCGCGGCGCGCCTCAACGTTGAATTCGATCAGTTTTGCCATGGGTGCAGGCAATCCTTCTGCATCGGTGGGGAGCTTCGACCCCACGGTTAGTCAGGGTGGTCGGTCAGTGTCGATGCCCGCGACGGACGGCCCTGGTGGCCTCACCGATCTGACCTGGTGGCACTCTCATGGTGAGAGTGCTAACACCATGTTTAGCACTCGGGGGTGCCGAGTGCAAAGAACTCGGCGGGATCTCGTCGCCTCCGCCGGGTCTACAGCGCGATCACGGCGCCTGGTCGCCTCCGCCGTCGGCGCGGGGGTCCGACCGCGGGGCAGCCCAGAGCCGGATGCATCCGATCAACGCCACGAACCCGGCCACCACAGCCAGGCAGACCGACAGGCCGAACCAGATGGCGGCGGTGTCGGAGCCGGGGACGCCCTCGTCCACCACGCCTCCGCCGTGGGTGAACGCGTAACCGCCGGCGACGGCCGCGACGACCACCGACGCACCCGTCACCACCCACCAGGTCGTCGTGATCCGCGCCTGCCGATCCGCCCATTGCTGCTCGGTGTAGTGCGACTTCTGCTCCTTGAACAGCAGTGCGCGCGCCTCGATCGGAGTTGACGTCGGATCGTAATCCGTACGGCCGGCGGTCAGCCGTCACCGGGCGGCAGTGGCGGCGGCTGGCGAGCCGGGGCACACTGCCCTCATGCCGACGCAGCCGCTCAGCCCTGCCCAGCAGATCCGGCGAGCGGGCAACCTGGTCAACCTGTCCACCCCGCTCGGCCTGCTGGTCGCGGCCGCCGGACGGGCGCGCCGGCGTCCGGGACCGAACGGGTTGACGCTGGCCGAGGGCTACCGGCTCCGCTTCCCGCCGGCCGGCGCGTTCACCGTCGGCAACGTGGTGATCTGCCCGCGCGACTTCGCCACGCTCACCGCGCGGCAGCCCGAGGTGATGGACCACGAGGAGGTCCACGCCTGGCAGTACTTCTGCTGCGGGGGGCTGCCGTTCCTGCCGCTGTATCTGCTGGCCAGCGCGTGGTCGTGGCTGCGGACCGGCGACGTGGCGTCCGGGAACGTCTTCGAGCGCGCTGCCGGGCTGCGGCGCGGCGGCTACATCGAGGCGCCGGCCAGCAATGCCGGGTTGCGGGCGGTGGCGCGGTGGGCTCAGACCTTGACCGTGAAACCGAGCCGCTTGGCCGAGCGCTCCCGCTGACGAGCGGCGCGCTGCCGGCGCAGCCGCTTGACCAGCAGCGGGTCGTGGGCCAACGCCTCTTCGGTGTCGATCAGGTCGTTGAGCAACTGGTAGTACCGCGGGGCGGACAGGTCGAACCGCTCGCGGATCTCGGCCTCTTTGGTGCCGGAGAACGACCACCACTGCTTCTCGAAGTCGAGGATGGCGGCCGAGCGCTCACTGAGCTGGGCTACCGGTCGGGCGACGGGGTCGGACATGTCGCCGATTCTAGGTCGTAATCACACCCGTGTCATTCCCTTGCCGCCGAGGTTCGGGGGCGACGGCCCGGGGCCGGCCCGAGCGGGTCGGCTAGAGTTGCTACTCGGTCTCCATGACGGCGACCGCAGGACGCCCCCACCCTAGAGGACTACAGATGCAGCCACTCAGCGGAACCGTGCAGCGGTACGCCTGGGGCACCCATGACGCCATTCCCGCCATTCTCGGACGCCCGGCCGACGACGCGCCGATCGCCGAGTACTGGCTGGGCGCGCACACCTCCTCCCCCTCGCTGGTCGAGGGCGGCACCCTGGTCGAGCACATCGCGTCCGGCCCCCGGGTGCTCGGCAAACGCACCCGCGAGGCCTTCGGCGGGCAGCTGCCCTACCTGATGAAGCTGCTCTCGGCGCGGCACGCGCTGTCCATCCAGGCGCACCCGTCGCGCGAGCAGGCGATCGACGGATTCTCCCGGGAGACCCGGGCCGGCATCCCGCTGGACTCCCCCGAACGCACCTACAAGGACAGCTGGCCCAAGCCCGAGATCCTGATCGCGCTGGACGAGTTCCACAGCCTGGCCGGCTTCCGCGATCCGCACGAGACCGCCGCCCTGTTCGCCGCGCTCGGCGTGGCCGAACAGCTGGAGTCGGTGATCGGGCCGCTCACCGAACGCAAGGGCGCGCCGGCCATGGCCGAGGTGTTCCTGGACGTGCTGAGCCTGGGCGAGGACCGCCTGCACCTGGTGAACGAGACCGTGGCGGCAGCCATGCATCACCGTGACGACGACGGCGAGGTCGGCGAGTTCGCCCGCACCGCGCTGGAGCTGGACGCCGTCTTCCCCGCCGATCCGGGGATCCTGGCCGCGCTGCTGATGAACCGGTTGCTGCTGCAGCCCGGCGAGGCGTTGTTCGTGCCGGCCGGCATGATGCACGCCCACCTGCGCGGCACCGGCGTGGAGATCATGGCCAACTCCGACAACGTGATCCGCGGCGGGCTGACCAATAAGCACATCGACGTCTCCGAGCTGGTCGCCGTGGTCGACTTCAACCCGTGGCTGCCCGAGGTGCTGCTGCCCCGGCGGACCCGTCCGGGCGTCTTCAAGTACGAGACGCCGTGCAGCGAGTTCGAAGCCTGGCGGATGTCGATCGACGACACCACCGGCCCGGTCCGGGTGCCCGGCCGCGGCTCGGCCCGGATCCTGCTGACCACCGAGGGCAACTGCCAGTTGGACGACGGGCACACCCGGCTGGCGCTGCCGCAGGGCCGGGCGGCGTTCCTGTCCGCCGAGGAGCGGGATGTGTACGTCAGCGGCAGCGCCGAGGTCTACGGCACCTCCTCCGGCATCCGCTGAGCCTGTCCGAGCGGTCGAGACCGCAGGCGCGGTACGGCAGAATGGTTCCCGGCCGGCGCCGGTGCGGCGTCCGGTCGAATGCCTCCGTAGCTCAGTTGGTAGAGCTCCCGCCTTGTAAGCGGATGGTCGCGGGTTCGAATCCTGTCGGAGGCTCGTGTTTCCCCGCAGCCAGTGGGTCGAGATCATCGCCCGCGACCCCGGCCATTCCCAGCGCTACATCAACCGGTTCGCGATGCTCGCGGCCCAGGGCCACGATCTGGTCGGCGAGGCCCGGCTGATCGACGCCATGGTCGGACGGGGCGCCGCCGTCCTGGACGCCGGTTGCGGGCCCGGCCGGCACTGCGGCTATCTGCATCGCGCCGGCCACCGGGTGGTCGGCGTCGACCTCGACCCCGCCCTGATCGCCGAGGCGGAGCGGGCCGAGCCCGGACCCGTCTACCTCGTGGGCGATCTGGCCTCCTACGAGCTGCCGGCGGACGCCCCGCAGCGCTTCGACGCCATCCTGTGCGCCGGCAACGTGCTCGGCTTCCTGCATCCCGAGACCCGGCGTCCGGTGCTGGCCGGTTTCGCCGGACGGCTCGCCGACTCCGGACGCGCGGTGGTCGGCTTCGGCGCCGGCCGCGGCTACGACTTCGCCGACTTCTTCGCCGACGTCGAGGCGTCCGGACTGGTGCGCGAGCAGACCTTCTCGACCTGGGATCTGCGTCCGTTCGCCCCGGAGTCGGGATTCGTCGTGGCGGTGCTCGGCCGGGCCTGACGTCCGCGGACCGGCCCGGCGTGTCGCGACCTGAAACCCCTTCTGGTCAGCGGATTCCGGGACACACCGGCGGCGCTCCCCCGGGAGCTGGCACCCGGGTCACGTAGGGTCGCTGGCAACCCCGACCAGGAGTTTCACGTCATGACCAGCACATCCGATCAGTCCTCGACTCCGGCCACCGCAGGCCCCACCTCCGCCCCGCAGGCACCCGCTCCGGCGGCCCCGCCGGCGCCTTTCTTCGTCCCGCAACCACCCCGCGAGCGGCCCTTCCGTCGTGGCTTCGGCCTCGGCGCCGGTGCCGGCCTGGGCGCCGGGATGGTGGTCCTGGTGCTCGCCGTTGTCGGCTCGCTGATCACCGCCCTGATCTACGGGGCCGCGGTGGCGGCAGCGTCCGGTGCGGCGTCCGGACCCCGGGTGACCAGCCTGGAGACGGTCTGGGGCGCCGACACCGCCGCCCCGGCGCAGACCGTGTTGGCGATCCCGATCGAGGGCGCGATCCAGGCCGAGGGCAGCGACGGGTTCGGGCTCTCCGCGTCCACCTACGGCTATGAGATCGCCCGCACCCTGGATGCGCTCACCGCGCAGGACGCCGCCGGCGTGGTGCTGCTGATGAACACCCCGGGCGGCACCATCAACGGCTCCCGCGCCATCGCGGACGCCATCGAGCGCTACCAGAGCCGCACCGGCAAGAAGGTGGTGGCCTACGTCCAGGGCATGTCGGCCTCGGGCGGCATGTACGCGATGGCCGGCGCCGACAAGATCATCGCCGATCACGGCACGCTGATCGGCAGCATCGGCGTCATCTTCGGCCCGTTCGTCCGGTACCGGGACGTGACGGGAACCTCGGGCAGCATCCTGGAATCCGGCGTGACCACCCGGGGTGGCATCACCCAGGAGTACCTCACCCAGGGCAAGGGCAAGGATTTCGGCAACCCGTTCCGGGACATGACCTCCCAGGAGCGCAAGGTGATCAGCGACGGCATGGCCATCGAGTACGCGGCGTTCGTCAATTGGGTGGCGAAACACCGCAGCATTCCGGCCAAGGACATCATCGACAACCTGGGCGCCTACATCTACGACCCGCAGACGGCGATCGCCAATAAGCTGATCGACGCCCAACTGGGCCGGGACGAGGCGTTCCGCGACACCGTGCAGTCGATGGGCCTGGACGCCGGCACCGCCCGGATCGCCAAGCGCAAGGCAGCCAGCACGCTGGAGCAACTGCTCGGCGCGTCCGCCCGGATCTACGGCTACCAGCAGACCGCCCCGACCGGCACCAAGGCGTCCAGCATCATCTGCACCGGCGCCCCGCAACCCCTGGTCTGGCACGGTCCGGTCACCGCCTTCTGCGGCTGAGCCGGCTGTACTGCCCTGCCCTGCCCGACCCGACCCGAGCCGACCGATCTCGCGATCGGTGACTGGTTTCACCTTCGGCGGCTGCTTTCGTGAAATAACCCGAAAGTGGTCACACAAGCTGAAAGCAGTTGTCGATGCCGAGATCGGTTCGCGCTTATCGGGTAGGCGCGAGGTGAGAGAGAGCACGCTTCCACAACCGGACGATCGTGAGCGCGCCCGCGCCAGGAGCCATCTCCGCCCGGGAGTCGGGCAGACACTTGTGCCACCAGTGAGCGTGACGATTCGCCACGACGGGGTCCTTGTTCCCGTACAGCAGCAGCGTCTTGGCCATGACCTCCGTCGGCTCGAAGCCCCAGGGCCGGAGGTGGAAACCCGCCACCTCGGCGGCGAAGCCACCCGCACCCTGCCTCAATGCGGCGCGCGACATGGCCGCGATTCGACCGTCCGGCCTCAGGTCTGCGGCAACCGCTTCCTGATCGATGGCCACGCCCCCGAAGAAGTCGAGAGGGGCGAACTGGTTCACCACGTCGGTATAGGGCTCCAATGGCCGAGTCAGTGCACGAGCAGCTTCAAGCGGATCGGCGGCTTCAAGCCCGCCGAGCGCGGCGCGTACCGAGTCGGGGAGGTGAGACAAGTCCGTCCCGCCCATCGGTGCGCCGAAGATACACAACCGCTCGACGAGCTCCGGTCGGCGAGCGGCGAGTGCACATGCGACCCAGCCGCCCAGGCCCCACCCCGCAACGCCAACCCGGCTGAGGTTGTGATGGTCGAGAAGGTGCGCGAGGTCGTCCGCAGCGGTGTCAACGCGTGCCCAGGAGTTCTCGGGACGTGGCTCGGAGAATCCGTAGCCTGCGCGGTCCGGCGAAATCAAGGTGACACCCCGCTCGGCCGTGAGCCTCGGGGATGGATCGAAGCCCCCTGCGCACGGAGTCGGATGACAGAGCAGGATGACACGCCCTGTGCCTGAGCTCGCCGTATGCACCGCCATGCGCCTGCCGTCTGGCAGCAGGTGTTGGTTCGGGTTCCTCATGGACTCTCCTTTGTGACTGCTCCAGTTGCGCGGCGGCAGGTGGGAGGTCGTCTCGGTGGAGCTGCCCGATACGTTGACCGCGACCGCGCGGCATCCGCGCCGTCAACCAGCCAGGCTGTGTCACACGCCTCGATACATCCGGCCATGGTCAGGCCAAATCCTTCCGCATGACGACTCTTCTCTCCGACGGGCGGCTCACGATTCGGAACCCGCACTGATCGAAGAGGCTCTGGCTGCCAACCATCGCATCGGGTCCTGCGGATTTCGCCTTTGAATCGGCGAATGGGAAGCCTTCTATCGCGACGGCTCCATGCGCTGTGGCGCAGTCGATGGCCACCGAGAGCAACGCTGCAGCAACACCGCATTTACGGAACTCGTGACGGATATAGAAGCACGGCACGAGCCACACCTCATCGTCGCTCCCTTCGCGCTGCGCGAGGGTCGGCACCCTGACAGCTCGAACGAACCTCGATCGCTCACCGATGGCGCACCAGCCAACCGGTTCGGAGGCGATGAATGCGATCAGGCCGATCGGATTCGAATGTTGCTGCATCGTGTCGATGAACAACTCGCGGTTTCCATCCCGGCCGACGACGTGGAACTCTTTGACGGGGCGGCAGAACCAGGCGCACCAGCATCGGTCGGCAACAGCGTCGGTCGCGAACAAGCGATCAAGGTCCGCGAGGTGATCATTGCGTACGATCTCGACGCGAACATCTGCAAGGTTCTGGCTTGCGGTCGTCACGGCAAGCGCTCGCGCTCGACGTTTGCGCCGACCAGGAGCGCCCGACATTCTCCCGTTGATGACCAGACGCCCATAGCCGCACCGAGCAGTAGACCGAAGCCGTGTTCGTCGAGCAGGGCGGTCATCGCGACACCGCATGCCAGGATGCCGACGGCGACGATGCGAGGTCGCCCGCTTCGGTGCACTGCGTAAGCGGCCACCGCGCCGAGGTTGCCGATCAGCGGGGCGACAGTCGCGAACGGGGTGGCGGCGGCCAAGAGGTATGTCGCGAAGAACCCCGAGTAGGTCGATGCGAAGCGGGCGCGCAGGTCGCGGGTCGCGTTGCGAGTCAGGCAGCAGGCCCACGCCCCGACGAGCGCGGCAACCGCGCCCGAAGAGCCGCCGCCGGTCTGAGCTGGGAAGAGCCAGCTCGATATTGCGAGCGCACCCACGGCGCCAACGACCATCGCCGCGGCCGCAGTCCGGTTGCCGGTCTGGCGGGCGACGACGGGGATGAGCACGACGAAGCCGATCAGGAGGAACGCGAGGGCGAGGGCGCCACTGGGTTGCACAAGGGTCGGCGTCACGATGCGCCACCATTCGCCACGCTGAACCGCCATGGTGTCGCGCGTCATCGCGGCCATGACGCCTGTCTGCACGAACGCGACGACGCTGGTCGTGAGCACCACCGCCGACGCGACCACTGTCAAGGCTGATGACGGGCTCGGCCTGCGTGCCGGGCGGTTCATCGCACCAGGCCGTTGACGAGGATGTCGGCCATCGATCGCGCGTGCGCCAGCGGGTCAAGCTCTGGGTCCGCGACAACCGCCATTGCGAGGCCTTCTATGCAACGCATCATCATGAATGCCACATGGGCAGGATCGACGGGCCCGATGTCTCCGACGTCGATCGCGAGTTGCACCAGCGACGCCACGGCGGACTGGGTCTGCTGCGAGGCCGGGCCGGCCGCCGCACCGCCGCCGGCCATGAACGCCGACACAAGTGCGACGACGTGGCCGCGATTCGCCGCCATGAAGCTCGCATTGGCCTCGAAGAAGGCACGCAACTGCGCGACACCAGGCCGGGTCGAGCCAAGCCGACCGCCGACCCACGCACCCATGTCGCGCAGTACCCGTTCGGTGACCGCGTTCAACAGCCCGGCCCGGTCGGTGAAGTGGTAGGTGATCAGCCGTGAGCTGCTCAGGTTCGCCGCTGCGCAGACGCGTGCGAAGGTCAGACCGTTGGCGCCCTGGTCGGCGAGCACATCAAGTGCAGCCGAGACGATCAGCTCGCGACGCCGAGTGGCGCTCGCGGCACGCTTTATCTGCATGGATAACAATGGTACCGTGTTATCTATGCAGATAACACTCCTTCGGCCACAGGGGCTCATCCACAGCCCGGCCTTCAGTCACGTGGCCGTCGTTCCGGCGGGGGCGATCACGATCTATGTGGGCGGGCAGAACGCTGTTGATGCCGACGGTGTGCTCGTCGGCGAAGCGGATGCTGTGGCCCAAGCTGAGTACGCGATGCAGAACGTCAAGACCGCGTTGGCGGCAGCGGGCGCCGGCGTCGCAGATGTGGTGCAGTGGACGGTGCTGCTCGTCGAAGGCACCGATGTCGGGGCCGTCTACGGTGCGATCGCCGCCGATGTGGCGTCCGAGGAGCCGGGGCTCGTCACCGCCGCACTGGTCTCGGCGCTCGGTCTCCCCGGAGCGCTTGTCGAGATCGCCGCGATCGCCGCCCTCGTCCAGGAAGAAGGCTCTGACCGATGAAACCGCTGCGCTACTCGATCAACCTGACCCTCGACGGCTGCTGCCATCACGAGGCCGGCATCGCACCGGACGACGACTCGATGCAGTTCTGGGCCGCCGAGATGCGCAGTGCAGACGCCCTGCTCTTCGGACGCGTCACGTACGAGATGATGCAATCGGCATGGCGTAAACCTGCCGACGGGGTATGGCCGGAGTGGATGGAACCGTGGCAAATGCCGTTCGCCGAAGCCATCGACGAGCGCCGGAAGTACGTCGTGTCGAGCACGCTTGGCGCGGTGGACTGGAACACAGAGCTACTGCAGGGCGACCTGGAGGAGAGCGTGCGGGCACTGAAGCAACAGTCGGGATCGGGCCTCTGGGTCGGCGGCGTCACGCTTCCGCTCGCGCTCGCCGATCTCGGACTCATCGATGAGTACGTGTTTGTCGTCCAGCCCGTCATCGCCGGGCACGGGCCGCGGCTGCTCGACGGCCTTCGCCAGCGCATCGAGCTCGAACTCGTCACGCGCGAGGAGTTCACCTCCGGCGTCATCGTGCTGCACTACCGCCCCAAGCGCTGAACGTACCCGCGGCTCCTTGGACGTCACAGCGCTGTCAGCTCCGATCCGCCCACCAGGACGTCAGCCGCGGCAGCGGGTGACTTCGTAGAGCGCGATGCTCGCCGCCACCGAGGCGTTCAGGGATTCGATCTCGGAGCTGATCGGGATGGAGACCAGCACGTCGCAGTTCTCCCGGACCAGTCGGGCCAGTCCCTCGCCCTCGGAGCCGACCACCAGCAGCACCGGGCCGTCCACGCCGGGGATGCCGGCGACGTCCAGATCGGCCTCGCCGGCGAGCCCGGCCACCACGAAGCCGGCGTCGGCGTACTGCCGCAGAGTCCGGTTCAGGTTGGTCGCCCGAGCGACCGGGACGCGGGCCGCGGCGCCGGCGGACGTCTTCCAGGCGGCGGCGGTGAGCTGCGCGGAGCGCCGCTCGGGGATGATCACGCCGTTGGCGCCGAAGGCTGCGGCCGAGCGGATGATGGCGCCCAGGTTGCGGGGGTCGGTGATCGAGTCGCAGGCGATCACCAGGGCCGGATCGGGGGCGTTCAGCGCCTCGGCGAGCAGGTCGTCGGGGTGCAGGTACTCGTACGGCGGCAGCTGCAGCGCCACACCCTGGTGCGCGGCACCGTTGGTCAGCCGGTCCAGTTCGGAGCGGGTGGCCTGCAGCAGCGCGATGCCGTGGTCGGCGGCGTAGCGCAGGATGTCCCGCAGCCGGTCGTCGCGCTCCACGCCGTCGGCGACGTAGGCGCGCCGCACCGGCAGTCCGGCCTGCAGGGCCTCCAGCACCGGGTTGCGTCCGATCACCCAGTCGTCGCCGGAGCGCTTCACCTCGGTGCGCGGACGTCCGCCGCGGCCGGAACCGGCGCCGCCCTGGGTCTTGCCCGGGTCGTTCGGCCCGCGCTTGCGATAGGCCTTGTGGTAGGGCCGATCCTCGGCTTTCGGGGTCGGACCCTTGCCTTCCAGGCCACGGCGGACGCGGCCGCCGGAGCCGGCGGTGTTGCCGCTGCCGATGCCCTTGCCGCGTTTGCGGACGGCACCCTTGCGGGACGAATTTCCGGGCATCAGTTCTCCAAGCTCCAGCGCGGGCCGGCGGGGGTGTCCTCCACCTTGAGACCCAGGTTCTTCAGGGTGTCGCGGACGGCGTCGGCAGCCGGCCAGTCCTTGCGGGCCCGGGCCTGCGCGCGCTGCTCCAGCAGGGCACCGACCAGGCCGTCCACCACCGGCTTCAGGTCGTCGCCGGCGGAGGCGTCCGCCCATTCGGAAGCCCGGGGATCGAGCCCGAACACCCGCAGCATCTGCCAGACCGCGATCTGCGCGGCCCGGATGGCCTCCAGGTCGCCCGATTCGAGGGCGAGATTGCCCTCCTTGACGGTGCGGAACAGCACCGCCAGCGCGGTGGGGGTGCCGAGGTCGTCGTTCATCGCGACGGAGAACTCCTCCGGCACCCGTACCGCATAGGCGAACCACTGCTCCGGCCCGGCCGCCGCGGCCCGTTCCAGGAAGCTGTCGATCCGGGCCAACTGAGCGGCCGCCTCGGCCAGCGAAGCGTCGCTCAGCTCGATCGCGGACCGGTAGTGCGGGCCGGCCAGCCAGAGCCGGACGGCGCGTCCGCCGTATTTCGCGACGGCCGCCGCGACGTCGGCGGTGTTGCCCAGCGATTTGGACATCTTCTCGCCGGCCATGGTGACCCAGGCGTTGTGCATCCAGTACCGGGCGAAGCCGCGTCCGGCGGCCCGGGACTGGGCCAGCTCGTTCTCGTGGTGCGGGAAGCGCAGGTCGAGCCCGCCGCCGTGGATGTCGAAGGTCTCGCCCAGGTACTTGCCGGCCATCGCCGAGCATTCGATGTGCCAGCCCGGACGCCCCCGCCCCCACGGGCTGGGCCAGGACGCCGTCACCGGCTCGCCCGGCTTGTGCCCCTTCCACAGCGCGAAGTCGCGCGGATCGCGCTTGCCGCGCGGATCGGCGTCCTCGGCGGGTGCCATGTCGGCCACCCGCTGACCGGTCAGCGCACCGTATTCCGGCCAGGACTGCACGTCGAAGTAGACGTCGCCGGACTCGTCGGCCGGCGCGTAGGCGTGACCGCGTTCGATCAGCTCGGCGATCAGCTCGATCATCTCGGGGATGTGCCCGGTGGCCCGCGGCTCGTAGGTCGGCGGCTGGACGCCGAGCGCCTGGAAGGCGTCCCGGAAGGCCGCCTCGAACAGGTAGGCGTGCGCCCACCAGGGCCGTCCGGCCTCGGCGGCCTTGGCCAGGATCTTGTCGTCGATGTCGGTGACGTTCACCACCAGCGACACTTGGTGGCCGGAGAACTCCAGCCAGCGGCGCAGCACGTCGAAGTTGACCCGGCTGCGCAGGTGGCCCAGGTGCGGCGCCGACTGCACGGTCGGCCCACACAGGTAGATCGACACCTGTCCCGGCTCCAGCGGCTGGAACTCGACGATCTCGCGGCGGGCGCTGTCGTACAGGTGCAAAGTCACCGGCCGATTCTATCGGGGTCGGGACGGCCAGGCTCAGTCCAGCGCCAGGCGCCGCCGCAGCTCGAAGATGTCGAGCGTGCCGGTCGGCTCCGGGTCCTCCTCGGCGGCGGTCTCCCACGGATCCTCGGGCATCTCGCCCTCCTCGTCGACGAATCCCTGCGACGGGTCGTACGGGTTGGCCAGTTGGCGCGAGCCCTCGGCCAGCGGACGGCTGTCCATGGCCTCGTCGGGCAGCCCTTCGAGGACATCGTGGATGTAGCCCCAGGCGGCGTCCAGCAGCGGGACGTCGCGATGCTCGCGCTGGGAGGCGTACCAGCGGTAGTCGAGCACCTCGTGGAAGATCTGGGCGGCGTCCCGCTTGCCGCGCAGGTGCTGCGGCACCGCCTGGGTCACCGGCTCGAAGCTCTGGGTGAGCCACTGGTGGGCGACCAGCGCCTCGTCCACGTTCTGCTGGTTGGTGCGGAAGCGGAAGGTGTCCAGGTCGTTGAGCAGCCGGCGGGCCTGGTTCTCCTCGACGTCCAGCCCGGTCAGTCGCAGCAGCCGGCGGGTGTGGTGGCCGGCGTCCACCACCTTGGGCTGGATCCGCACCTGGGAGCCGTCGTGCGAGGTGGTGATGTCGAGTTCGGCGACGTCGAAGCCGAGCGCGTTGAGCCGGCGCACCCGGCTCTCGATCCGGTCGAGCTCGGTGCCCGGGAACTCCTCGACGCCGGTCAGCTCGGCCCACAGTTCGCGGTAGCGGGTGGTGATCGTCTCGACCAGCTCGATCGGGTCGAGCGACTCGTCGAGCAGCTGGCCGGCCTCCAGGTCGCTGAACTCGCCGAACAGGTTGGTGGTGGCGATCTGCAGGTCGTGCTCACGCTGGCCGTCGCTGAGGGTGTCGTGCAGTTCGGCGGTCTCGGCGTCCACCAGATAGGCGGCGAACTCGCCGGCGTCGCGCCGGAACAGGATGTTGGACAGCGACACGTCCAGCCACAGGAAGCCGATCAGGTGCAGCCTGGCCAGCAGCACCACCATGGCGTCCAGCAGCCGGTTCACCGTGTCGGGCCGGACGCCCTGGGAGAACAGCGACCGGTACGGCAGGGAGAACTCCAGGTGCCGGGTGACCAGCACCGGCATCAGCTTCTCGCCCTCGGGGGTGCGGCGTCCGGTGATCACCGCGAGCGGCTCGACGGCCGGGGTGTCCTCGCGGGTGAGTTCCTGCAGCATCCGGTACTCGTGCACCGCGGCGGCCTCGATCACTTCCTTGGCCGCATAGACGTCGTTGCCGACTTTGATGAAGCGGACGACGTGCCGGGAAATGCCGCGGGGCAGGGCCACCAAATGTTCGGTCGGCCAGTCGGCCAGCGGCAGCCCCCAGGGCAGCGGAATCAACCGTGAATCCGGCTTGGCCGACAAGATGCGTGGCATGTCGCACATTGTGCCAGCCGACACCAGAGTCCGGTTAGGGCGAATTGCGTTGCCGGACGACATCCGGAAACACAACACTGCCCCGGGCCGCGGCCCGGGGCAGTGTTTGACGTCAACCGGTCAGGACAGACGCTCGCCGGTCTTGTTGCTGAACACGTGCAGGGTGTGACCCTCGCCCGCGATGAACCGGACGGTGGTGCCGCGCTGCGGCGGCGTCCGGCCGCTCAGCCGGGCCACGATCTGCGGCGCCGACAGCTTCTCGTCGTCGCTCAGGCCGGCCAGCACACCGTAGGTGTAGGCGTCGGCGCCCAGCTCCTCGACGACCGCCACCTCGATCGCGATGCCGTGGTCGCCCAGCTCGAAGTCCTCGGGCCGGATGCCGATGGTCAGGGTGTCCTCACCCTTGGCCTTGGCCAGGATCTCGCGGGCCACCGGCACCACGTAGTCGCCGACCTGGACGCCGCTCTCGGAGACCTTGCCGCTGATCAGGTTCATCGCCGGCGAGCCGATGAAGCCCGCGACGAAGATGTTGTTCGGCTTGTCGTAGAGGGTGAGCGGGCTGTCGCACTGCTGCAGCAGGCCGTCCTTCATGACCGCCACGCGGTCACCCATGGTCATGGCCTCGACCTGGTCGTGGGTGACGTAGACGGTGGTGACGCCGAGCCGGGTCTGCAGCGCGGCGATCTGGGTGCGGGTGGACACCCGCAGCTTCGCGTCGAGGTTCGACAGCGGCTCGTCCATCAGGAACACCTGCGGCTGACGAACGATCGCGCGGCCCATCGCGACGCGCTGACGCTGACCACCGGAGAGCGCCTTCGGCTTGCGGGCCAGGAAGCTCTCCAGACCCAGCAGGTGGGCCGCCTCCATCACCCGGGCGTCGCGCTCGGCCTTGGGGACGCCGGCCATCTTCAGGGCGAAGCCCATGTTGTCGCCGACGGTCATGTGCGGGTACAGCGCGTAGTTCTGGAACACCATCGCGATGTCACGGTCCTTCGGCGGGAGGTCGGTGACGTTGCGGTCGCCGATCCAGATCGCGCCCGCGTTGACCTCCTCCAGGCCGGCCAGCATGCGCAGCGAGGTGGACTTGCCACAACCCGACGGGCCGACCAGAACCATGAACTCACCGTCGCCGATCTCGAGGTTGAGCTTGTCAACCGCCGGATGATCGGCGCCGGGGTAGACGCGAGTGGCGTCCTTGAAACTAACTGTGGCCATGCCAACATTCCTTTCCACGGGCAGGTACGTGCCCGACGATCCGTAGTGGAAGTAACGCCGCGGCTGTGCGGCTCGCGCCATCGTCGCACGGAATGCACTCGGTACTCAAACGTTCTGGAGAATTTTCTCACGCGGGTCGCGCGATCGGTCGCCGGGACGCGATGACGGCGGCCCGGGCCGCCCCGGGTAGGCTCCCGAAGGTGACCAGCCCCGAGCAGCCGCAGCCGGCCCCCGACGAGGACGGTGAGACGCCTCGCGAATGGTGGGAGGATCCCGGGCTGCCCTGGAAGCACAAGCCCACCCGTGCCGACATCGCCTGCCTGAGCTGGATGGGTGTGGCCTCGCTGTACGCGCTGATCCTGCTGCCGCTGCGCCCGGTGATCCTGGGGCTCGCGCCGCACGTGCTGGGGTCGCTGGGCTACCGCACCGGCCTGGTGATGTCCGGTGCGCTGGGCTCGATCGGCGACCCGTGGTGGCCGCTGGTCGGCGTGCTCGGCAGCCTGGCGGCGATGAAATTCGACTGGATCTACTGGTGGGCCGGAAAGCTCTGGGGGCATGGGCTGATCGAGGTCTGGTCGGGTCGCTCGGAGCGGGCCCGGCGGCGCAATCAGCGGGCCATCGCCTTCACCCAGCGATTCGCGACCTGGGCGATCTTCATCACCTACCTACCCATTCCCGTTCCGGCGGCCGTGGTGTACGCCGCGCTGGGCGCGGCCGGGACCGGGATCAAGAAATTCCTGGCGGTCAGCTTCGCCGCCTCACTGGTCAGCTCCGCGCTCTATATCTACCTGGGCTGGACGATCGGCGAACCCGCCGTGGAGTTGCTCAACAACTACGGCAACCTGCTCTGGTACGTGTCGCTGGCCATGCTGGCCGGCATCATCGTCGTCGCGATCTGGCGCGGACGCAAGGGCAAGCAGTCCTCGGTGCCCGGACCGTCGGTCTGAGCATGCCCTAAGGAACCGCTTCCCTACGTGCGGACGATCAGGTCGGCGCGGTCCCGGGTCTGGTCGGCGGTGAACACCGCGCGTTCCTGCGCCGCCCAACGCTCCCAGTGCGGCCGGTAGGACTCGCCGTCGCGGGCGATGCCGCGAGCCATCCGGACGCCGGTGTCGGCCTCCACCCAGACCCGGACGGCGACGAAGCCGTCCGCGGGACGCACCGTGCTGGCGCAGCCCTCGACGATCAGCGACGGCGTCGCCGGCACCGCGACCCGCTCGGCCCAGCGCGAGGCCTCCCAGTCCCAGCGGCGATAGCCGGCCGGCTCCCCGGCGGCGAGCGGACGCAGCACCTGCTCGGTGAGCAGCCCGGCGGCCTGGGTCAACCCGTCCCAGCCGGGAAACAGGTCGTCCATGTGCAGCACCGGACAGCCGAGGCGGCGCCCGACCGCCTCGGCGAGCGTGGTCTTGCCGGATCCGCTGGGGCCGTCGATGCCGATCACCACGGTCTCACCGCAGCGTGGCGCGGCGGCGCGGGCCAGTGCGGTGACGGTCTCGACGGCGTCCGGCTGCATCCCGGGGACTCTACCGGCGTCCCTGCGCCGGCGGCCGCGGCACTAGAGTGACTCCCTCAGCCACACGAAGGAGTCCCTCGGTGAGTGATCTCGGAGCCACCGCGTCCGACGTCTACCGCAACGTCTTGTCCGTCATCGAAACCGTCGAGCCGCGGATCGCGGACGCCACCCGCGCCGAACTGGCCGACCAGCGGGCGTCGCTGAAGCTGATCGCCAGCGAGAACTACGCCTCGCTGCCGGTGCTGATGACGATGGGCAGCTGGTTCTCCGACAAGTACGCCGAAGGTACCGTCGGGCACCGTTTCTACGCCGGTTGCCAGAATGTCGACACCGTCGAGACGGTGGCCGCCGAGCACGCCCGCGAGCTGTTCGGCGCCGAGTACGCCTACGTGCAGCCGCACTCCGGCATCGACGCCAACCTGGTCGCCTACTGGTCGATCCTGGCCCACCGGGTGGAGTCGCCGGCGCTGCAGCGGCTGGGCGCCAAGAACGTCAACGAGCTCTCCGAGGACGACTGGGAGACGCTGCGGAAGTCCTTCGCCGAGCAGCGCGTGATGGGCATGAGCCTCGATGTCGGAGGCCACCTGACCCACGGCTTCCGGCCCAACATCTCGGGCAAGATGTTCCACCAGCGCTCCTACGGGACGCACCCCGACACCCAGCTGATCGACTACGACAAGCTGCTGGCCGACGCCCGGGAGTTCAAGCCGCTGATCCTGGTGGCCGGCTATTCCGCCTACCCGCGCCGGGTGAACTTCGCGAAGATGCGCGAGATCGCCGACGAGGTGGGCGCCACCCTGTTCGTCGACATGGCGCATTTCGCCGGCCTGGTGGCCGGCAAGGTGTTCACCGGCGAGGAGGACCCGGTTCCCTACGCGCATGTGGTGGCTTCGACCACACACAAATCGCTGCGCGGCCCGCGCGGCGGCTTCGTGCTCTCGACCCCCGAGTACGCGCCCAGCGTCGACCGGGGCTGCCCGATGGTGCTGGGCGGACCGCTCTCGCACATCATGGCGGCCAAGGCGATCGCCTTCGCCGAGGCCCGCACGGACGCCTTCCGCAGCTACGCGCAGAACGTCGCCGACAACGCCCAGGTGCTGGCCGAGGGGCTGCTGAAGCGCGGCGCCACCCTGGTCACCGGCGGCACCGACAACCACCTGGTGCTGATCGACACCCGCTCGTTCGGGATCACCGGACGTCAGGCCGAGTCGGCGCTGCTGGACGCCGGCATCGTCACCAACCGCAACTCGGTGCCGAACGACCCCAACGGCGCCTGGTACACCACCGGCGTCCGGATCGGCACCCCGGCGCTCACCTCGCGTGGCTTCGGCGCGGCCGAGTTCGACCGGGTCGCCGAACTGATCGTGAACGTGCTGGCCAACACCACCGCGGTGGCCACCGCCGTCGGCACGCCCGGCAAGGCGAAGTACACCCTCGCCGACGGGGTGGCCGAGGCCACCAAGGCGGCGTCGGCGGAACTGCTGGACGCCAACCCGCTCTATCCCGGCCTGCAGCTCTGAGCCGCCCGACCCACGCTCGTCCGATGGATCGTGTCGCAGTAGTCACCGGCGCCTCGTCCGGGATCGGGGCCGCCACCGCCCGGCGGCTGGCTCGCGCTGGCTTCACGGTGTACGGCGCCGCCCGGCGGGTCGACCGTCTTGAGCAACTGGCGGCGGACGGCGTCCGCCCGCTCGCTCTCGACGTCACGTCGGACGACTCGATGGTCACCGCGGTCGACCAGGTACTGGCCGAGGCCGGACGGATCGACGTCCTGGTCAACAACGCCGGCTACGGCAATTACGGCGCCGTCGAGGACGTGCCGATGGACGAGGCCAGGCGGCAGATCGAGGTGAACCTGTTCGGGCTAGCCCGGATGATCCAGCTGGTGGTCCCCGGCATGCGCGTCCGGGGCAGCGGCACGATCGTCAACGTGACGTCCATGGGCGGCAAGATCACCACCCCGTTCGGCGGCTGGTACCACGCCTCCAAATTCGCCGTCGAGGGCCTCTCGGACGCCCTCCGCGTCGAGTTGGCACCGTTCGGCGTCGACGTGGTGGTGATCGAACCCGGAGGGATAGCCACCGAATGGGGCGGCATCGCGATGGACACCGCGAAGGCGGCGTCCGGACGGGGCGCCTACGCCGAACGGGTCCACGCGATGGCCGAGGCGATGGGCGGCGCGGTCGCCCGGTTCTCCTCCAAGCCGGACGTGGTCGCCCGCGCCATCGAGCGCGCGGTCACCGCGACGCGGCCACGCACCCGCTACGCGATCGGGTTCATGGCCAAGCCGACACTGCTGGCCCGCCGGATACTGCCCGATCGCGCCATGGACTGGATCCAGACCCGGATGCTCGCCTAGGAACCGCTCGCCTAACTATTTTGCGCTCGCTGAATTCAGCGAGCGCAAAATAGTTAG
>NZ_JASGDE010000011.1:0-8266 GCF_047607385.1 Micropruina sp.
CGGGCCTGCCGGAACCACGGTTCCGGCAGGCCCGCTCGGTGTCGTCACCCTCAGAAACCCTCAGAACGGGAAGCCGACCGTCCCCAACGGATCGGCGCCGGTGAGCGGCACCAGCCGCCAGTCCAGCCGCGCCGTTCCGGACGCTGTGTCCAGGTCTACCAAGATCGTGTGCGGGGTCTCCACCAGCCGCAGCTGGGCGGTGAACACGTCGCCCTGCCAGGCGCCGCTGGCGACCACGGCCAGTTCCGGTCCCTGCGGTGTCGGCCAGCGCGATTCCAGCCACTGGCCGTCGCCGACCACCGTGACCAGCTCGCCGGCCGGATGCTCGATGCGCAGCAGGTGATGCCCGCCCTGGGTGGTCTCCAGGCTGACCGCGCCGAACGCCTCCGGCAGTTGCGACGCCGCGTCCCGCAGCACCCGCACCGGCGGCCGTCGTTCCGGCCCTGACAACGGACGATGCTCCAGTTCGGCGAGCCGGTGGGCGAGTTGGACGTCCGCCGCGGCGTCGGTCTCGGCGTCGATCGCCGGCAGCAGGTGCCGCCAGAGGTGATCCAGCACCTCCTGCATCACCGCCACCTCGGAGGTGATCGCCACCGCGACGTCCTGCTCCGGCAGCACGATCGCGAACTGCCCGAAGGCGCCGTCGCCGCGGTAGCCGTGGCTGGCGCCCCAGAACGAGCAGCCGTAGCCGTAGGCCCAGTCCCCGACCTCGTCCGCGGCCAGCGAGGCGGCGCTCGGACGCGGCGCCTGCGCCGCGTAGTCGGCCGGCACGATCCGCTCACCCTGCCAGCGGCCGCCGTCCAGCCAGGTCTGGGCCAGCGCCAGGATCGCCGGGGTGGTGATGTGCAACCCGCTGAAGCCGAAGTCGCGACCCTGCAGGGTGCGTTGCGCCTTGCCGGCACCGCCGCCGAACGGATCGAGCAGCAGCCGCCGGACGTGGACCGTCAGCGGCTCGCCGGTGGCTGCGGCGATGGCCTGCGCGACCAGGTAGGTCCCCACCTGGTTGTAGGCCCACACCTCTCCCGGCTCCCCGTCCGGTTCGCAGGCCAGGATCAACGGCAGCAGCGGGTCGCCGTCGCCAGGATCGCCGGGCGGCAGCTTCGCGTCGCCGCGCCAGTCCCAGACGTCGGCGCTGTGGCCGACGGTCATCGTGATGCAGTTCCGCACGCTCACCCGCCGCCATCTGGGTGACACGGACGCCAGATCGGTCAGGTAGGAGAGCACCGGTGCGTCCAGGTCGATCAGGCCGCGTCCGGCCAGGTTGCCCAGCACGGTGGCGGTGAAGCTCTTGCTCAGCGAGTAGCCCAGATGCACCCGGTCGCGCGCATACGGCGCCCACCAGCCCTCGGCGATCACCTGCCCGTGCCGGGCGACCATCAGCGAGTGATAGCCGTGTCCGGGAGCTTCGAAGGCGTCCAACAGGGCGAGCAGGCCGCGGGCGTCGACGCCCTGGGCCGCGGGAGTACTGCGCGGCATCGTCACTGCAACAACCTACTGCTGCCGATCCGTGAGCCAGGCTGCCAACTCGGCGTGGCCGACGTAGTTCGCCCACCCGGCCGGGGTCAGCCCGAACCGGTCATCGACGGCATCGACATCGGCCCCGTGCTCGACCAGCCATTCCGCGATCGCACGCTCACCGGCCGCCGCCGCGTAGTGCAGCGCACCGTCGATCGGGGCGCCGCCCTCGACCAGCGCCCGGACCGCGTCCCAGTGCCGCAGCCCGGCCGTCTCGGCGACCAGCGTCGGACGCGCGCGCCGCTCACGTCGAGCCTTCGCACCGCGTCGGCGTCCCCGCGCAGCGCGGCGGCGACCAGCGGGTCTCGCCCCTGCTGCTCGGCCCGGTAGAGATCGCGCAGCAGGCAGATCTCGGCTCCGTGCGCCATCACCTCGCGGTTGATGTGGAACACCAGCTGCGCCAGCGAACTCTCCGCGAAGGCGGCCCCGCGCGGCCCCAGCGGACGACCCAGCGCCTCGTCGTCGCACGCCGCGACTCCGTCGCGCCACAGCTGGTAGGCCAGGTCGAGTTCGGCGAGAGCCTCCGACGCCGTCGCCGGACGCGGCTCGGGCCAATGCCGGTCGTCGAACATGTCGATGTCGTCGGCGTCCCCGGCCGGGGAGCCACCGAACAGCGCGCGGGCACGGATGCCCAACACCCCTCGGCTGATGTGATCGAGCCGCCAGGCGATCGTCGTCAGCGGAGGAATCGGCGGCTCGGGCACCAGCAGGTCGACCTGCATCCGGCCGGTGGCGTCCGGGCGGACACTCCACATGCCCGGCACCGGCTCCCACCGGTACTCCGCGTCGGTCAGCCCGACCAGCCGCGGCCGGAAATGCACGGTCCAGTAGAAGTCCAGCTGGTCAACCAGGTCAGCACCCCACGTCATAGCGCGACGGTAGTCGACCCCTCGCGTTCCGGCACCGGTCACGGGGTGCTCGAGGCCGGATCAGCCGGCGGCCGGCGCGGGTGCGATGTACTCGTGGCGCAGATCGGTGACGCTGGCGATGTGGTCGAAGTCACGATCGGCGGCCAGCACGGTCGCGTCGTTCACGATGGCGTACCCGGCGATCAGGATGTCGAGCGACCCCGCCGCACGGACGAGTCCCGCGTTCCACAGGGCGCTCTGGATGTCGAGCACCAGTGACTCCTCGGGCGCGTGTTCCAGTGGGAACCCCAGCGAGATCTGTTCCCGGTAGTGCGCGTGCTCGCCCGGCGTCCGGGCACTGTGGCAGAACTCCAGCACCTGCGGCGGACACGTGACGAAGAGGTCTGCCGGCGCCCGCTCGATCTGCCGTAGCCGCGCCGTGATCCCCGGATCGCCGGCGGCCAGCCTGGCCCAGACCGAGTTGTCGACGAGATAGTCGGTCATCGGGTCGGCGCGCCCAGTTCGGCCTCCAGGGAAGCGCTGATCAATGCTGTTCCGAGCGAGGACGTGCCCGGCGGGATGAGCTGCAGCCCCCGGATCTTGCAGTCGTACTGGACGTACAGCGCAAGATTTGGGGGCCGCAGATCGCCCGCCGGGTGCGCCGCAGCCGGGACATGATTGATCAGCGCTTCCCTAGGTCGGTCAGCGCGGCGATGCCGTCGATCATCGCGCCTTTCTGCTTCGAGGCGATCAGGCGGCGCAGCGCCAGGTCCAGGACGGCACGGTTCGACTTCTCACCGGTGAGCGCCCTGGCGCGCTCGATCAACGTCGGATCCAGGTCGACACTCGTCATTGCCACGATGCACTCCTTCCGGAGGCGCCGATCTCCGTTGGTCGAGCTCGTCGAGACCGGCAGCGGGTTTCGACAAACTCAACCAGCGAAACGACAAGCTCAACCAGCGAACACCGCGTTGATCAGCGCCTTGATATCTATATGAAGCACTATATACGGAGGTCCTCGGCCCGCGCCGGGCGGGACGTCCCCGCTCAGCGCAGCACGTAGCCGGCGATGGCGCTGGCCGCCGCCACGTTGAGTGAGTCGATGCCGGCGCGCATCGGGATCCGGGCCACCACGTCCGCCTGTTCGATCCAGCGATCCGACAGCCCGGAACCTTCGGTGCCGAGCAGCACGGCGACCCGGGCGTCCGGTCCGAGGGCGGACGCCGCGGCGTCCAGTTCGACCGCGCCGTCGGTCAGGGCCAGCGCGATCACCGTGAACCCGGACGCCCGCAGCGCCGGCACCGCGCTGCCCCAGTCGTCCACCCGCGCCCAGGGCAGCGAGAACACCGCACCCATCGAGGTCTTGATCGAACGCCGGTAGAGCGGGTCGGCGCAGCGCGGCGCGAGCAGCACGCCGTCCCAGCCCAGGCCGGCGGCGTTGCGCAGGATGGCGCCCACGTTGGTGTGGTCGACGATGTCCTCGCAGACCATCAGCCGGCGGAACCCGAGCAGGTCGGCCATGGTGTGCCGGGTCTCCCGGTGCAGCGAGGCCAGCGCGCCCCGGTGCACGTGGAACCCGCTGACCCGCTCCGCGGTCTGCTCGCTGACCCGGTAGACGGGGGCGTCGCCGACGACGTCCTGCAGCGAGGCCAGCCAGCGCGCCGCCAGCATGAACGACCGGGGACGGTAGCCGGCCTGCAGCGCCCGGCGGATCACCTTCTCGCCCTCGGCGATGAACAGGCCCTGCTCACTCTCCAGGTGCCGGCGCAGCGACGCGTCCCGCAGCGCCACGTAGTCGGCCAGCCGGGGATCGGCGGGGTCGGCGATGTCGATCGGGTCGGGCACGATCACAGTCTGGCGCATGCCATCGCCCGTAATAAACGGGCCATAGGGTGTCGGCCATGGGCTGGCTGAAGCGACTGGACCGTTTTCTGCTGGCCATCGTCTCCGCGGCGGTGATCGCCAGCCTGCTGCCCGCCCAGGGCGCGGCCGTCACCGTGCTGGACTGGCTGACCAAGGTGGCGGTTGCCGTCCTGTTCTTCGTCTACGGCGTCCGGCTCAAGCCCGAGCAGGCCATCGCCGGCCTGAAGCACTGGCGGCTGCACCTGACCATCCTGTCGCTGACCTATCTGCTGTTCCCGCTGATCGGCTGGGGCCTGCAGGTGCTGTCGCCGTGGCTGCTCAGCCCGGCCCTGTACGCCGGGGTGCTGTACCTGACCCTGCTGCCGTCCACGGTGCAGAGCTCGATCAACTTCACCTCGATCGCGAAGGGCAATGTGGCCGGCGCGATCGTCAGCGCGTCGGCGTCCAACATGCTGGGGGTGTTCGTCACCCCCCTGTTGTGCTGGGCGCTGATGACCACCTCCGGCGGGATCGCGATCGACCCGTCCTCGATCCTGGACATCGTCGGCCAGCTGCTGGTGCCGTTCGTGCTGGGCCAGTTCTCCCGGCGCTGGACGGCCGACTGGGTGGCCGCGCATCCCCGGCTCAAGCTGTTCGACCAGGGCGTGGTGGTGCTGGTGGTCTATTCGGCGTTCTCGGCCGGCATGCGCGAGCACATGTGGCAGCAGGTCAACGCCACCGACCTGCTGGGCCTGCTGGCGGTCTGCCTGGTGCTGCTGGCGGTGATGCTGTGGTTCAGTCACTGGCTGGCGAAGCGGCTCGGCTTCAACCGCGCGGACGTCATCGCGATCCAGTTCTGCGGCACCAAGAAGTCGCTGGCCACCGGGCTGCCGATGGCGAACGTGTTGTTCGCCGGCTCGCCGGTCGGCCTGCTGGTGCTGCCGCTGATGGTCTTCCACCAGGCCCAGCTGATGGCCTGCGGATCGCTGGCGTCCCGCTATGCCAAAGAGGTGCCGGACGAGCCTGCCGCAGCCTGACCGTGTCGTCCGTCCGGACGACACGGTGTGGCGACGAACCCCCGGTCAGCCCTGCTGTTCGGGGGCCTGCTCCGGCTGCGGTGCGGCCTGGGATTCCGGGCCGGGCGCCGGCTCGGCGGCCGGCGGGTTCAGTTGAGCCGGCGGGGTGTTGATCCCGACCCGGCGAGCGCGATTCTGCTCCATCTGCTGCGCCTCGGCGATGGCCTGCTGGACGGCGTTGGCCGCCTCGCCCTCGGCCTCCACCTTCTGCTGGGCGATCTCGGCGAACACGTCGATCTTCTCCGGCGCCTCGAACTCGCCCTCGCTGCGTCCGTAGCCGGCGCCCTTGAGCAGATCACCGGCCGCCGTGCCCAGACCCTTCAGGGCGTCGTTCAACTCGGACGGCACGATCCACACCTTGTTGGAGTCGCCGCGGGCCAGGTTCGGCAGCATCTGCATGTACTGGTAGGCCAGCAGCGACTGGTCCGGCTTGCCGGCGTGGATGGCGCCGAACACGGTGGTGATCGCCTGCGCCTCGCCCTCGGCCCGCAGCATCTTCGCCTGCCGGTCGGCCTGCGCCCGCAGCACCGCCGACTCGCGCTCGCCCTGGGCCCGCAGGATGGATGCCTCCCGGTCGCCGGACGCCGACAGGATCTGCGACTGCCGCTGGCCCTCGGCCAGCAGGATCGCGGCACGCTTGTCGCGCTCGGCCCGGGCGCCCTTCTCCATGGCGTCCCGGATGGTGGCCGGCGGCTCGATGGAGCGCAGCTCGACGCGGTTCACCTTGATGCCCCACTTGCCGGTGGCCTCGTCGAGCACCGCGCGCAGCTTGGCGTTGATCTCCTCGCGGGAGGTCAGGGTCTGCTCCAGGTCGAGGCCGCCGATGATGTTGCGCAGCGTGGTCATGGTCAGCTGCTCGATCGCCTGGATGTAGTTCTGCGCCTCGTAGGCGGCCCGGACCGGGTCGACCACCTGGAAGTAGATCACCGAGTCGATGCTCACCATCAGGTTGTCCTCGGTGATCACGCCCTGCGGCGGGAACGGGACGACGGCCTCACGCATGTCCATGGTGTAGCGGACGTTGTCGATCAGCGGCACCAGCAGGTGCGGACCCGGATCGAGGGTGCGGCGGAATTTGCCCAGTCGTTCGACGATGCCGACCTGTTGCTGGCGCACCACCTTCAGTGCCTGGGTCAACAGCGCGACCGCCAGCACGACGATGATGAGGGGAAGTATCCATTCCATGGTCAGGGCTCCTTGGGGTAGACAACCACTGTGGTTCCGTCGACTTCGAAGATCTCCACCGGCGCACCTTCGTCGATCTCGACATCGCCGAAGCTGCGGGCCTGCCACATCTCGCCGTTCACCTTCACCTCGCCGGAGCTTCCGGTGATCGCCGTCATGGCGCGTCCGGTGCTGCCCACCATGCGCTGCAGCGACGAGCGGTAGCCGGGCGCCGACCGCACCTTCTCCAGCAGCGTGGGCCGCAGCAGGAAGAGCAGCGCGAACGCCACCACCACCGCGACGATCACCTGGACCAGGATCATCCCCGGGAAGAGCAGCGCGACGCCGGCACCGGCCAGCGCGCCGGCCGCCAGCATCAGCAGCGTGAAATCGAGGGTGAGCGATTCAGCGACGGCAAGCAGCGTCGCCGCAATCAGCCACACCGCCCACCAGTTGTCGCTGAACCACTCCCACATGCACCTATCATGCCCGGGCGCGGGCGCTCCAACGACCGTTCGTGCGGGTGACATCCAACGCAATGTCGAAGGTCTCGCTCAGCCGCTCGGCGGTGAGCACCTCCTCGATCGGGCCGGCAGCCAGCACCGAGCCCTTCTTGAGCAGCAGGGTGTGGGTGATCCCGGTGGGGATCTCCTCGACGTGATGGGTGACCAGCACGGTGGCCGGGGCGTACGGATCGCCGCACAACTCGCTCAGCGTGCTGACCAGGCCCTCCCGTCCGGCCAGGTCCAGACCGGCGGCCGGCTCGTCCAGCAGCAGCAGTTCGGGGTCGGTCATCAGCGCCCGGGCGATCTGCACCCGCTTGCGCTCCCCCTCGCTCAGCGTGCCGAAGGTGCGGTAGGCCAGGTGCCCGACCCGCAACTGGTCCATCAGCTCGACGGCGCGCTCGAAATCGGCCTGCTCGTAGCTCTCCCGCCAGCGCCCCATCACCGCGTAGGCGGCCGACACCACGACGTCCGCGACCCGCTCGCTGCGCGGGATCCGGTCGGCCAGGGCGGCGGAGGCGACCCCGATCCGGGGCCGCAGCTCGAACACGTCCACGGCGCCGAGCACCTCGCCGAGGATCTCGGCGATTCCGGACGACGGGTGCAGCTGAGCGGCCAGGATCTGCAGCAGGGTGGTCTTGCCGGCGCCGTTGGGACCGATGATCACCCAGCGCTCGGACTCCTCCACCCGCCAGTCGACCTTGTCCAGCAGGGTGGCTTCGCCACGCACGATGGACACCCCCGCCAACTCCGCAACAGCCGCCATGCCGGCAAACCTACCGGCTGAGCCGGCCCGGACGAGTCGGACGCGCGGCCATCCCCCCGGACTCCCGGCGGCGACCCCATCCCCCCGCGGGGTCACCGTCGGGATGCACTGTCCGGGTGGCAGCACCACCCGGACAGCATCCGCGCCCGCCGACATCGGGCACCCGGGTTGCGGTCGGCCTACCCGGCCTGGACACCGGGTCCCGGGTCGCCCCAGGGTAGGGAGGAGCACCGTCCCGGCGCAGTGGGCATTCGCCCATCCGCCGGTGTCAGTCGGGGGCCGCGAAGCCGTTCCGGACGGCCCACGCGGTGGCGGCGGCCCGGCCCCGGACGCCGAGCTTCTGATAGATCGCGCAGGAGTAGTGCATGACCGTCTTGGGGGTCAGGCCGAGCTGCGCGGCGATCTCCTTGTTGGTCCGGCCGGCGGCCAGCGCCCGCAGCACCTCCAGCTCCCGGCGGCGGAACTCCGGGCGTCCGCTCGCCGCGCGGTGCTGGTCCCACGCCGGCACCGGCACCGGCTCCGGGACGCCGGTGACGCCGGCCGCGTAGTCCA
>NZ_JASGDE010000012.1:0-2945 GCF_047607385.1 Micropruina sp.
CCCGACCAGGAACGAACCCGCACCAGCGACAACACCACGCCCAACTGTTGCTGCACCAGCTCCCGAACCCCCCGATCCGGCAACCCCCGGTGCAGTGACAACACTGCCCGCCCACACTCAAGCCACCGTCCGGACAACCTCAAGACCCCATCGAGAACCCCCGAAGATTCCACCCGCCGCCCACCCCTCCCACCACATCGCCTGCGGTAACACACATCGCCTGCGGAGGAACGCAGGCAATGTGCGTTACGACAGGCGATGTCGAACGCCGGAGGAGCCGATCCCCCCGCTCGCATGCCACGATCGGGGGATGGACGCAATCGGCATCGACCCGCGCGATCAAACCTGGGAGATCGACCGTCCGCGGTATCGGGTGTACTTCCACGACGCCGGCGGCGCATCGGAGGAGTACGAACTGTCCGGAGCCGACGTCGACGCGGTACTGGCCTGGGCGGAACAGCAGCGTGGAAGCCGGACCTATGTCGTCTACGCCTGCGTCCCCGAGGACGGGCTCGGGCTGATCCGCCTCGTGGGACACGACCCCAACGACTCGGACTCCTCCGCCAGATAGGCCGGCATCCAGGGTGGGCCCACTGGGAATCGAACCCAGAACCCGCGGTTTCGCAGCTTCGGCTTGTGGCGGTGGCGGCGTGATGTACGGCTACGGCGAGACCCCGATCACCCCGGAGACCGTCTACACCGATGCCGAGTTGGCGTCGCAGCAACCGCCCGGTACCTGCTCGTGCTGCTGGCGCACTCTGATCGAGGAGGCCATCTGCAACCAGTCCTCGCACGCCGGTGTCTGCCGCGACTGCGACTACTGCTTGGAGCACACCGCATGAGCGGCCCGCGTCCGCTGATCCTCGTGCATCAGCTGGTTGGTGCGTTCTCGACGTCGTGTGGCCGGTTTGCTGGTCAGCGTCGGTTCGATGCCCAGCTGCGCACGTTCGTGCAGGACTCGGCGCACTTGTCGTTGCCGTCGCCGGAATTCGATCTACCCGGCAGGGTGATTTCTTGCCGGGCCTGCCTGGATATCGTGGCCGGACATGCATTCTCTGATTCATGAGTGGCGAGTATGGCTCGCCGCGTCCGGTAAGCCCGCGACCACCATCCGCCTCCGAACCAACCAGCTGCTCCGATTCGCTGAGCATCAGCCGGACCTGGTCGCCGCTTCAACGGCTGACATGCTCGCCTGGATCAGTAACCCGCGATGGGCGGCGGCGACGCGGAAGAGTCACCGGGCAGCGTTGACGTCGTTCTACAGCTGGGCGTGCATGTTCGGCCATCTGGTGGTTGATCCATCGCGGAAGCTGCCGCCGATCCGGGTGCCGCACATGCCGGCCCGGCCAGCACCGGAATCGGCGGTGCGGCGTGCATTGTTGGCGTCCGGGCCGCGTGAACAGCTGATGGTGTCGCTCGCCGCGTTCCACGGGTTGCGGCGCGGCGAGATCGCCCGTATCCACAGCCGCGACGTCGTCGAGGACCTGGCCGGCTGGTCGTTGCGCGTCCACGGCAAGGGCGGCAAGCAGCGCGTGATCCCGCTGTCGGACGACACCGCCGAGCAGCTGCGCGCGACACCGGCCGGCTGGGTGTTCCCGTCGCCGTCCGGTGGCCACCTGACCGACCAGCACGTGGGCAAGCTGATCGCCCGCGTGCTGCCGGACGGCTGGACAGCGCACACACTGCGGCACCGGTTCGCGACCATCGCCTACGCCGGAACTCGTGACCTGCTCGCCGTGCAGGAAATGCTCGGCCACAGCAAACCGGAGACGACGCGCGGCTATGTCCAGCTTCCCCAGACCGCGATGCGCGCCGCGATTCTGGCCGCAGCGTGAGCGAATATGTCGCGCGCACCGGCCCAGCAGCCCTACCCTTTAACCACCACCCACCCAGGAGGAAAGACCATGATCCGTGTTCTGTTTGCCATGCTCGTAGCGCTCACCCTTGTCGGCTGCACAGCGCCGCAGTCGGCGAAACCAGAGTCGACCACCAGCACATCAGCTACGGCGTCAGAAACGCCCAGCAGTGAACCCACCGAAACCGAGCCGGCCGAACCCGCCGAGCCGACAGCGGCCGACTTCGTGTTGAAGGTGAAGACCACCAAGAAGCAGTGCTTCGGCTCGGCCGGCTGCAATGTGTCCATCAAGGTCGACGTCGCCTATGTCGGGGCGGGGAGCGTCGACGATCTGCCGTCGAACGTCGACATCACCTTCGAGGTGAAGGGCGGCGAGGACCCCTACACGTCAACGATCGAACTTGAAGACGGCAAGTACAGCCCGGACAAGACCCTGATCAGCACGAAGACGTCGAAAGCGAAGCTCACAGCGAAGATCACCGACGTCGACTCCTACTGAACCCGTCGGGGGTGCCGGGGTCTCGCCTGATCGGGGGGATCGGGAGGGACGCGAGACCCCGGCACGTTCTCTAGGCGCCGTCGACGGCGCGGCGGATGGCCCGCTCTGGTGTGGCCGGCGTGGTGACGAGATCACGGACACCGGACGCGCTGAGCGCGACGAGCAGACCCCGGCTGATCGTCTGCCACAGGCCCGGCTCCAGGTAGGTGGAGGCGACGGAGATTCCGACACCGAACAGGATCGCGAGCAGCGGCGCCCACTTCGACGCGACACCGAGATCCTTGGCGATGTTCACCAGCGCGACGATCGCGGCGGCGCTGAGCAGCGTGGTGACCGGTTCCATGATGGGCCTCCTAGTAGGTGTGGGCGGGGACGTAGCTGCAGACGAGGCTGAGCTGGCCGGCGGTGTCGACGGTGACGGTGACGGCGACGATGACGTGCTGCCGGCTCGGTGGTGTGCAGGTCACCTTCTGCGGCTTGATGGTTCCGGCAGGGCCCGGGACGCCTTGCGGGCCTCGCTCCCCGGCCGGGCCCTGGACGCCGCCGGGGCCGGCGGCACCCCGTGCACCGCGAGGGCCGGTCGGGCCGCGG
>NZ_JASGDE010000013.1:0-6258 GCF_047607385.1 Micropruina sp.
CCCGACCAGGAACGAACCCGCACCAGCGACAACACCACGCCCAACTGTTGCTGCACCAGCTCCCGAACCCCCCGATCCGGCAACCCCCGGTGCAGTGACAACACTGCCCGCCCACACTCAAGCCACCCTCCGGACAACCTCAAGACCCCATCGAGAACCCCCGAAGATTCCACCCGCAGCGCACCCCTCCCACCACATCGCCTGCGGTAACACACATCGCCTGCGGAGGAACGCAGGCAATGTGCGTTACGGCAGGCGGTGTCAGCCCCGTCCGGATTAGCGTCGGCGAGCCCACTGCATCAGGACGCCGGAGCGGGTGCTCCTACTCGTTGACTGGCGGACGCGGCCGACCTCGGTGAGCACCGTCAGCCGGACGGGAAGGGGAGACGATGTCCACGGCCGTGCTGGACCTTCGGCCGTCTCCGGAGGAGGCGCGCAAGCCCGGATCGGACGAGACGGGCACGATCGGCGTGCTGCTGGCCGAACCGGACCGTCTGGTGCGAACCGGGCTGGCGATGCTGGTCGACGCGCAGCCGGGTCTGCGGGTGCTCGGTGTCACCGACAGTTTCGCGGAGACCGTTCGCCGGGTGCGGGACGAGCGGCCCGCGGTGGTGCTGATCAACGCGCTGCTGATCGCGGACACCGACCGGATCGAGGTCGTCGGCCGGATCGCCGACACCGGCGTGCGGGTTCTCGTGCTCGCCGGACGCGAGGACCGGCTCCGGATGTGGCCGGCGTTGCTGGCCGGCGTCCGGGGCTATCTGTTGAAGGACGCCGCACCCGACGAGCTGACGCTGGCGGTCCGGGCGGTGGCCGCCGGCGGCATCTGGCTCGACCCCACCCTGGCCGGGGACGTGTTGCCGGAACTGTTCCGGGCACGGCACGCGGTGGCTCCGCCGGACGGTGCCGGCGCCCCGGAGCTGACCTGCCGGGAGCGGGAGGTGTTGCGGCTGATCGCCCACGGCCTGTCCAACGGCGAGATCGCCGGGCACCTGATGGTCGCCGAGACCACCGTGAAGACGCATGTCGGCCGGATCCTGGGGAAACTCGGACTGCGCGACCGGGCCCAGGCGGTGGTGGCGGCGTATCGCCGGCAGCTGTTGGCCGCCGACGATCCGCTGCCACCACGGGCCGGGATCCGCTGAGCGAGATCGCCGGCACCAGCGCGAAGGCCGGGGCACTACGTCGTACGGGCCTCGGCGACGAAGCAGCCGTTCTCGAACCAGCCCTTGCTGGTCGAGCTGCCGCTGATCCGCCAGTACGGGGTGATGGTGTGCTTGCCGGACTTCAGCGACATCACCGCCATCGCGTTGCGGGTCTGCCAGAAGTCGGTGTGGTTGGCGATATTGCCGGGCCCGTAGTACTTCTCGCGGATCGGGCCGTTGTCCACCTTGTAGCCGATCCGGATCTCGGCCTGCGAGTCCACACCCATGTCGGCCGACAGCTGGGTCACCACCTTGCGGCTCACCGTGCCGTTGTTGACGGTCACGCTCAGGCCGAGCGGCCGCCAGCCGTCACTGCCGTTGATGTTCTGGATGCTGAATTTGCAGGTCTCCTGCGCGGCCGGGATCGCTTCGGCGGACGGTGCGACCACCGCGTAGGAAACGGCACCGCCGAGCACTGCACCCGCGGCGAGGAGTGCGGCGCCGCGCTTGGTCAGACGTGTCATCGGATTCTCCCTGTGGCTTGTGTCGGACGGGTCGTCCGGCGTCGAGTGCTACGAGAGTGCCCGGCCCCGAGGGGCTTCCGCGTCGTCGCCGAGGACGATTCGCTCGTCCTCCTTCAGGAGGACGAGCCCCCACCGATCAGCCTGCGGGGCGAGGATGGACCGGTATCGGCGGCCGCTACGCCGGGGTGATCCGGAGGGTCCGCACCTGGAAGGGCCGCAGCGCCAGCTCGACCGACACCGCCCCGTCCGCGGCGTACTCGACCGGCTCGCCCGGACGCTCCAACAGGTCCGCCGCGCGCACCGCGGCCACGTCCAGGTCGAGAAGCAGCTGGGTGGTGGCCCGTCCACCGGAGGACTCGTAGAGCCGGACGATCAGGTCGCCGGAGCGGTCGTCGGCGAGCTTGACCGCGCTGATCAGCACCCGCGGATCGCTGGACCGCACCAGCGGCGCCAGCGCGGCGCCGACAGCCGGGCGGGCCGGGGTGTTGATCGCCCAGCCCAACTCGGTGGCCCGGGCCTCGTCGGCACCGAAAGCCAGCGCGAACCGCATCCGCTGCACACCCAGGTCGGCCCGCGGATCGGGGAAGCGCGGCGCCCGCAGCATCGAGAACCGGACGTCGGAGACCACCGCGCCGCCGCGCCGGGACCGCACCACGTCGAAGCCGTAGCTGGAGTCGTTGGCGAAGGCGACGCCGAACCCGGGCTCGCGGACCAGGAACCAGCGCTGCGCGTGGGTCTCGAACCGGGCGTTCTCCCACGACGTGTTGTCGTGCGTGGTCCGGGTCTGGAAGCCGAACTGGGTCTCGGCGACCGCGGTGTCGGCGAACACGTCGATCGGGAAGGCCAGCTTGAGGAACTTCTCGGTCTCCTGCCAGTCCACCGTGTTGTCGATCAGCAGCGCCCGGCCGTCCGCCGACAGCGACAGCCGCTGCTCGATGGACGACGCCCCGAACGAACGCCGCACCACGATCGCGTCGCCGTCCAGCCGCACCTCGTCGGCGGCGTCCAGGTCGCGCCGCATCTTCCGGTAGCTGTTGTCGACGTCCCAGGCGTCCCACAGGTTCGGGAAGTCCTGGTGCAGCTGCAGCAGGTTGCCGCGCTCGCCGGCCGGGATCGCGTCCCGTCCGGACGCCAGGTCGACCGCGCTGACCAGGTGGCCGGCGGCGTCCAGCTCGACCCGGAGCGAGTCGCTGGCCAGCACGAAACCGTCACCGGACGCGGTGGCCGAGATCGGCGAACCGGCGGTAGCAACACCGACAGACCCCGCGCCGACCCCGGACTGGGCGATCGGCGCCGCATTGACCAGCAGGTCGCGTTGGTCGAGCTTGTCGAGACCGGGTGCTGTGGTTTCGGCAGGCTCAACCAGCGGTGCTGTGGTTTCGACAGGCTCAACCAGCTCGACTCCCAGGGCGGCCAGCGAGTCGGCGATCACGCCCTGCAGGATCTCGGTGACCCGGGCGTGCCGCGCGGCGGCCTCGCGATGCACCCAGGCGATGGACGTCCCGGGCAGGATGTCGTGGAACTGCAGCAGCAGCACCTCCTGCCAGGTCCCGTCCAGCAGCTCGTACGGGTAGGCGCGCCCGGCCCGGACCGCCGCCACGCTCGCCCACAGCTCGGCCTCGAACAGCAGCTGCTCGTTGCGCCGGTTGCCCTGCTTCATCTTGTGCTGGGTGGTGTAGGTGGCGCGGTGCCGCTCCAGGTACAGCTCGCCCTTCCACACCGCCGGCTCGGGCAGCTCGGCCCGGGCGCGGGCGAAGAAGACGTCCGGATGCTCCCAGACCACCTTCGCGCTGCCCTCCAGGTCGGCCAGCCGCTTCGCCCGGGCGATCATCTCGCGGGTGGTGCCGCCACCGCCGTCACCCCAGCCGGTCGGGGCCAGCGAGGACGAGCCGACCGACTTCTCCTTGAAGTTGCGGTCGGCCAACGCCACCTCGGCGCCGGACAGCTGCGAGTTGTAGGTGTCCATCGGCGGGAAGTGGGTGAAGATCCGGGAGCCGTCGATGCCTTCCCACTCGAACGAGCTGTGCGGGAAGACGTTGCGCTCGTTCCAGGAGATCTTCTGGGTCAGGAACCATTCGAAACCGGCTCCGACCAGCAGCTGCGGCAGCGCCGCCGAGTAGCCGAAGCTGTCCGGCAGCCAGGCGCCGCGGCACTCGATGCCGAACTCGTCGCGGAAGAACCGCTGCCCGTACAGGAACTGCCGGATCATCGCCTCGCCGCCGGGCAGCACCGCGTCCGCCTCGACCCACATGCCGCCGACCGGCACGAACCGGCCGTCGGCGACGGCCTGCTTCACCCGGGCGTACACCTCGGGCCGGTGCTGCTTGATCCAGGCGTACTGCTGGGCGCTGGACATGGCGTAGACGAAGTCGTCGTGCTCCTCCAGCAGGGTGACCATCGAGCTGGTGGTGCGGGCCACCTTGCGCACCGTCTCGCGCAGCGGCCACAGCCAGGCGGAGTCGATGTGGGCGTGGCCGACCGCGGTGATCAGGTGGGACGACGGCGCGGCCGGGGCGGCCAGCACCTCGGCCAGCTGGGCCCGGCCCGCGGCGGCGGTGCCGGCGACGTCCTGCAGGTCGACGGCGTCCAGCGCCCGGTCCAGGGCGAACAGGATCTTCGCCCGGCGGGCCGAGCCGGCGTCCAGCTGCTCGGCGAGCTGCAGCAGCACCTCGACGTCGTGGACGAGCTCGAACACCTCGGTCTCGAAGATCACCGCGTCGGCGCGCCGGACGCGGTACAGCAGCTCCTCGCCGGCGGTCTCCCACTCACCCTTCTCGGTGGGCAGGAACGGGACGTAGTCGAGCAGCACCGGGTTGGACGCCGCCTCGACGTAGAACTCGATCGGCTCGCCGCCGGCCGCCTCCTTCGCCACCGGGATCCACTGCGCCCGGGGATGCAGCGAGCGCACCGGGGATCCGTCCGCGCGGTAGACCAGGCCCTCGGCCTGGAAGCCGGTCATGTTGGTGTCGAAGCCGAGGTCGAGCAGCACCTCGACCCGGCGTCCGGCGAACGCGGCCGGCACCGTGCCGGTGACCCGGAACCAGGTGGTGTCCCAGGCCCGGCCCCACGGGTCGCCCACCTGCGCCGGCACGTACTCGGCGGCCAGCCCGTCGGCCACCGGGATCGGCTCGCCGCCCACCCGGTGCGCGGCCAGGGCCAGCGGCTGCGGGTGCGAGTGGATCGCGGGCCGCAGCCGCTCGGTCAGCACGCGATTGGCGCGGGCCAGGCTCAGATCCTGGTTGTTGTGCATTCAGGCCTCCACGGAGACGGCGAGGGTGACGTGCGGGTGGCGTCCGGCCTTGGCCAGCGTCATGTAGCGCTCCCAGAAGGCCCCGCCCGGGGCCAGGTCGCGCCGGCCGAACTCGGCCGGGTCGAGCAGCAGGACGGGCGGCTCCGGGTCGCTCGCCCGGGCACGCCGACGCCGCAGCTCGGTCATCGCCTCGGCCAGCACCCGGCCCTCCCTCTTGATCGTGCCGTGCTCGTCGATCAGCCCGAGGTCGTACTCCAGCTCGGGGAAATCGGCCAGCGACCGGCTGACGTCGTGCGAGCACCACCAGGTGATCCCGAACAACTCCGGCGTGTCGGCGAGATGCTCGACGGTCGCCTCGATGAAGGGCACCACGGTGGGCTCGGGCAGCACGTTACGCGGCGCGCCGACTTCCTGCACCCAGACCGGCCGGTGCGGGTCGGCCTGGAAGGCGCGAGCCAACTCGGTCAGGTAGCGGGCGTGCGCCCGGGTCTCGAAGGCGTCCGGCCCGTAGCGCTGCGCGGTGCCGTTGAACACCCAGGAGTGCACCACCGTCATGTCGCCCAGGTTCGCGGCGTGGGACGGGGTGAACGGCTGGGTGTCGTCGTACCAGGTGGCGTCGTAGCAGGCGTGCAGGGCCGGGACGCCGGGGGCGCCGGCGCGCAGCGCGCCGAGCATCGTCTGCAGCCAGCCGGCGATGTCGTCGGCGGAGGCCGGGTAGGGCTCCGGGTGGACGGTGCCGGTGAACTGGTTGACCTCGTTGCCGACGGTCAGCCCGAGCAGGTTGGGGTGCCCGGCGCAGGCCCGGGCCAGCGCGGTCAGGTAGTCGGCGGTGGACGCCACCGCGGCCGGGTCGGTGAACATGCCGCGCCGGTGCCACGAGGTGAGCCAGGCCGGCACGAAGTCGAAGCTGGACAGATGCCCCTGCAGGCCGTCGACGCAGACGTCCAGCCCGCGTCCGGCGGCGAGTTCCAGCACCCGTTCCAGGTCGGCCAGGCCGCGCGGCCGGATCAATGTGCGGTTGGGCTGGATCAGCGGCCAGAGCGGGAACACCCGGATGTGGTCGACGCCGAGTTCGGCGATGGTGTCGAGGTCGCGGGCCACCTCGTCGGCGGAGAAATCGAGCCAGTGGTGGAACCAGCCGACCCGCGGGGTGTAGTTCACCCCGAACCTGACCGGGGCGTTTCCATCTGCGGCCGTCATCGGCGTAACTTTACCGATTGAGTGTCCGCTGTCAACGGTCCCTCGGGGACGCCCGCCGCGCCGTCGGATCGGCCTGGGCCGGCAGCCCGATGGGCAGTCGATCCGCGGCCCGCGCCGGACCCGTCCGGGCCGGTCGCGA
>NZ_JASGDE010000014.1:0-11908 GCF_047607385.1 Micropruina sp.
GCCGGCCGCGACGAGTTCGCCGCGCTGGTTGGCCAGCATCCCGGCCAGCGCCTCGAAGCGGGCCCGGCGTCCCTCGTCGAGCTCGGGCCGGGCCAGCGCCTCCTCGACGGCGGCCGTCGCCGTCTCGACATCGCCGGTCCGGGTGGTCGCCAGCGCGGTCAGCTCCAGGCCGAGCAGCAGGGCGTCGGCGTCGTCGGCCGTCCGGGCCCGGGCGATGCCCTCGGCCATCCGCGAGCGCACCCAGTCCGGGCCGAACCGGCGGTCGTTGCCGCGGCGTCCGAGGACCGCGGACCACAGCAGCGCCCGGGTCAGCAGGCCCTCGTCGGCGCCGGTGGACCGGCCCAGTTCGATCAGCCGCTCCAGTCGCACCTGGGCGCCTTCGTCGTGGCCGACCGACAGCAGGTAGGGGGCGCAGTCCACCGCCAGGGCCAGTCCGGCTTCGACGACCGGGCCGACCGGCTGGTCGGGCCCGCCGGCCCGGGCCTGCTCCAGCAGCCGTGCGGTGGTCGCGGCCAGCTCGACCCAGTCCTGCTCCAGCAGCCCGAACGCCGCGGCGTGGTCGCCGCGGGCGAACGCGGACGCGGCCCGCGCCCCGAGTTCCAGGACGTGCTGGGTGTGGGCCCGTTCGACCTGCTCCAGGGCTCCGGTGCCGAGCAGCGCCTGGTGGGCGAACTGGCGCACCGGCGGCAGCAGCCGGAACCGGGCCGGACCGCTGCCGGCGACGGGTTCCAGAAGATGGACGTCGACCAGCACGGGCAGGCCGTCGAAGACGTCGCCGACGTCCAGGCCGCTGCTGACCGCGACCGCCCCGTCCACCGTGATGGGCCCGGCGAACACCGACAGGGCCGCGAACAGTCGCCGCACCCCCGGCTCCAGCAACCGGGAACTCCAGGTCAGGGCGTGCCGCATGCTGCGATGCCGGTCCGGCGTGGTGGTGTCGGACGACGGTTTGCGAAGATCCAGCCCGGCGCCGTGCCGGAGCTGTTCCAGCAGGGTCGGCACGGCGACGATGCCGGCCTGGGCGGCGGCCAGCTCGATCGCCAGCGGGATCCGGCCGAGCAGCTCGCACAACGCGGCCACGCTGTCCGGGTCGGCCGGGTGGTACGCCACCGAGCCGGCCGTCGCACGCTCGTCGAACAGGCGCACCGCGGCGTCCCGCCGAGATTCCCCGGGCGGCGCGGCCGCACCCAGCGGACCCAACCGCAGCGTCCGTTCGACGGCCAGGCCGAGCGGACGCACGCTGGTGACCAGCACCCGCGGGTGCTCGTCCAGCAGCCTGCGCACCTGCTCCGCCGCCCCGGTCAGGTGTTCGGCGTTGTCCAGCACCAGTAGCACCGGCCGCCCCGGCGGGCCGGACGCCCGGTCCACCGGCTGCGCGGCGGCGACGGCGGCCGGGATGTCGGCGGCGTCCGACAGCCCGGCGAGCGGGACGAACCGGCTGGGCAGTTCGTCGGCGAGCCGGGCGGACACTTCCATCGCGAGCCGGGTCTTGCCGATGCCCGGGATTCCGGTGACGGTGATCAACCGGGCGTAGGGGCTCCGCAGGGCGGCGAGCAGATCGGCCAGTTCGCCGTCCCGGCCCAGGAAGGTCGAGCCTCCCGAACCGTCCGGATCATGATCGATCACCGCACCTCCGCTCCCGCCCCGCCGCGACGCCCCCGTGACCGCATGCTGGCACCGAATCCGGGCCTGCGCCAAGGTGCGCGGCCGCCGACCTGCGCCGGATCCCGGCGGGTGACCACCGGAGCGCGATAGACCCCTGCCTAACTATCTGCGCCCTCCCGCAGGTGGGAGGGCGTAGATAGTTAGGCAGGGGTCTATCGCGAGGCGGAAGCTACGCGCCGGTGGAGTGCAGACCGCCGTCGACGTGCACCATCTCGCCGGTGGTGGCCGGGAACCAGTCCGACAGCAGCGCGACGACGCCGCGGGCGGTCGGGTCGAGGTTCTTCGGGTCCCAGCCCAGCGGGGCGCGTTCGGCCCAGATGTTGTCGAAGGTGTCGGCGCCCGGGATGGCGTTCTTGGCGATCGTCGACAGCGGGCCGGCGGCGACCAGGTTGCAGCGGATGCCGTCCGGTCCCAGGTAGCGGGCCAGGTAGCGCGAGGTGCTCTCCAGCGCCGACTTGGCCACGCCCATCCAGTCGTAGGTGGGCCAGGACTGCCGGGCGTCGAAGGTGAGCCCGACCACCGATCCGCCGCTGCTCATCAGCGGCTTGCAGGCCATCGTCAGGCTGGCCAGCGAGTACGCCGAGACGTGGATCGCGGTCTTCACGTCGTCGGCCGGCGTGGTCAGGAATTTGCCGCCCAGCGCGGTCTCCGGGTTGGCGAAGGCGATCGAGTGCACCACCCCGTCCAGGTGGTCGACGTGCTCACGGATGCTGTCGGCGAGGCCGGCCAGGTGCTCGTCGTTGGTGACGTCCAACTCGAGCAGCACCGGCTCGGGATCGAGCCGCTTGATGATCCGCCGGGTCAGGCTGAGCGCCCGACCGAAGTTCGACACCAGCACGGTGGCGCCCTCGCGCTGCGCGATCTCGGCCACCCGGTAGCCGATCGAGGTGTTCATGGTGACACCCGCGACCAGGATGTTCTTGCCCTCCAGGATTCCCAATTCCGTTCCCTTCCTCAGTGCCCGAATGGGTCAGTTGCTCGTGTGTGCTCGGTGCCGATGCGGTCAGTGGCCCATGCCCAGGCCGCCGTCGACCGGGATCACCGCGCCGGAGATGTAGCCGGCGCCCTCGCTGGCCAGGAACGCCACGGTGGCGGCGACCTCGCGGGTGGCGCCGAGGCGTCCGGCCGGGATCGCCGCGTGGTAGCCGGCCACCACGTCCTCGGCCAGGGTGGCGGTCATGTCGGTCTCGATGAAGCCGGGGGCGACCACGTTCGCGGTGATGCCGCGGGCGCCGATCTCGCGGGTCAGCGAGCGCGCCACCCCGACCAGCGCCGCCTTGGACGCCGAATAGTTCACCTGGCCGGGCGAGCCGTACAGGCCGACCACCGAGCCGGTGAAGATGATCCGCCCCCAGCGCCGGCGCAGCATCGACCGGCTGGCCCGCTTGGCGCACCGGAAGGCGCCCTTGAGGTTGGTATCCAGCACCAGGTCGAAGTCGGCCTCGCTCATCCGCAGCACCAGGGTGTCCTTGGTGACGCCGGAGTTGGCGACCAGGATCTCGGTCGGCCCGTGCGCCTCCTCGGCCTGCTTGAACGCGGCGTCCACCTGGGCGGCGTCCGTCACGTCGCAGGCGATGCCCAGCGCACCCTCGGGGGCGTCCCCGCCCCGGGAGAAGCTGGCCACCCGATGCCCCTGCTCCAACAGCGCCGCCACGATGGCCGCGCCGATGCCCTTGTTCCCGCCGGTGACGACGGCGCTGCGGCCGCCCACGCCTTCCGTATCCGTCACGCAGGACAACCTAGTGCACCGGTGTCGCGGGGCGTCGGACGACATACAGTGTCTGGGTGAGTACGCGGGCGCACGCACAGGGCCGACCGGTGCTGATCACCAGCGCCCGCCGGGCCAAGTCGCTGGACGCCGATCAGCGCAATAAGCGCTACCTGATGACGATGGCGGTCCGGGTGGCCTGCTTCCTGGGCGGCGTGATGGCGCCGACCCCGTGGAACTGGGTGCTGTTCATCGGTGCCGCGGTGATCCCGCCGATGGCGGTGATGCTGGCCAACGCGGTCGACCTGCGACGCGAGCCGGAGAGCACCGACGACGACACCGTCGATCACAAGGAACTGACCTCCGGCGGCGTGGTGCCCGGATCGGTGGAGGACTGACGTGCCGAAGCTGGGCACCATGGGCGAGGCGCCCCGCGGCCGGCGGCTGTGGCTGCGCTGGGCGGTGATGGGTGTTGCGGTGATCTGCCTGGCCGTCGCCTTCGTCAACCTGGGCCGCTGGCAGCTCGACCGGTTGCAACAGCGCCGCGACAACAACGGCATCGTGGTGGCCCACGAGAACGCGCCGGTGGTCGACTGGCGCACCGTGTTCACCCATCCGCTCACCGACGCCGACCAGTGGCAGCGGGTGCGCGTTACCGGCACCTTCGACGCCGACCACTCGTTCGTCGTCCGGTACCGCTCCAACGCCGACCAGACCGGTTGGGAGATCGTCACACCGCTGCGAACGGCGTCCGGGAGTGTGCTGGTCAGCCGCGGTTTCGCGGCCCGTCCGGCCTCTCAGGACTTCCCCCGGGTCGCCCCCGCCCCGCCGTCCGGCGAGGTCACCGTGGTCGGCTACGCGCGCCGCAACGAGCAGGGCGGCAGCGACGCGATGACGCCGGTGGACGGCCAGATGCGGCTGATCAACTCCGACGCGGTGGCCGGCACCCTGTCCTATCCGCTGGTGAACGGGTACATCGGCGCGACCGAGGTGACCCCGTCGGTCGACGACGGGCTGGTGCCGGTGAATCCGCCGGAGCTGACCGAGGGCAACCACTTCTCCTACGCCCTGCAGTGGTTCGCGTTCGCGATCATCGCCGGCATCGGCCTGGTGGTGCTGATCCGCTCCGACCTGCGGGACCGTCGCCGGGCCGCCCGGCTGGCCGCCGCCGAGGCTGCCGCTGCTGAGGCTGGCTCCGGCGCCGCTGAGGCCGAGTCCGGCGCCGCTGAGGCTGACGGCGCCGCGACCGGGGACGCCCGTCCGGCCCGGTCCCCGGCCGACGCCGACACCACGTCCTGAGTCTCAGCCTCGATCCACCGATGGGCGGCGTAGCGAGCGGCACCAGATGGGTGCAATGGCAAGCCGGGAACGCGAAGGCGTACCGGGTCGTACGGTGAGCGGTGCCGGCGACGCCAGTGCGCCCAGCTGGGGTCGCACAGTAGGCGCCGATCGGTGGATCGAGGCTCAGGTGATCGAGGCCCGATAGATGGATTCGACGGACGCGCTCAGCGCGCGGTCGAACTCCCGCTTGCTCTGATAGGCGTTCAGGCCGTCCAGCAGCGGATGGCTGAAACCGGCGATCAGGCCGTGGTTGCGCGCCAGCCGGGCGTTCGCCTCGTCGCGTCCGTAGCCGCCGGACGGGGCCAGCACCCGGACCACGTTGGGGTGCCCGACCAGGTCGGCGTAGAAGTCGTCCACCGACGGCAGGCTCAGCTGAAGCGCCACCACTCGGTCGCCGAGGTGGTCCAGCCGGTCGCGCAGCGAGTCCTTGAGCATCGCCTCGGCCGCGGCCCTGTCGGGCGTGGCCGCGTCCACCGCGGGCTCGATGATCGGCACCAGGTCGGCGGCCAGCGCCCGCTCGGCGACGGCGAACTGCTGCTCGACCAGCCGGGCGATGCCCTGCCGGTCGGCAGCGTGGATGATGGAGCGGGCCTTGGTGCCGAAGACGCCGCCGATCCGGGCCCGGACCAGCACCTCGTCGAGACGCGGCGGCTCACGCAGCAGCCGGACGCCGTCACGCCGCTTCCGCAGCCCGGCGTCGATGGTGAGGAAGCAGAGAATGCCCTTGCGGTCCCACAGGTACTCGGGGAAGCCGGTGCCGTCGACTTCACGGTCCAAGGTGGCGTCGAACAGGATCACCCCCAGGATGCGGTCGCTGGCGAACTCGGGGCTGGTCACGATCCGGGTCCGGGCGGCGTGGATCAGGTCGAACATGGCGACGTCGCTGGAGTACTGCGACTCGTCGATGCCGTACGCCCGGAGCACCTGCGGGGTGCAGCCGCCGTCCTGGTCCAGGGCGGCGACGAAGCCGGCGCCGCTGCGAAACCCGGCGAGCTGATTCGGGTCGGGCATATTCCTCTCCTGGGTCTTCTCTCCTGGGTCCGGGGCGGACGGTGGTGCTGCTCGGCGGAGACCTGGGCATGGGACTGCGGACGGGCTCCGGTCGAGAGGTCTCAGGGCTGGATGAGCCCGCTCTGCACCGCCCGCACCAGCCGCCGCGGAACCTTCACCACCGCACCGTTGACCCGCACCGGCACCAGGTCGATCGGCTCGGCCTTCCACTGCGCCCGGCGCGACCGGGTGCGGCTGCGGGACTTCTTGCGCTTGGGAACGGCCATCAGCCCTGCCTCGCCTTCCAGCGCGGATTGCGCTTGTTGATCACGTAGGTCTTGCCACGGCGGCGCACCACGATGGAGCCCTCCTTCATCTTCAGTGCACGCAGTGAGGCACGTACCTTCATCGGATTCCTCTCCCTCTCGGTTCCGTCACCAGCTCGACTTGGTGACGCCGGGCAGTTCGCCGCGATGCGCCAGTTCGCGCAGCCGGATCCGGGACAGCCCGAACTGACGCAGATGGCCGCGCGGACGTCCGTCGATCGCGTCCCGGTTGCGCAGCCGGACCGGGCTGGCGTCCCGGGGCAGGGCATGCAGCGCGGCCATCGCGGCCTCCCGCTCCTCCACGCTCAGCGAAGGATCGACGCTGCGCCGCTTCAGATCGGCGCGACGCTCGGCGTAGCGGGCCACGACGCGGCGGCGCTGGGCGTCCTTGACGATCTTGCTCTTCTTGGCCATCGGGGTTGGGACTCCTCGCAGGGGTACGGATGGGGCGGCCCGCTGCCGGCGCCATGTTCCGACCTCGGCGCCCGTCGGGCCGCTCAGTTACGATAGATATTGAGAATCGTTTTCGTCAAGTTGAGGCGGGGTCGGGCTGAATCGCGGTACTCATCGGCAGACGCCGGGGCTGCTGAGTCGTAGTCTGCTGGCATGGATCTGGGACTGACCGACCGGGTTTTCGTGGTCACCGCGGGCAGCGCCGGGCTGGGCCGGGCGAGCGCCGACCAGCTGGTCGCCGAGGGCGCCCGGGTGGTGCTGGTGGCCCGCCGTCCGGACGTGCTGGACGACGCGGTGGCCGACCTGGGTGCCGCCAACGCGGTCGCGCTGGCCGCCGATCTGGCCGATCCGGGCACGCCGGCGGCGGCCGCCGAGTTGGCGCTGCGCACCTTCGGACGGCTGGACGGGGCCCTGATCAGCGTCGGAGGACCGCCGCCGGGTGCCGCGCTGGCCAACTCCGACGAGCAGTGGCTGGCCGCCTTCGACTCGGTCTTCCTGGCTGCGCTGCGCACCGTCCGCGCGGTGATCTCCGCCGCCGGCGGACCGGTCGCACTCGGCCTGGTGCTGTCCACCTCGGTCAAGGTGCCGATTCCCGGGCTGGCGATCTCCAACGGGCTGCGGCCCGGCCTGGCCATGCTGATCAAGCAGCTGGCCGACGAGATCGGCCCGAACGGCAGCCGGATTCTCGGCCTGATGCCGGGCACCATCGTCACCGAACGGATCCAGTTCCTGCACGGACGCAGCCCCGACCCGGCGGCGGCGCGTGCCGCGGCGGAGTCGTCCATCCCGCTGCGCCGGTTGGGCGATCCGGCCGAGTTCGGACGGGTGGCGGCGTTCCTGCTGTCGCCGGCGGCGTCCTATCTGACCGGCTCGGTGATCCCGGTCGACGGCGGCGCGCTGCGGGCGCTGTAAAGCGGGCGGTTGTGAATCTGCATGTCGCGCACGACCTGCTGGCCTGCCCGCACTGCGGCGGCGCGCTGGCGCCGGTCGAGCGACGCTGGGCCTGCGACGCCGGGCACTCTTTCGACGTCGCCCGGCAGGGCTATCTGAACCTGTCCGGCGGTCCGGAACCGGCCAACGCCGACACCGCGGCCATGCTGGACGCCCGGGCCCGGGTGCAGGCCGCGGGAGTGTTCGGCTTCCTCAGCCGGGGGTTGGACGCCGCGGTGCCGCTGGTCGGCGTGCAGACCGTGCTGGAGGTCGGCGCCGGAACCGGGCACTACCTGGCCGGACTGGTCGAGGACCGGCCGCCGGCCCGCGGGCTGGCCCTCGACATCTCCCGGGCGGCTGCGCGGCGGGCGGCGAAGGCGCACCACCGGGTGGCTTCGGTGATCGCCGACGTCTGGCGCGGCCTGCCGGTGCGGGACGCGTCCGTCGACGTGCTGCTGTGCATCTTCGCCCCGCGCAACCCGTCCGAGTTCGCCCGGGTGCTGCGTCCCGGCGGACGGTTGATCGTGGCCACCCCCACCCCGGACCATCTGGTCGAGCTGCGGGAGCGCTACGGACTCCTCGGCATCGAGGACGACAAGCAGGAACGGCTGCGGGAACGGCTGGCGCCGCATCTGGCGCACCAGGACACGGTCACCCTGAAACTGACCACCACGCTGGGCACCGAAGTGCTGGACGACCTGATCCGGATGGGCCCGAACGCCTTCCACGACCCGCCCCGTCCGACCGCACCGGAACAGGTCCGGCTGGCCGTCTCGCTGAGCACCTTCCTTCTCGCGCTCGCCTAACTATTTGGGGCTCGCCGAGTTCGGCGAGCCCTGAATAGTTAGGCGAGCGCGAGAAGGAAGGAGGCGGCCCGCCCGCGAGCCTGTTCCCGGACTGTGACGCCGAGCCCGTAAACTGCCCGTCCGTGACGTCCGCCTGGCCCAGTACCCGCGCATTGACCCTGATCGAGCAGTTCACCGCCGGGATCGACGAGGTGCTCCCCCAGGCCAAGGCACTGCGTCGCGCGATCCACTCCGACCCCTATATCGGCGGCTCCGAGCAGCCCACCGCCGACCTGCTGAGCGCGGCACTCAGCAGGCCCGCCACGCCGGTGGCCGACACCGGCTTCTGGACCAGGGTGGGTCCGGACGGCGCGTCCGTGGCGCTGCGCAGCGAACTGGACGCCCTGCCGATCACCGAGGAGACCGGGCTCGACTGGGCCTCGACCAATGGCGCGATGCACGCCTGCGGACACGACGTCCACATGGCGGCGGTCTGGTCGGTGCTCAAGGCGGCGGAGAAGATCGACCTGCCCGCCGGCCTGCTCGGCATCTACCAGCCGCGCGAGGAGTGCAACCCCTCCGGCGCCCCCGACGTGCTGAAGACCGGCCTGCTGGACGACCAGGACGTCCGCTCGGTGATCGGCGCCCACGTCCAGCCGCGGGTGCCGTCCGGGCTGATCAGCACCGGCATCGGCGGCGTGAACGCGGCCGCGGACGCCTTCGACATCGTCATCCGCGGGCACGGCGGGCACGGCGCCTACCCGCACGTCACCATCGACCCGGTGCCGATCCTGGCGAGCATCGCCTCCGGCCTGTACGAGCTTGTCGGACGCCTGATCGACCCGACCCATGCGGCCCTGATCAGCATCGGCCGGATCGAGGCCGGCGCCACCCACAACATCATTCCGGACTCGGCGATGCTGCAGGGCATCATCCGCACCATGCACGAATCCGACCGTCGGCTGCTGCACGCCGAGCTCCGGCGGTTCGCCCAGCACACGGCGTCCGCCCGGGGCGCGACCGCCGAGGTCACCCTGCTGCGCGGGGACCCGGCGCTGGCCAACGATCTCGACCTGGTGGTCGCGCTCGACCCGCTGCTGCAGGCGTCCGGCCTGCACGTGGCCGACCAGCCGTTCCGGTCGCTGGGCGCCGACGACTTCAGCCACTTCGGACAGCACGTGCCGATCGTGATGATGTTCGTCGGCACCGGCGAAGAGGCCGGCACCCGGCACGACGTCGGGCTGCACCACGCCCGCTACCTGCCCAGCGAGGACACCATCCGGACCGTCGCACTGGCCCTCGCCGCCGGCTATCTCGCCGGCGCCCACCTGGCCGGCGCGCTCTGACGCCGCAGAAAGCCCTGCCTAACGATCTGTGCCCTCCCGCATGTGGGAGGGCACAGATAGTCAGGGAACTACCGGAGCCGCATTGCTCGGCCGCGGCTCAGCTGCGGCGCTTGCCGGGCACCTCGACCGAGCCGGGTTCGCAACCGGCGCCCTGCGGACGGGCCTGGCCGCGCTGGTCGATGAACAGGCTGCAGGACGCCGCCGGCACCAGGCCGGCCAGCGGGCTGGTGCTGGCCGGCAGATGGGTGCGGGTCGGCCCGCCGTTGTCGGCCAGCGGCCCCAGCTTCGGGTCGGCCGCGCTCACCACGTCGGTGGGGTGGCCGGCGCAGGCGTTGTGGTCGGTGAAGGTGTAACCGAACGCGGTCAGCGAAGCGGACGGCCCGAAGGTGCAACCCGGCCCGGTCGCCGCGACGAACACCGAGCTCACCGTCTTGACCACACCGCTGCGGGCCCCGAGGTTTCCGCCCTGCGGCGCCCGGTTGCCGCGCACCGTGCTGAACTCGACCCAGACCTCCTGGACCGGCAGCCTCGGCTTGGCCGACGTCCCGGCCTGGATGCCTCCGCCCCACTGGCCTGCCCGGTTGGCCGAGACGGTCGTGTTGCGCAGCGTGGCCGAGGCGCTTTCGGCGACCAGCACGCCGCCGCCGTACTCCCGGGCCCAGTTGCCGCTCAGAGTGGTGTCGGCGATCACCGCCCAGGCCGGACTCGTCCGTCCCGCAACGTAGACGCCGCCACCGCGGGCGGCCCGGTTGGACGCGATGGTCGACTTCTCGATCAGCAGCGGCGTCGCCTCCTTGACCCAGAGTCCGCCGCCGCGACCGAGCAGCCCGGTTTCGTTCTTCGCCACCTTGGACCGCAGCAGCTGCACGGCGCCGTCACTGTCCAGGTAGGCGCCGCCGCCGTTCAACGCGGTGCTGTTGCCGGTGATCGTCGAGTGGATGATCGTGGCGTTGTGCTTGGCCGACGACAGTCCGTCGGCGTCCGGGACGAAGTAGATGCCGCCGCCGGACGGACCACCGACCAGTCCGGAACCGGTGCTGTTGTCGCTGATCGTGCTGCTCTCCACCCGCAGCGCGCCGACCCGGCTGTACACGCCGCCGCCATGCCGGTTGCTGCCGGTGGTCTTGTTGCCGGAGATGGTGCTGTGGTCGATGGTCAGCAGCGGGGACACGTCGTCGCTCGGTGCGGTCTGGATGGTGGTCACCGAGATGCCGCCACCGGGTCCGGCGGAGGTGTTGCGGTTCACCGTCGAGTTGCTGATCGCGATGTGGCGGTCCGGCCCCACCGGGTCGAAGTCGTAGCTGAAGTCGACGCCGCTGTCACCGTTGCCGGTCACCGAGCTGCCGTTGAGGTCGAGGCTGGCGCAGGCGCTGCAGAGCAGTCCGGTGGAGCCGTTGTTCCTGAGCTTCGAGCCGGTCACGGTGACCCGGGTGTGGCCCTGGCCGGTGGTCCGCAGCCCGTACTCGGCGTTGTCGGCGATCGTGCTGCCGGTCACGGTGACCGGGGTTCCGTCGGTCAGATTCACCCCGGCGCCGCCGTTGTGGCTGATCGTGCTGCGGGTCAGCACGAAGCTCACGTTGCTGCCGGTGACGCCGTCGCTGTCGTTGCCGGTGATCTGGGAGTCGACGATCGTCATCGGCGCCCCCGGCATGTTGTTCGAGCCGGTGACGGCGGCGGACGCCCCGGTCGGCCCTCCGTCCACGCCAGTGACGGTGACCGTGTCGAGACGGACCGCGCCCTCGCCGTACACGCCGGGGCCGAAGACGAACGCGCCCGAGTTGGGTCCGCCGACGATGCCCAGGTCGGTGAGGGTGAGCGAGCTGACGTCGTCCGTGCTCTCGATGACGCCGGTGTCGGCGCAGGTCTGCGTGATCGTCGCGCCGTTGCCCTGCACGGTCAGCGCGGCACCCTCGGTGTGCGACAGCGGCCCGGTGCAGCTGGTCAGGTGGTAGCTGCCGGCGGCGAGCACGATGGTGTCGTCGGTGCCGTTGGAACTCGCCGCGGCGAACGCCTCGCGCAGCGAGGTGACCCCGTCGACGGGGCTGACCACGTCGGCGAACGTGGTCACCGTGAAGGTGGCGGCCCGGGCCGGCAGCTGGCCGGCCAGCTGCGAGCCGGCCAGCGCGAACAGGAACACCCCGGTCAGGGCGGTGGTGCGTGCAGTGCGGTGCTTGGACATCGTGCCCCCGACTCCCCGGACGCGCCCCCGCGCGTCAATTCAGCTTAAGTTTGCAGAGGCGTCCCGGTCTGTACGTGATACTGCGTAGCCGAAGCGACCCGTCCGTCACCGGCGCGGGAGAGCCGGCGCGACCGGGACGGCCCTCCCTAATCAGTTCTAGCCTCCCGTCGACGGGAGGCTAGAAC
>NZ_JASGDE010000015.1:0-23650 GCF_047607385.1 Micropruina sp.
CTGCCGGCGTCCGTGCCGCTGCCGCCGGGCGACTGGCGCGACGCGTTCACCGGGGCGATTCACCGCGACGGCGGCGGCGCACTGTTCGAGGCGCTGCCGGTGGCGCTGCTGGTCCGGGAGGTCTGCTGATGCTGCAGCACTACTCGGTGTGGGCACCGGAGGCGGAACGGGTCGACCTGCACCTGGGCGTGTCCGGTGACCGGGTGGAGCCGATGGCTCCGGCGGGCGGCGGCTGGTGGACGGTGGACGCCGAACCCGGCGACGGCCGCTACGCGTTCGCCCTGGACGGCGGCGATCCGCTGCCGGATCCGCGCGGCGGCCGGCTGCCGGACGGCGTCCACGCCGCCAGCGCGCTGGTCGATCCGGCCGCGTTCGACTGGACCGACGACGACTGGGTGGGACGCCGGCTGCAGGGATCGGTGATCTACGAGCTGCACGTCGGCACCTTCACCGATGCCGGCACCTTCGAGGCGGCGATCGAACATCTCGACCATCTGGTCGAGCTGGGCATCGACATCGTCGAGCTGATGCCGGTGGCGTCCTTCCCGGGCCGCAACGGCTGGGGCTACGACGGGGTGGCGCTGTACTCGGTGCACGAACCCTACGGCGGCCCGGAGGGGCTGTACCGGTTCGTCGAGGCCGCTCATGCGCGGGGCCTGGCGGTCTGGCTGGACGTCGTCTACAACCACCTCGGCCCGGTCGGGAACTACCTGCCGAAGTTCGGGCCGTACTTCACCAGCCGTCACCAGACCCCGTGGGGCGTCGCGGTCAACCTGGACGGACCGGGCAGCGACGAGGTGCGCGCCTATTTCGTCGACAACGTCCGGCAGTGGTTCCTCGACTACCACCTGGACGGGCTGCGGCTGGACGCGGTGCACGCGCTGCACGACGAGTCCGCGATCCACCTGCTCGAAGAACTGGCGGCGCTGGCCGAGGACATCGGCGCCGCGACCGGCATCCCACGGGTGCTGGTCGCCGAATCCGACCGCAACGACCCGCGGACGGTGGCCGCGCGTGGCGCCGGCGGGCTCGGGCTGGACGGCCAGTGGGCCGACGACGTACACCACACCCTGCACGTGCTGCTGACCGGCGAGACCCAGGGCTATTACGCCGACTTCGCCGATCCGCAGGCACTGCCGAAGGTGCTGGCGCACACCCCGTTCTTCCACGACGGCACGGTTTCCAGCTTCCGGAAGCGGCGGCACGGACGTCCGATCGAGCCGTCGATCACACCCGGCTGGCGGTTCGTCGCCTCGCTGCAGACCCACGACCAGATCGGCAACCGGGCCACCGGTGAACGGCTGTCGCACCTGGCCGGACGCGGCAAGGCGGCGATCGGCGCCGCGCTGCTGCTCACCTCGCCGTACACGCCGATGCTGTTCATGGGCGAGGAGTTCGACGCCTCCACCCCCTGGCAGTACTTCACCGACCACTCCGAGGAGTGGCTGGCCGAGTCGATCCGGGCCGGACGCCAGGCCGAGTTCGCCGAGCACGGCTGGTCGGGCCACGTCCCCGACCCGCAGGATCCGGGCACCGTGGAGGCGTCCACGCTGAACTGGGCCGACCTGCACGATCCGGGTCGCCAGCAGTTGCTGGACTGGTACCGGACGCTGCTGCGGCTGCGCCGCGAACTGCCGCAGCTGCGCGACGCCGCCCTCGGTGACGGCGCGGTGGCCCGCGAGGGCGACCTGCTGCTGGTGCGCCGCGGCACCATCGAGGTGGTCGCCAATCTGGGCGACGTCCCGGACACCCTGCCGGTGCCGGACGGCTCCGAGCTGCTGGTCGGCTTCGGCGAGGTGACCCTCACCGGCTCCGAGGTGGCGCTCGGTCCGCACAGCACCGGCCTGTTGCGCGCCCCGCTGCCGGACGTCACCGGCGAGATCCCGCGCGTCGTGCTGTAGCCGCCGCTGGTCGAGCGACGGCAGCCGTCAGGCGTCCGTGGTTTCGGGCTCTTCGGCGACCGCGCGGGTGACGTCGCGGAGCTGCAGCCACCACGGGTTCTTCGGACGCCGGAAGTTGCGGTCCATCAGGCTCAGCATGGACGCCATCGGCACCTCGGTGATCTTCGACTCGGTCAGGCCGACCAGGTAGCTGCCGTCGGCCTCGTCGGCGAACTCCTTCGCGATCAGGTTGAGCGCGAACCCGACCAGCCGGGTGGCCAGCAGCCGGTCGAACGGGGTCGGCGACCCGCCCTGCTGCTGATGCCCCAGCACGCCCTGCCGGACGTCGTACAGCCCGCGGCCCTCCTCCTCCAGCAGCCCGGCGATCACGTTGGTGGTGTAATGCTCGTTGGCCCGCTCGTTGCGGACCGCCAGGAACAGCGACCGCCCGGCGGCGAAGGAGCGTCGCAGCCACTTCACGTCGTCGTTGAGCTGCTCGAGGGTGATGCCCTCCTCGTGCAGATAGACCCGCTCGGCGCCGCCGGCCAGCCCGCCCATCAGCGCCAGGTAGCCGCAGTAGCGGCCCATCGTCTCCACCACGTAGGAGCGCTTGGTCGCCGACGCGGACAGCTTGATCCGGTCGATCGCCTCGACGATCACGTTCAGCGCCGTGTCGGTGCCGATGGCCAGCTCGGAGCCGGGCAGGTTGTTGTCGATGGACGCCGGCACGCAGACGATCGGAATCCGGAAGGCCGGGTAGCGGTCCCGCTCGTTGTACAGCAGATGAGCGGCCTGGTAGGCGTTCCAGCCGCCGATCACCAGCAGCGCGTCGATCTTGTGATCCTCCAGCTGGCGGCTGATCGTGTACAGCTCCTCCACCGGCGGAATGGTCCGGCGCAGTCCCAGCTTGGCGCCGCCGTCGGCGGTCCAGGCTTCCACGTCGCCCCAGGTCAGCTCGGTGATCTTGCCGTCCCGCAGCCCGGGGAAGCCGTCGTGGATGCCGAGCATGGTGTGCCCGCGGCTGATCCCGAGCCGGACCGCGGCCCGGGCGGCGGTGTTCATCCCGGGAGCCAGTCCGCCGCCGTGGATGATGCCGATCCGGCGCGAGTCGTCGCCGGCGGAGACCCGGGACGGCTCGGCCAGCTCGGCGAACAGCTTGGTCATCCCGACGAAGGAACCGCCCCGCTTGGCCATCGCGGCGTCGTAGTCGCCGGCCTCGATCAGCTTCGGCACCTCGCGGGTGTTGCGCACCGCCTCCATCAAGTCGACGGCCATCACCCGGTTGCCGCGGAAGCCGAACACCCGTCCGGGAGTGCCCGGGTCGGCGCTCAGCACCGCGTGCGCGGCCTCGTAGCCGAGCCAGGTGGAGCACCAGCGGTCGAAGGCGCTGGGCGTGCCGCCACGCTGCACGTGACCCAGGATGGTGACCCGGGTGTCCTCGCCGAGCCGCTGCTCGATGATCCCACGGACCTGCTCGGAACTGATCGGGTTGCCGGAGCGGTCGGTGGCGCCCTCGGCGACCAGCACGATGGAGTCGCGGCGTCCGGCCTTGCGGCCACGGCGCAACTCGGCGCACATCCGGTCCTCCCAGCCGTCGGCGGGCGGATTCTCCGGGGTCAGCACGTAGTCACAGCCACCGGCCACGGCCGCCATCAACGCCAGGTAGCCGCAGTGCCGGCCCATCACCTCGACCACGAAGCTGCGCTGGTGGCTGGCCGCGGTGCTGGCCAGGTCGTCGATCGCCGACACGATCCGGTGCAGCGCGGTGTCGGCGCCGATCGTCATGTCGGTGCCGACCAGGTCGTTGTCGATCGAGCCGACCAGGCCGGCGATCATCAGCGCCGGATGCTCGGCGGCGGTCGCGGCGTCCAGTTCGCCGGCTTCGACCAGTTCGGCGAGCAGTTCCGGCCACTCGGTGCGGAAGGCGTCCAGGCCCGACAGGCTGCCGTCGCCGCCGATCACCACCAGCCGGTCGATGCCGGCGGCCAGCAGGTTGCGGGCGGCCTTGCGGCGTCCGTCGCGTTCCCGGAACTCCTTGCTGCGGAAGGTGCCGATCACCGTGCCGCCGCGATGCAGCACGTTGCCGACGTCGTCCCAGCCGAAGCGGCGAATCCCGTCGCCGCCGTCGATCATGCCCTGATAGCCCTCGTAGACGGCGTAGACCTCGGCGCCGAGCGTTATCGCCGTCCGGACGACCGCACGCACTGCCGCGTTCATACCTTGGGCGTCGCCGCCGCTGGTCAAGATGCCGATCCGTTTGCCGGCCCCGATCCGTTCCACCATGGCCCAATCCTGGCGAACTCCGGGCCGTCCCGACCAGCAAAACGAAAGAATGTTCAGCTATTCGTCGCTGTCCGGACCGTTGGCTGAGCGTGTCGAAATCTGGATCTCGACACGCTCGATCAACGGCGGTGAAGCTCGACCGACGGCTGGCTACGAGACGATGTTCTGCTGCTCGATGATGGCGTCGCGCAACTCGCGCCGGCGCCGCTGCTCGGCCGGGTCGGGCACCGGCACCGCCGACAGCAGCCGTTGGGTGTACGGATGCTGCGGATCGGAGACGATCTCCTTGGTCGGCCCCACCTCGACCAGGTAGCCGTGTCGCATCACCGCGATCCGCTGGCTGAGCATTTCGACCACCGCCAGGTCGTGGCTGATGAACATGCAGGCGAAGCCGTACTCGGCCTGCAGGTCCTGGAACAGCCGCAACACCCGGGCCTGCACCGAGACGTCCAGCGCCGAGGTCGGTTCGTCGGCGATCAGCAGCTTGGGCTGCAGCGCCAGCGCCCGGGCGATGCCGATCCGCTGCCGCTGACCGCCGGACAGCTCGTGCGGGTAGCGGTTGCGCATCGCCCGCGGCAGCTGCACGCTCTCCAGCAGGTTCTCCACCCGCTTGGACAGCTCCGAACCCTTCAGCCCCAGGTGCAGCATGATCGGTTCGCCGATCGACTCCCCCACCGGCAGCCGCGGATTCAGCGACGAGCCGGGATCCTGGAAGACGATGCCGACCTCCTTGCGGAACGGCTTCAACTCGCCCGGCTTGGCGTGGGTGATGTCGCGACCGTTGACGCTCAACCGGCCCTCGACCACCGGCAGCAGCGCCACCGCAGCGCGTCCGATGGTGGTCTTGCCCGATCCGGATTCGCCGACCAGGCCGATCACCTCGCCGGGGTCGATCCGCAGGTTGATGTGGTGGGCGGCCCGGAACGCGGCGCGGCGTCCCTGCTTGGGGTACTCGATCGCGACGTCCTCCATCAACAGCGCCGGCGTGGCGGTGGAGGTGCTCTCCGGCAGCGGGACGCCGGTCTGCTCGCCTTCGGCGACCAGGGTGAGCCGGGTGTGCGGCAACTGCTCCTCCGCGGTGGCGGAGCCCAGATGCGGCACGGACGCCAACAGCTGCCTGGTGTACGGATGCTGCGGCCGGTTGAAGATCTCGTCGGAGGTGCCGTGTTCGACCACCTGGCCGTCCTTCATCACCACGATCCGGTCGGCCATGTCGGCGACCACGCCCATGTCGTGGGTGATCAGGATGATCGCCGCCGTCACCCGCTCGCGCAGGTCGCGCATCAGCTTCAGGATCTCGCCCTGCACGGTGACGTCCAGCGCGGTGGTCGGTTCGTCGGCGATCAGCAGGCCGGGGTCGCAGGCCAACGCCTGGGCGATCATGATCCGCTGCCGCTGACCGCCGGACAGCTGGTGCGGGAATTTGTCGAAGCTGTCCTCCGGGTCGGGGATCTCGACCAGCCGCATCAGGTCGATGGCCCGCGCCTTGGCGGCGGCCGGCTGCATCAGGAAGTGGGTGCGGAGCGTCTCGACGATCTGGAAACCCACGGTGTACACCGGGTTCAGCGCGGTCATCGGCTCCTGGAAGATCACCGAGATCTCATTGCCGCGGACGTGCTGCAGGTGCCCCAGGCTCATCCCGATCAGTTCGGTGCCCTTCAGCTTCGCCGAACCGGTGGCCCGCCCGTTGCGTGGCAGCAGACCGATCAGGCTCATCGCCGACTGGGTCTTGCCCGAGCCGGACTCACCCACGATTGCCAGCACCTCGCCGGCCTTCAGGTCGTAGTTGAGGCCCTGGGCGGCGAGGAACCAGTCGTCGTTCACCCAGAACCGGACGGCCAGGTCGCGCACCTCCAGGACGACGTCGCCGCGTTCGACCACCTTGTCGCCGACCTTGCGGGAGAGCCGGACGGCTCCTTCCAGGCTGTGTTCTCCGTTGCCGGTCATCGCGCCTCGCCTCCCTGTGCCGAGGCCTGCACCTTGGCCAACGCCTTGTCCATCTCACGCTGCGACGGAATGCGGCGGGTGCGCGGATCGAAGGCGTCCCGCAGCCCGTCGCCGATGAAGTTCACGCTCAACGCGATCAGGATGATGAACAGGCCGGGCCACCAGAACAGCCATGGCCGGGTCGCGAACGCCCCCTGATAGGTGTTGATCAGGAACCCCAGCGAGATGTTCGGCCGGTTGATGCCGAAGCCCAGGAAGCTGAGCGCGGTCTCGAGCACCACCGCAGCCGACATCAGCAGCGTCGTGTTGACGATGATCACACCGATCGAGTTCGGCAGCATGTGCTTGGTGATGATCCGCCAATCGGAAGCGCCGGCGACCCGGGCGGAGTCGACGAACTCGCGCTCCCGCAGGCTGAGGAACTCGCCGCGGACCAGCCGGGCCAGGCTGGGCCACAGGATCAGCCCGAGCGCGACGGCCAGCAGGATCGGCATATTGCTGGTCAGCGAGTCCATCACTTCCTGCGAGGCGCCCATCTTGATCGGCAGGGTGTTCACCAGCCGGCCCAGCACCGCGCCGAGCACGATCACCGGCAGCGTGATGAACAGGTCGGTGACCCGCATCAGGACCTGGTCGACCCAGCCGCGGTAGTAGCCGCTCAGCGCCCCCACCAGCACGCCGATCACCAGGGCGACAATGCCCATCACGATCATCACCAGCATGGACGTCTGGACGCCCTTCATCACCAGGGCGAAGTTGTCCGAGCCGAGCGAGTCCTGTCCGAAGGGATGCTCACCGATCGCGAAGCCGGGGCCGCCGAGCCAGGTCGGCAGCGTCATGGTCGGAGCGCCGCCGTTCACCGCGGTGCCGGAGGCGAGGTAGTTCTGGTACTTCCACCAGCCGGGAATCGGGCCGATGCCCATCGAGGTGAACGAGAGCAGAGTGACCACCAGCAGGATGATCACCCCCGCCATCGCCCCGCGATGCCGCATGAAGCGGCCGAGAACGATCTGGCCCTGGGTGAGGCCCTGCACTTCCTTGGCCTGACCGACACCTTCACCGCGTCCGGTGGCCTCGTCGCCGGGCCCGCCCAGCGGCGGCAGCGGATCGCCCACGACGTCGGGCAGCTTCTCGTCCGGCGGGTTGTCGCCGATCGGCTTGTCGTCGTTGCTCATCCGGTCACCTGAATTCTGGGGTCGAGCAGTGCGTACAGGTAGTCGGCCACGAGGTTGGCGATGATGGCGAGCGCGCCGGTGATCATCACGTACGCCATGACCGGGTCGGTCTCGCTGCCGCGCAGCGACACCACGAACATGCGGCCCATGCCCGACCAGCCGAAGATGGTCTCGGTGATCACGGCGCCGCCGATCAGGGTGATCACGTCGACCGGCACGACCGAGGCCAGCGGCAGCAGCGCGTTGCGCAGAGCGTGCCGGACCACCACGATCCGCTCGCTGAGGCCCTTCGCCCGCGCCGTGCGGATGTAGTCCTGACCGAGCACCTCGAGCATCGATCCGCGCTGGTAGCGGGTGTAGGAGGCGAAGGAGATCAGCACCAGGGCGATGGTGGGCAGCAGCAGATGGGTGAACCGGTCGAGACCCAGCAGCCAGAAGTCACCCTGGAAACCGGGGGTCTCGGCGCCGATGGTGGCGATCGGACGGCCCTTGATGTCGGGATGGTTGAAGTACTCCCGCCAGCCCTGCATGATCCGGTCGACGAAGGTGAGTCCCGCCATCAGCACCGCGGTGACTGCGCCGCCGCGCATCGACACGGCGCGGTCCGGGCCGCCGAAGAGCCAACCGATCAGCAGCCCGACGCCGATCGCGACGGCGAGCAGCAGGAACATCCAGCCCCAGTTCATCGGGACGTAGTAGAACAGCCACTGGACGCCGATGTAGACCACGATCCCGACCACCGCCGTGGTGAGTGCCGAGTAGAGCGCCAGCTTGTTGGCCATGCCGGCGAAGATCGCGGTGACCGCGATCGCGACCGCCACGCCGATCACCCCGACGCCGACCACACCGAGCGAGGGCTGCGACAGCCAGCCGGAGGCCAGGATGAACGCCAGGGATCCGAAGCTGACCACGGTCGCCACGCCGAAGACGAGCAGGCTGCGCTTCAACTCGCCGCCCAGCGCGCCGGCCCAGAACAGGCCGGCGACGATGGAGAAGATAGTGACCCAGGTCCAGTTGACCGTTGGATAGTTGAGGAAGTCGTTCACGCCGATCGCCATGAACTGCTTCAGCAGCACGGCCACCCAGAAGACCGGCAGCGAGTAGAGCACGAACGACACGAAGGTGATCGCATAGTCGAACGCGGTGTACTGCCGCAACGCGCTGATGATGCCCACCAGGACGCCCAGCGCGATCGCGATCAGGGTGGCCGCCAGCACCAGCTGGATGGTGGTGATGATCGCCCCGCCGAGCAGCCGGTTCACCGACTCCTGGGTCCGCCAGGCCGTCCCCAGATCGCCGGTGACGAACTTGCCCAGCCAGCTGAGATAGCGCTGATACCAGGGCTGATCGAGTTGCAGTGCGTGGATGCGGGCCTCGATCGCCGCCTCCTTGTTGGGCGCGGTGCTGATGCGCAAGTCGTCCAGCGGATCCATCGCCAGGTCGAGCATGAAATACATCAGCAACGACAACACGAGGAGGATACCGATCCCCAGACCGAGTCTTCGCGCCAGGAATCTGACCATGTAGCACCTATTCTCTCAAGCGAGCGGGGGTGAATCCGGCCGTGGGGAGCCGGAGGTGAATCCGACTCCCCACGGGTTCAGGGTTTCAGCACCCTGGGCTCCGGTCAAGTTCCGATGATCAGCTGAGCTTCCACTCCCAGAAGTTCCAGAAGATGGTCGGCGTAATGGTGATCGGATCGATACCCGACAGCTTGTTGCTGTACGAGGACATGCTCGGGAACTGGAACAGGGTCAGTCCGAACGCATTGTCGACCAGCAGCTTGTCGACCTGCTTGAGCAGCTCGGTCTGCTTGGCCGGATCGGTCTCGACCAGCAGCTGATCGTAGAGCGAGTCGATCTGCTTGTTGGTGAACCCGTACGGGTTGTTCGAGCCCTTGGTCTGGTACTGCGGAATGACGTCGGTCACGCCGGTGCCGTTGGAGATCCAGGCGAAGAACGCCGCGTCGTACTTGTCCGGCGCGGTGAACACCAGGGTCGACCAGTCCTCGCTGGAGGCGTCAACGATCTTGAAGCCGGCCTGCTCGGCGGATTCCTTGATCAACCGGAACTCACCCTGGCGACGGACGTTGGACTTGGCGAACATCACCCGCACGGTCGGGTTGGTCACACCGGCCTCGGCGAGCAGCGCCTTGGCCTTGGCGATGTCGGCGTCGGGGTAGGTGGTGCCCATGCCGCTGGCGGTGCTGACGGCCTCGTAGTCGGGAGCGCCCGGGACCGCGTTGAACGAGTTGCGGACGGTGGCGTCCGGGTTGAGCGGCTTGATCAGCGTGTCGACGATCTTCTGCCGCGGGATGGCGTGCAGGAAGGCCTGCTTCACCTTGAGCGCCTTGGCCGCATCGCCGCCGTAGGTCTTCGGATCGAAGGTGCCGCCGCCGGAGACGGACAGATCGATGTGCTCGTAGCTGCCCTCCACACCGGTGACCGTGGTGACGCCGGGGAGTTCCTTGACCGCCTTGTAGACGTCCTCGGTGACCTGCGGCGAGATCAGCTGCACCTCGTTGTTCTGCAGTGCCTGCACGCCGGCCATCGGGTCCTCGTTGAAGCGGACGGTGATGGTGTCGATCGACGGCTTGTGCTCACCCTTGTAGTTGGGGTTCTTCTTCAGCGTCAGGTACTGATCCGACACGGCGTCCGAGATCACGTAGGGACCCGAGGAGACCAGCAGATTGGCGTCGGCCGGCTTGTTCTTGAAGTTCCAGTCCTTGTTCCAGACGTTGGAGATCTTCGCCAGCGCCTTGTTGTCCTTGTTCTGGAAGGCCGCCGTGACCGCCTCTGCCGCCTTGGTCGGATCGCTCTCGCCCAGCGCCCGGGCACCCACGATGTGCGCCGGCAGACCGGCGGTCATCAGGTTCTTCTCCCAGTCGGCGAACGGCTTGGTGTAGGTGTAGGTGAGCGACTTTCCGTTGTCGCCCACCACCGGGAAGTCCTTGATCAACGACGCGGCCGGGACACCGGGCTGGTCGAAGTAGACGTCGTCGCCCTTGTTGGTCGAGGTCACCTGGCCGGTGTCCTTGTCCTTCTTGACTTCGGTGTCCTTCAGCGTGTTGAAATGGCCGCTGTAGGTGGCCCAGTAGAGCACCAGGTCGGCCGCGGTCACCGGCGCACCGTCGGACCAGGTCGCGGTGTCGGCCAGGGTCACCTTGACCTTGAGCGGATTGTCGCTGAGCTTCTGGTAGGTACCGAAGCTCTTGTTGTTGACCAGGTTCAGAGCCTTGTCGTAGAAGGTGATCTGGTCGTTGACGAGATAGCTGATGTTCGCGTTGACCAGGTTGTTGCCGGATTGCGACCACTGGTTCGCGGAGTAGAACGGCTGGTTCCACATCACCGCGACGTTCGACGCGGGGGGCGCGGATGAGGTGGAACTTGTGGACGGTGGGGTGCAGGCGCTGAGGGTCAACGCCCCCGCGATCAGGCCCGTTGCCGCAGCAAGGAGCTTCTTGGTGGCCAATGTTCCTCCATGACTAGGTCGGCGGGACTGCCGGCCCTTGTGGGTGCCGCAGCGCAGGGGCCCGTCCGATTGGGTGAGCTTCGCCCACGCTAGTAGCTGGCCCCGGGGGTCGCAATCAAAACCGGCGGAACGGTTGCCGGATCGTTATTTGCCGGTGAACGCCCGTCGGCACCGGGGAATGCTGGCAGCGAGGTCAGCGCCGGTTGATCACCACGGTGCCCAGCACCAGGTCGTTCAGCGCCCGACGCTCGGCGCCGATCACGATGGTGGGCAGCACCAGGCAGATCATCGCCTGCCGGGCGATCGCGCGCAGCACGCCGATCGGCCGACCGTCCAGCCTGGCCACGCCGATCCGGGCCAGGATGTGGCCGAAGCTGCCGCCGGCCAGCCCGGTGAGCACCGCAGACTGCACGAAGAAGACCGCCATCACCATCCAGCTGCGCCAACCCGGGTCGCGCAGCACGCCGACACCGAACAGGCCCACCGCCAGCGCCATCGACGCCGCCCAATCGATGATCAGGGCGGCGAACCGGGCCCGCCAACTGGCCAGCGCCCCGCGGCCCGTCTCGGGCAGCCCGAGGGATTCGCCCGGGTACGGCTCGTCGGCGCCGGCGGCTGAGGCAGTCATCGCGGGCCAGCCTACCGACCCGTCCCCGCCGACGGGACCCTCGGCCGGCGACACCGCGGACGACACCGGGCGTAACGTCGCTGAAACAAAGACGCAACCGCGCGGAAACTCCGTCTCCCTAGGGTGGCTGGCGTTCTGATCCCATATCCCACTCGGAGGAAAGATGTTCCAGAGCGCTGACGATCTGTTGGCCTATGTGAAGGACGAGGGCGTCGAGACCATCGACATCCGGTTCTGCGACCTCCCCGGCGTCATGCAGCACTTCACCGTGCCGGCGAGCTCCTTCGGCCCCGAGGTGTTCGAGGACGGCCTCGCCTTCGACGGCTCGTCCATCCGCGGGTTCCAGAAGATCCACGAGTCGGACATGGCACTGCTGCCCGATCCGACCACCGCCTTCATCGACCCGTTCCGCCGCTCCAAGACGCTGGCGCTCACCTTCTTCGTACACGATCCTCTCACCAAGGAGCCCTACAGCCGCGACCCGCGCAACATCGCCCGCAAGGCGGAGTCCTACCTCAAGTCGACCGGCATCGGCGACACCGCCTTCTTCGCGCCCGAGGCCGAGTTCTACATCTTCGACTCGGTGCGCTTCGAGACCCGGCAGAACGCCGGCTACTACTACATCGACTCCGAGGCCGGCGCCTGGAACTCGGGCAGCGAGGCCGACGGCGACGGGCGTCCGAACCGCGGCTACAAGGTCAAGTACAAGGGCGGCTACTTCCCGGTCGCCCCGGTCGACCACTTCACCGACCTGCGCGACGACATGGTGCGCAACCTGGAGAACGTCGGGCTGACCGTCGAGCGGGCCCACCACGAGGTCGGCACCGCCGGCCAGGCCGAGATCAACTACCGCTTCAACACCATGCTGGCCGCGGCTGACGAGGTGATGAAGTTCAAGTACATCATCAAGAACACGGCATGGGCGGCCGGCAAGACCGTCACCTTCATGCCGAAGCCGATCTTCGGCGACAACGGCTCGGGCATGCACGTGCACCAGTCGCTGTGGAACGACGGCGACCCGCTGTTCTACGACGAGAACGGCTACGGCCAGCTCTCCGACATGGCCCGCTACTACATCGGCGGCCTGCTGCACCACGCCCCGTCGCTGCTGGCCTTCACCAACCCGACCGCCAACAGCTACCACCGCCTGGTGCCTGGCTTCGAGGCGCCGGTCAACCTGGTCTACTCGGCCCGCAACCGGTCGGCCTGCATCCGGATCCCGATCACCGGCTCGAACCCGAAGGCCAAGCGCGTCGAGTTCCGCTGCCCCGACCCGTCGTCGAACCCGTACCTGGCGTTCGCCGCGTGTCTGCTGGCCGGCCTGGACGGCATCCAGAACAAGATCGAACCGCCGGCCCCGGTCGACAAGGACCTCTACGAGCTGCCCCCGGACGAGCACGCCCAGATCAACCAGGTGCCCGGCACCCTGACCGAGGTGCTCGACCGGCTCGAAGCCGACCACGACTACCTGCTGGCCGGCGACGTGTTCACCGAGGACCTGATCGAGACCTGGATCGAGATGAAGCGCGCCGACGTGGACGCCCTGCGCCTGCGCCCGCACCCGCACGAGTTCGAGATGTACTTCGATCTGTGACCGTCACGCCTAGTCAGGCCACCAATTGAGTTGACGATCTGGCCCCTGGTCCGCGGAAACGCGGGCCCAGGGGCCGGCTTGTTTGGCCGTGATCGGCGAGTTGGCGAAACGGTGCCGCCGGGTACGCTCAGCCCACCGCTCGCCTAACTATTTCCCGCTCGCTGAAGTCAGCGAGCGGGAAATAGTTAGGCGAGCGTTCGACGGGCGGCCAGTCGGCCGTTGCGCCACCGGCATCATGTCCAGCCCGTGCGCACGGAGCAGCCTAAGCTTCGATCCACCGATGCTAAGCGGAACCAGTCGGTCGATACCGCAATATGTCGAGGACGACGATCACCGTTCCGACGCGCGAGGAAAACCGGTCGCGTTGCATCCGCGCTCGGCGGATAACTGGCACTATTGGCGGGACTACCCCCCGTCCCGTAAAGGAGTCATCGCCCATGTCCGACCACTTATCCTCCGAGAGCAGCCTTGCCCGCAGGAATCTGATCCGCGGCGGCGCCATCGCCGTCGGTGCCGCCGGTGCCGCGGTCGCCCTCAATGCAACCCAGGCGCACGCCGCCAACGGCGACCCGGTCCTGGCCGGCCAAGCTACCAACGCCACCGCGTCCACCCATCTGACGATGAACAGCGCGACCGACACCGCCCTGGTGCTCAACAACAACCTGGGCGCCGCGCTCAACGTCACCCCCACCACCGCGACGCCGCTGACGCTGCACCCCGGGGACGTGATCGGTCGCAGCCTCGGCCCCGATCTGGTCGTCGACCAGGGCGACGGCCCGGAGATGACCTTCCTCGCCACCGGCTTCGACCTGCCGCCGACCACCGTCGCCTTCGCGCCCATCCGGGTGATGGACACCCGCTCGGCCAGCTTCCGCAACACGGTGGTGCGGGCCAGCACCACGAACTGGTTCGACTCCTCGAAGCGGGTCAAGGCCGGCGCCTGGATCGACATCGCGATCGCCGACTCCGACCAGGTCGACCTGACCGGCGTCTACCTGAACGCGACCGCGGTCGGCGCCTCGTCGCGCGGCTACCTGACCGTCTACCCGGCGGGCGAGGCACTGCCCAACGCGTCGAACCTGAACTTCCCGGCCACCTACAGCATCGCCAACCTCTGCTTCGTGGCACCCGGCCTGGTCGGCAATCGCTGGTGCGTCCGGGTCCGGGTGAACGTGGCCGTCCATGTCGTCCTCGACTTCAGCGGCGCGGTCGGCTACTTCGCCCCGGATCCCCAGGGCCAGCAGGCCGGGGCGGGAGCCAGCGCGAAGGCCCGGCTGCAGGCCCGCCGGCAGCGCGGAGCAGCGGTGGGCAGCCGCATCACCCGCAGCCTGAAACTGCCCAACTGATCGCTCGGCAACACACAGGGCCCCGTCCTCGGACGGGGCCCTGTCCCGTCCGGGGACAGCGGTGTCGAGTAGCGTCGGAGGCTCCGACCACGAGGAGTAGCCGTGAGCCATCCCAGGCGCTATCAGCCCGACGATCCGTATCTGGCCCGGCTGCGTCCGCTCTGCCTGGGCCTGCCGGAGGCGTCCGAGAAGGAGTCGCACGGGCAGCCGAACTTCTACACCCGCAAGGTGTTCGCCGTCTTCGGCGGGGTGGTGAAGGGCGACCACGACAGCGACCGCTGGTCGCAGTCGGTGCTGATCCTGCCCAACCTGCTCACCCGTGAGGCGGCGTTGCACGACGAGCGCTTCTTCGTGCCCGCCTACTACGGGCCGTACGGCTGGGTCGGGCTGAACTTCCGCGCCGCCGAGGTGGACTGGGACGAGGTGGCCGACCTGGTCGAGGAGTCGTACCGCAACACCGCCCCGGCCCGGCTGGTCAGGCTGCTGCCGTGACCCTTCCGACCGACTACACCGGCTACTCGCCGCTGGCCGGGCAGACCGAGCTGGACGACCTGCCGGTGCCCGACTGGGTGCTCGCGATGGCGGACGGACGCCGCGTCGCACCGGTCTGGCGCAACGAGGACGGCGGCGTCACCTACCGGTTCGGTGACGGCGACAGCTTCCTGAAGGTGCAGCACCCCGGCCCCGACTGGGACGTGGACGCCGAACTGCCCCGGCTGGCCTGGATCGTCGGCTTCGTGCCGGCACCCCGGGTGCTGGGTCATGGCGTCGCCGACCACGGCGCGCACTGGCTGTTGACCAGCGGCATCGCCGGCCGCTCGGCGGTCGACCGGGCCTGCCGCGCCCGTCCGGAGCTGACCGTCCCGGCCCTGGGTCGGGGGCTACGCCGGTTCCACGAGGCGGCTCCGGTGGCGTCCTGCCCGTTCAGCTGGTCGGTGAACGAGCGGGTGACCCGGTTCGGGCTCGATCCGGCATTCCTGGCCGCCGTCCCGCCGCTGGACGAGGTGGTGTGCCACGGCGACGCCTGCAACCCGAACTTCCTGATCGACGCCGACGGCGAGGTGAGCGGCTACGTCGATCTCGGTGGCCTCGGCCTCGCCGACCGCTGGGCCGACCTGGCGCCTGCCTTGCTCAGCCTGGGCTGGAACTACGGCCCCGGCTGGGAGCAGCCGTTCCTGGACGGCTACGGGATCGCGGACGACCCCGCCAAGCGGGCCTTCTACACCGACCTGTGGAACGGCGTCGGCGACACCCTCGACCGCCGCTGACACCTCGGCCACCCGAACGGGACCCCGCGAGCCGGACCGGACTTCCGTAACAGGCCCTAGGCCCTGCCTAATCAGTTCTGCCCTGCCGTCGACGGGAGGGCAGAACTGATTAGGCAGGGGTTTGTCGGGAGAGTGGCCGCCGGCGGGCACAACCGGGCCGGTTCAGGACGCCGAGGTCAGCCGGACCAGGTTGGCCCAGGGGTCGTCGAACTCGACCGCGGCGCCGGTGTCGCGCAGCTGGACGCCTCGCGTCCGGAGCCGTTCGGACGCCCGGGCGACCTCGGCGGCGTCCGGCAGCAGGATGTCCACCCGGCCCAGCCCGAGCGCCGGGGCCCGCAGGCCGGCGCCGGCACTGCTCCAGGTGTTCATCGCCATGTGATGGTGGTAGCCGCCGGCCGACACGAAGACCGCGCCGGGCAGGTCCGCGGTCACCTCGAAGCCGAGCAGGTCGACGTAGAACCGCTTGGCCAGCTCGGCATCGCCGACCTTGAGGTGGACGTGGCCGACGGTGCCGTCCAGCCCGGCCAGCACGCCACGTCGATCGGCGGCGGTGGACAGGTAGTCGCGCGCCGCATCGGTGAGATGGTCGCCGATGAAGCCGTTCGGGTCGATGGCCAGGGTGCCCATCACCACCCGCCCGTCCTGCCAGCTCCATTCCGAGCGGGGCCGGTCCCAGTACAGCTCGACGCCGTTGCCCTCCGGGTCGTCCAGGTAGAACGCCTGGGAGACCAGATGCTCGCCGGCCCCGGTGTACAGCTGCGGGGCGCGCAGCGCGACCGAGGCCAGGCTGGCCGCCAGCGCCGCCCGGTCCGGATGCAGGATCGCGGTGTGGAACAGGCCGGCGCTGCGCCGCTCGCCCTTCGGCAGCCCGGCCCGGTGCCGCAGCGTTACCAGGGTCTCGCCGCCGCGTCCCAGATCGACCTCGGATGGCCGCTCGTCCAGCACCTGCAGCAGCAGCACGTCCCGGTAGAACGCGGTGAGCGCGTCCAGGTCGGCCACATCCAGGCTCACCCGACCCATCCGGGTGGAGCCCGGCAGCAATTCGGTCACGTCGTCCTCACTTTCCTGACCTGTCAACAAACTCTGGACGGCGGTTGTTCCGGCCCGGCGTAGAATCCCGCCGGTGACCTCGCCCCGACCCGACGCCGACGCCCCCAAGACCCGCGCCCTGGTGCTGATCGGCATCGTCCTGTTGGCGTTCAACCTGCGTCCCGCGGCGTCCTCGGTCGGCCCGGTGCTCACCGAGATCGGCGAGAGCCTGCAGCTGAGCGGCGCCGAGTCGGGCCTGCTCACCTCGCTCCCGGTGCTCGCCTTCGCCGGGTTCGGGGCACTGACCCCGCGGCTGGCCCGGACGATCGGGCCGCACCGGCTGACCCTGGCCGCGCTGGTCGCCGCCATCGCCGGCCTGTTCGGACGCAGCCTGGTGACCAACAGTGCGCTGTTCCTGGTGTTCTCGCTGCTCGCACTGTCCGGCATGGCGTCGGCGAACGTGCTGCTGCCATCCCTGGTCAAACGGCACTTCCCGAACCGGATCGGGCTGGTCACGGCGATCTACTCGACCACCATGACGATCGGGGTGACCGCCGCGTCGGTGTTCACCGTCCCGATCGCCCAGCAGTACGGCAGCTGGCGGGCCGGCCTGGCCGCCTGGGGGCTGCTGGCGGTGCTGGCGGTCGGGCCGTGGATCGGCCTGATCGCCCACGACCGCCCCGACGGCAACGACCGGCCGGCCACCATCAGCATGGCCGCGGTGGCCCGCACCCGGTTGGGCTGGATGCTGGCGCTCTTCTTCGGCCTGCAGTCGCTCCAGGCCTATGCCGTCTTCGGCTGGTTCCCGAACCTGTTCCGCTCCGCCGGCTTCAGCGCCACGGACGCCGGCATGCTGCTCGGCGTGATCACCGGGATCAGCATCCCGCTGGCCTTCGTGGTGCCCGCCATCACCGTCCGGCCGCGCGGAGTGCTGCCGCTGCTGGCCGTGCTCGGCGCCTGTTACCTGATCGGCTACACCGGGCTGCTGGTCTCCCCCGCCAACCCCGCGCTGCTCTGGGCGCTGCTGGTCGGCATCGGCACCAGCACCTTCCCGATGGTGCTGACCCTGATCGGCCTGCGGGCCCGCACCGCGGCGGGAACCTCGGCACTGTCCGGGTTCACCCAGTCGGTGGGCTACCTGATCGCCGCACCCGGACCGTTCCTGATCGGACTGCTGCACGACCTCACCGACGGCTGGACGGTGCCGCTGCTGGTGCTGATCGCGATCGCGCTGGGCCTGATCTGGGCCGGGGTGATGGTGAGCCGTCCGGACGCCATCGAGGACCACCTGCCCAGTGCGCAGGAGGCCACAGCGGGGCGGCGCTGAGCCTCGGCTCGCACCTTTCTCGGTCGTCGTGCCGGGCCGCGGCAATGTGCCGGACCCGGCTGATCAAAACCACTGCCGCACAACCCCGTCAATGCCCTACAGTGGCCTTGCCCGATCCCCCCAACATATTGGGCATTGTTTATCCACCCCTGTCCTGAAGGAGCCCCCTCCCGATGAAGAAGTTCATGCTGTCCTGCACGGCCGCCCTCTTGTTCCTGACCGCCTGCAGCGCCGGCCCGACCAGCGAGGTCAAGGGCGACAACACCGGCTCCACCTCGACGGCGCCGGCCGCGTCCACTCCGGCCAAGTCCGAGTCTCCCGCCGAATCCGCTCCGGAAACCACCGACGGGACCACCGCCACCTTCAAGGTGACCACCTCGGGCAAGGCCACCATCACCTGGGGAACCACCTCGGGAACGTCCCAGGACGAGGTCAAGAAGGGCTCCTGGACCAAGAAGCTCAAGCTCGACACCTTCGACGCGGCCACGGTCAGCGTGGCCGCCGCCGACTTCCGGAAGTCGGTCAAGGTCACCTGCGAGATCCTGCTCAACGGGGTGTCCAAGGCGAAGAACTCCGGCAAGGGCAAGCTGGCCTCCGCCAACTGCACCACCAACACCACCGAGTAGTACGGGTCGGAAGGCCGGCGTGCGGACGCGGGCGCCCCACGGCGTCCGCGTCCGGGCCGCGGGTGCGACGCCCGGCCGCCGACCAGTACCATGCTCGCCATGGCCGGCCAGCATTCACGTCCCCGCTGGCACTATTCCCCTCAGCACGCCTGGATGAACGACCCCAACGGGTTGATCTTCAACGCCGGCACCTGGCACATGTTCTACCAGTCCAATCCGTCGGACAACGTGTGGGGGAACATGTCCTGGGGGCACGCCACCTCGTCCGACCTGCTGAACTGGACCGAGCATCCGGTGGCGCTGTGGCACACCGACACCGAGGAGATCTTCTCCGGCAGCTGCGTCTTCGACGCCACCAACTCCTCCAACCTGGGCACCGCCGACTGGCCGCCGCTGGTCGCGGTGTACACGTCCAACTATCTGCCCAACAGCGACCACCCCGGCGTCCAGGCGCAGAGCCTCGCCTACAGCCTGGACGGCGGCAGCCACTGGACCAGCTACCCCGGCAACCCGGTGCTCGACCGCGGCTCGACGGACTTCCGCGACCCCAAGGTGTTCCGGCACGGGGACGCCTGGGTGATGGTCGCGGTCGAGGCCAAGGACCGGCAGGTGCTGATCCACCGCTCCACCGACCTGATCGAGTGGAGGCTGGCCTCCAGCTTCGGCCCGGCGCACGCCGCCGCCGGGGTCTGGGAGTGCCCGGACCTGTTCGAACTGCCGGTGGCGAACGAGGACATCAGCAAGTGGGTGCTGCTGGTCAACCTCTGCCCCGGCGGGGTCGCCGGCGGCAGCGGCTGCCAGTACTTCGTCGGCGACTTCGACGGCCACACCTTCACCCCGGACGCCGTGGTCGGTGTCTCCACCGACCCCGACCTGGGCCTGGACGACCCGCTGCTGCGGGCCTACGACTGGGTCGACTACGGCCGGGACTGCTACGCGGTGACCTCGTTCGCCGACGCCCCGGACGGCCGGCGCATCGTGCTGGGCTGGATGAACAACTGGGCCTACGCCAACGACATCCCGCTGACCGGCGGACGCAGCATCATGACCATTCCCCGCGAACTGGACCTGGTCCGGGTCGGCGGGCGGTACCTGCTGCGGCAGCGTCCGATCCGGGAGCTGCCGGACGCCGCGCTGGAGCGGCTGACCCTCGCCGACGGCGACCGGGTGAGCCTGCGCGGGGTGGCGCTGGAGTACCACAACGGCGTGCTCAGCCTGGACCGCCGCGGGGTCGGCCAGACCGACTTCCACGAAGGCTTCGGCACCCGGCAGTGGGCGGAGATCCCGGAACGGCCGTCCAGCGTCACCGTGGACGTGCTGCTGGACAGCTGCTCGATCGAGGTGTTCGCCGCCGACGGCCTGGTCGTGATCAGCGACCTGGTCTTCTTCTAGGAAACGCCGATCGTTCGTTGGCCGAGCCTGTCGAGACCCCGCTGGGTTTCGACAAGCTCAACCAGCGATGGGGTTTCGACGAGCTCAACCAGCGATCACGGCATACTGGCGGCCATGTCGACGATCATGTTCGTCCATGCCCATCCCGACGACGAAGGAACCCTGACCGCCGGGGCGATGATCCGTGCCGCCGAGGAGGGTCACCGGGTGGTCGTGGTGTTCGCCACCGGGGGCGAGCACGGCGAGGCTCCCGACGATCTGCGGCCCGGCGAGACCGTCGCCCAGCGCCGCCGGGCGGAGGCCGAACAGGCCGCCCGGATCGCCGGCGTGGCCGGGCTGCACTGGCTCGGCTACCGGGATTCCGGGATGGCCGGCTGGGAGCAGAACCACCATCCCCGGGCCTTCCTGCAGGCCGACCCGGAGGAGGCCGCCGAGCGGCTGGCGGCGCTGATCGCGTCCGAACGGCCGGACGTGCTGGTCGGCTATGACTGGCACGGCAACTACGGGCATCCCGACCACATCCGAGTGCACCAGGTGGTCCGGCGGGCCGCGGAACTGGCCGGCAACCGTCCGCGGCTGTTCGAGGCCACGATGAACCGCGACCTGGTGCGCCGGCTCTACCGGACCGCCCTGGACGGCGGCATCGAGGACGCCCAGGGCTTCGACCCGGACCGGCCGATGAACGACGGCAACCCGCTGGGCACCCCGGAGGCGGAGATCAACCTGCAGGTGGACGTCAGCGCCCAGGTGGCCCGGCGCCGCGAGGTGATGGCCTGTCACGCCAGCCAGGTCACCGACATCCAGGCCTGGCTGTCGCTGCCCGCCGAAGGCTATGCCGCGATGTTCTCCACCGAGCACTACGTGGAGGTCGGCAGCTCCGATCCGATCCGGCCGGGCTGGTTCTTCTGAGCGGCGGCGGCTCCCCCGAGCCGCTCGGACGGCGTTTGATACACCGATACCACCACAGTCTTTCTCCCACGCAATCCTGTGGTTTTCCCGGTCCCGGAATGCCGCCCGCTTCCTTAGGGTGAAACCCGTCGACACCAGGGCCCGTCGAATCTTCACCCCAACAGTCTTGTGAGGAGCATCACATGCGAGGAAATCGCTTCCAGCGAGGGCTTGCCCTAACCGGCCTGGCCGGTATCGCACTCAGCGCCACATTGTTGGCCAACCCGGTCACCGCCCGCGCCGAATTGCCGGCCGAGCCGGCCAAGCCGGCGGCAACCGCCACCATCACCCACACCAACAGCCTCTCGACCGCGGTCACCAAGCTGATGAAGGGCAGCGGCGTCAAGGCCGAGGCCAAGGCCCTGGAGGCCTACTGGACGCCGGCCCGGATGAAGGCCGCCAAGTCCATGGACCGCAGCGCCACGATCACCCGCAGCGGCACCGCACCGGAGCAGCAGCAGCGGCTGAACCGTCCCGAGGGAACCTCGGGCAGCGTCGCGCCGGCGGTCACCACCAAGGCGCCGCGGGCCGTGTTGCCGCCGAAGGCGCCGCGGGCCGCCACCCTGCCCAAGGGCACGTCGAACTCGCGTGAGGCGCAGGCGTACTACCCGGGCCTGCCCTACAACCACCCGGCGGCACGGACCAACGGCAAGGTCTTCTTCACCCGCGGCGGACTGAACTACGTCTGCTCGGCGACCATCGTCAACAGCGAGGGCAAGAGCCTGGTCTGGACCGCCGGCCACTGCCTGGCCGACTACAAGAGCTGGTCGTACAACGTCTCGTTCGTGCCCTCCTACTCCAACGGATCCCGGCCCTACGGCACCTGGTACGCCCGCACCCTGACCACCACGTCGGCGTGGTTCTACAACCGTTCGTTCTCCGACGACGTCGGCGCGGCGACCATGAACCGCAACTTCGGCTGGCGGATCGCCGACTACCTCGGCGCCCAGGGCATCATGTGGAATCAGTCCGCCAACTTCTACGCCAACGCGTTCGGCTACCCGGCCGCCTCGCCGTACAACGGCGCCTACCTGGTGCAGGCGAATGGCAGCACCTACAATCCCGGAAACGGCACCATCTACATGTATTCGGGACTGACCGGCGGCGCATCGGGTGGCGCCTGGTACCGCAACTTCAACGGAAGCTGGGGTTACGTCAACGGGCACAACGATTTCATCTACACCAATTCGCCGGCGTGGATGTACAGCCCCTACTACGGCAACCAGGTCGCGAGTCTGTACAACGCGGTTCGCTACCAGAGCAGCTGATCGACTCGAGCCGGACGGCGCCGAGCGGCCACCCGTGGCCCTCGGCGCCGCTGGCGCACCCAGACCCAGGAGACCCCGCCATGATTCGACGATCCCCCAGCACCCCGAGTTCACCGGACGCCCCGGCGCGACGCCGCCGGGCGCCGCTGCTGAACCTGTTCCCGTTGCTCCTGCTCACCCTCGCCGGCTGCGCCGCTCCCGCGAATCCGCCCGGCGGCGGGGTGGTCAGCTCCGGTCCGCTGAGCCCGCCCAGCGACGCACCGACCTCCCCCAACCGGGTCACCCCGGAACCGATCAGCGCGGCCCGCAAGCAGGCGTTCAGCAAGGCGGAGGCGGTTCCGGGCACCTCGACCGTCCGGGTCGAGGGCCTGCTGGTGGGCGGCCCGCCGTGCGCGGTGCTGGGCACCCCGGAGGTCCGGGAGACCAGCAGCCAGGTCACCATCACACTGTGGGTGGGTGCACGCCAGGGCGCCCCGTGCGACGGCCCGCAGCCCGCGATGGAGTTCCCGTTCGTCCTCGACGTCACCCTCGACCAGCCACTGGGCGGACGCGCCGTCGTCGACGGCGCGCGGTAGCGTCCGGGCCGACCCGCTACGGGGCGACAGCCGGGTCGGCCGCCTCCCGGGCGACCGCGACCAGCCGCACCAGCTGCGCCCGCCGCCTGACCTGGAGCTTGCGGTACACGTTGGACAGATGCGACTCCACCGTCCGCACGCTGAGGAACAGCGCGGCGGCCAGCTGCTGGTTGGTCAGCCCGTCCGCCGCCAGTTCCGCGACCCGCAACTCCTGTGCGGTCAGCGAGCTCAGACCGGGCCGCTCCAACGCTGTCACGGCCGCCTCGATCGCGGGGCCGGCGCCGTCCGCGGGAGCCGGCCTTGTCACCGGATCGCGCACCAGATCGAGTGCGCGGGCATGCCAGTTCAGCGCCCCCAGGGCGTCGAACAGGGCTGCGCCGGACATCACCGCGCGCCGCCCGTCGACGGAGCCCTGCTCGGTCAGCACCTCACCCAGCACGGTGAGCCCACGAGCCTCGTCGATCCTCAGCCCGGCCTCGCGCGCCAGATCGACCGAAGCGATCAGCCGGACGACGGCGTCGGCGGGATCCTCGGCGAGCAGGCCGTGCGCCCGGTCCATCGCGCAGCGCAGCGCCGGCGGCACCGATCCGCGTCCCTCCAGGTCGGTGAGCAGCCGGCCCGCTTCGTCGGCGCACCCGGTCCGCACCAGCGCCTCGAGCAGCTCGCCCGCCCAGGGCAGCACCGCGTCCTCGACCAACCGCAGCCGCGGAACGGCTTCGAGCTGGGCCAGCGCGCCGGACGGGTCGCCCCGTGACAGGCTCAGGAACCCGCCGACCACGGACGCCTGCACCAGCAGCGACGCGTCCTGGGCGGCCCGCGCCCGGTCCTTCGCCTCGCTGAGGTGCGTGGCGCAGTCACGTTCCCGGCCGAGCACGGCCTCGGCCCGGGCGAGC
>NZ_JASGDE010000016.1:0-37125 GCF_047607385.1 Micropruina sp.
CATCCGCAAGGCCGTCCGGGCCCGAGGGCACTTCCCCAACGAGCAGGCCGCGCTCAAGTGCGTCTACCTCGCCGTGATGGCCCTCGACCCCACCGGCAAAGGCAGAGCCCGATGGACCCAACGATGGAAACAAGCACTCAACGCATTCGACATCCGATTCGACGGCCGCCTCAGCCGCCCGAGAACAGCATGACAACACAACCCAGTTACACCGTTAAGTTGACAGACCCAGTCCTGGTGGGCCAACGCGCTGGGACGAGTGAGCGATGTGGCTGGCGTTATTCCCGGCTTCCTCTGTCCTGTCTGCGGTGCAGTCTCTGCCATTTCTGGTTTCGCAAGTGCTGGCCTGCACCTCGCAGCTGGCAATCGTCGCGCGGCCAGGTCAAGGTTGATCTCAACCGCTATCGGTTTGGTTGCGGGAAAGGTCGGACAACTTGCCGGGAGGGCTGTGTTTAGGCAGTATGCAAAGAGTGTTTCCCGCGGCAGCGCTCCACGCCGAGTCGCCAGCCGAGGAGCTACCGTACGCGGGAGAGTCCGTACGTACTTCGTCAGGAAGAGAATTCAGATTCGACGTGCGGTCACGTTCCGGAGATCCAAGCTACATTGGCATCACCGAGTCGCGAGACGTGCCACTACGGCTTTTGGGGATAGCGTAACCTATGCTGCCTCTAGCTATGCAAGCTATCGTCGACGAATGCGTTAAGAATATGAGTTGGCAGTGGGTACTATTTCTGGCGACACTAGTTCCGTGTGTCATCTTGACTGCCCGCGATCCTGACTGGGAGCATCCGGCACTGGGGATCGCGGGGGGGATATCGTGGCCGATTGCCACCGTGGCAGGAATAAGTAGGGCGGAGATCGCCGGAACATCGCCAGAGGTCATGGCAGTTGCTGCAGCGATCGTCATGACGTCACTAATGGTGTGCACCTTGTTCAGGCCGGCCCTGCTCGCGTGGCCGTTGCTGAAACAAGACATTCGAGACCAACCTGGAATGCTGCTGAGGCTGTGGGGAGCGCGAGTTGGGTTGATACTCGGGGGAGTTCTAGCGGTTTGGTATACTATGCTAATGGACTATTAGACATGCATAGCGTGGTCTTGGAGGTGCGTTGCGATACGCGAAGACTGGTAAGATCGGCTGGCGTAACAACTTCCGTGGTAGGACGCGTTACACCCAGGCATATCGGAGCTTCACAGGCTCGCGCTATTCTCGCCCGTCCTATTGGCGAAGCCCACGATTGGCCTGGCGATCCGGCAGGCAAGGGCGAGCCCGGCGCTGGATCACGGACGGTTACGTGCGCGCCGGGACCTTTGCTACGACCTATCACCGTTTCAGAAACATGCGGTGATCCGGAGATCGCGATGCTCAGTTGGATTTCGGGCACCAAGGGATCGGGATGGCACTACGGCGGATGGGGATGGGCTATAACCGCTATCTGCGCCCTCTTTGTCTTCTTAGCAAATTTTGCCCCGCATGACGAAGTGCCATATTCGCCATGGTATAGCATACCAATGACACTCTTAGCTGTGGGAATTTGGTTGTCTGATTGCCGTAGTCGGATCACGATTTGGGATGATCGTGGTGTTCGTATTCCGTTTGGGAAGATGTTGGCGTGGTCGGATGTGAAGCGCATTTTGGTGGAGGAGGTCTCATTTGGCCCGATGTCCAGCCTGGGTATCACGTTCATCAAGCGAACGGTCCCGGAGTTCCCGGTGGAACGAGTTGTGTTCGCCGGGTTGGTTGGCTTCAACCGCAAGCGTCTGCTTCGTATCGCGGCTGAGTTCGAGAAGCTGAGGGCGCAGCACAATGCTGACTGAGCCACAGCCAAGGGAGAGTGTCCAGGTCGATGTAACTGGTGTGTCGACGGGTGTCAGCGTGAACGGGACTGTTGGCAGCACCGCGGATCAGGCTTGGTTTGGTTGGACGACAACCTCGAATGTGGTGGGCAGGGTGGTGAACGAGAAGACGAGCCCGGTGGGTGTCGGTTTCGCACCGACTGTTGCGATCCCGTCCTAGGGTTTGAGTTACGGCTATGACCGGGCGGGGCGTCTCACCTCGGTCAATGACGTGTCGAGGTCAGTGGCCTGTTCGACAACGGCAAGAGGAGCATACATGTGCGAATACGGCAACCACCGAGCTACGTGGAGAAAATTCGCGTTCCGACTCGGAGTTAGCCATGGTCCGACGATGCAGGAATGCTACGTACTGGTTACACCCCTGTGGGACTGGCTGAGACGACAGAAGGGCTTCCTCGTGGAGCTCTCTGGCGATTCGTGCGCGCCACCCGATCCCCCGGGGTATGATTTCACATTGGACAATGAGGATGAACTGAGCGACCTTCTCAAGGGTATGAACGTAGAGTGGATCGACGACCGATCCCAAATGCAACGAATTATGGACATCTACTTCCCTGGGCGGATGTGAGGATCGAATGATGCCTCATCGTGGGAGTATAGGATCATCGCTGCTTATGCAATCCGGCATTGAGGTCGCTGCTCGCCCGGGCGGTTCTTATCTTGCAGATAGGAAGCGATGCTAGGAGCTGGAACTGATGGACTTCAACTTCTGGACGGCACCTGCGCTACCACCTCATGGGTTTGACCAAGAAGAGCAGGTCATTGTGCCCGACCAGGTGGGCCTGGACCACGCGCTCAGACGGCTGGAGTTCAACGAAGCCATCTTGAACTCGATCGCCGATGACATGCGCGCCGACCGAACTCTGCGTCGTTATCAATCGACCAGCGGAGTCCAGTCGTTGAGTGTGTATTTCGAGTTCACCGATCCGATGCCGAAGCCGTGGACGGCACGCATAAACCCAGCGGGGATGGCATCCTTGGACATCTCGATGCCTTACCAGTGCGCCAGCAACCTGAATGTGCAGCAGGCCGATTCACTGTTCCGCAGATCCATCGCCGCCGCGATCGCCCACGGGCTACCCGGCTTCCCGCCCGTAGAATGCCTGAACGTCCAACCAGTTCCCGTCGGACTGGTTTACCTCTCGGCACTGCCACGATGCGGAGGAACCCGGGCGCGGTGGGCCCGCTCCGTCGAGCTCGACGCCTTCGCGAAGGGGGCACGTGCTATCGGAGATCTACTGCAGGACGCCTTGGACGGCAGGATCCTCGCACCTTGGCCGATGCTTGAGCTTGCACCCCGAGTGACAGGGAAGCACTCCGACACTCCAACTGTTCATCAACGCCTGTTTCCCTGCGAAGTGCCGCCCAACTTCCACTTGAGCGACGGCAGCACACGGGGCAATCTCATCGTATCTGGATATCTGAATGCTATCGCAATGTTGGAGGAGGTAGAGGCCCCCACCTTGGTGAATGCCCTCGAAGAACTAGCCGAATCCGGTCAATATGACTATCGCTGGCTGACGGAACCGCTACGACTCTCTGACTTCACTTGGGTGCGAGCCGAGTATGTCGAAGACCTCGACGCAGGGCGAATTAGGGCCGTCGGATCCTCTGCTGGGGAGGCCACCGCCTCTGACTGGTACCTGACGGGGATCGGCGCCGAGGCAGTACGGAGGATGATGACGCCGTCGCAGGATCTGGAACTCGCTAGCGCCAACACTGGGCGCATCCGCGTGCCCGGAGGTGGTTGGAAACGCTTCACCATGCGACCAATCGAGACGTGATCGTGATCAGGGCACGCAACACTGCTGTCGATTGCGGCGAGCGTCTGGTTCTCGGCGCGGCCCTGGTGGTAGCACCGGAGAAGGGTAGTAGCTGTGCGCTGCTCCAGTGGGGGCTGGCTCGCTTGGCGAGTTCAGGCCGGGCCGTCGCTGGGTCGGGCGGACGGACCTGGGTCGGGTCGGGTCATCACCAAGGCATACTGCTCTATGTCCGGATCATGGGATGAGCGGGGGGTCGTGATGTTGAGTTGGATCTCAGACGCCAAGGGGTCGGGATGGCACTACGGCGGATGGGGATGGGCTATCACCGCCATCTGTGCGATGTTCATCTATTTCTCAAACTGCATGCCTGATGGATGTGGAGCAAATTCTCCGTGGTTCAGTTTACCGATGACAATTGTATTCTCAGGTCTTTGGCTATCCGATTGTCGCAATCGAACAACGATCTGGGATAATCGTGGTGTTCGGATTCCCTTCGGCAGAATCCTTGCGTGGGCGGATGTGCGCCGAATATTGGTGGACGAGGTGTCATTTGGCCCGATGTCCAGCCTGGGCATCACGTTCATCAAGCGAACGGTTCCCGAGTTCCCGGTGGAACGAGTTGCGTTCGCCGGGTTGGTTGGCTTCAACCGCAAGCGTCTTCTTCGCATCGCGGCTGAGTTCGAGAAGCTGAGGGCACAGCACAATGCTGACTGAGCCACAGCCAAGGGACAAGTGCTATCGTCGACGGATACGGTGAGCGATGACCTGGCAATGGGCACTCTTTTGGGCCACGTTGGTGCCATGTGTCATCTTGACTGCGCGTGATCCCGACTGGGAGCATCCGGCACTGGGGATCGCGGCAGGGATATCGTGGCCGATCGCCACGGCAGCAGGAATAAGCAGGGCGGAGATCACGGGAACATCGCCAGAAGTCATGGCCGTTGCTGCCGCGATCGTCATGGCGTCGCTGATGGTGTGCACCTTGTTCAGACCCGCCCTGCTCGCATGGCCGTTGCTGAAGCAACACATTCGAGATCAGCCTGGAATGCTGCTGAGGCCGTGGGGGGCGCGAGTCGGGTTGATACTCGGAGGAACTCTGGCGGTTTGGTACACTATGTCAATGGATTACTGAGCAGTTTCCGCGGGCGGTGGGCGTTCTGTAACGGTCTTAGGAGGCGACCGCAGTGAGAATTGTTGGGACGATTTGGTTGCCAGTTGCGGTCATGGTCCTCCTGGTCTGGGTTCTCGCGATTGCAGTGTTTCTGTCAGATGGGTTCGACGTTGGCACGATATTCATGTCCGTTCTGATGCTGGCTGGAGCTGTCATAACGCTATTCTCCGCCGTCCTGCCGAGTGTCTCCGTGGCAACCGCTCGTGGCTTGTGGGTATTTGGGAGCGGTGTGATGCCGTGGCGGTCTATTACCGAGGTCAGAGTCACGGGGATGCCGTTCACCTGGCTTGACGGCTATGCCGTGGAGATCGTCACCGCTCGCGGTGCTGTGACGCTGTTCTCGACGGCGACCTACTTCGCGTGGGGAGCTCGACGGAAGCAGCGCGTACTCGAAGCCGCGTGGCGCAAGGGACGAGGAGCGGGATGAACCAGGTAGAGATAGCAGAGCTCCGACGCGTGGCGAGGCTCCTATTCGATCACCTCGAGAGCACCACCGGCCCGGTGGTCCCCATCGAGCATGACTATTTCTGGTTGATCGACGCAGCCGAACGTCGTGAGGTCTACGTCGAGCCCACCGAGTTGTTCATCGGGCAGGTGTCTGAGTGCTGGTCGAACCTCAGGAAGGTCTCCGCGGACCCGCAGGACGCCCTCAACTACCACCTCATCTGGCTCGGTCAGGTTTTGGAATCACTGGGGGCAGACAACCCGGAGGGCCGGCGATAAGTGGGTGCGCCAGGCGATCAGGCGACTCTTCGTTGGATGTGACGCGGTACGCCGGAATCACCATGGCTGCCGATCGCGGCGATCCTGGCGTCGTTCAGCGTCCCAACGCGGCGGCGACAGCCGACTCGACCCCGATCAGCCGGACGTCGGCCGCGGTGCGGCGTCCGGAGGCGTAGAGCAGCAGCTCGTCGGGACGTCCGATCACGGTGACGATCCGGTTGCCGGACGCCGCCCGGATCACCGAATCGGGACGTCCCGCCCGCTCGAACACCAGCGCCACCGGGCTGCGGCGCAGCATCAGGGGCACCATCCGCTTCAGCTGCGACCAGGCCCAGTCGTGGAAGGCCTCGTCCCGCTCCGGTTCCGGCAGACCGGACGGACGCCGCACGTCCATCCCGTGGATCAGGTACTCCGCGCCGTTGGCCGCCTCGTCGACCGCGCTCAGCGCGAACAGCGACCGGCGCGGCGGGCCCTGCCGGATCAGCCCGACCAGTTCCGGATAGGTGAGCTGCTGCTTCAACTCGGCCATCCGGGCGGCGGTCCGTCCGGCCAGCGGCGGGATCATCGAACCCACCGAGTTGACCAGTTCGTTCTCCCGGATCCACAGGTGGGCGGCTAGGTCGTGGGCCGTCCAGCCCTCGCACAAGGTGGTCGCGGTGGGCTCCACCGCCAGCAGGGCATCGCAGGTGTTGGCACGTTCGGCCTGGGCTCGTCGGGTCTGGCTACGCGGCATTGGTTCAGCGTAGTGGTGCCACAATGACCGGGTGAGTCTCGACCCCGCCGTGGCCGCGCTGCTCAAGCGCAACCCCGACCAGCTGGTGCCCGCCGTCGTCCAGGACGCCACCTCCCGCGAGGTGCTGATGCTGGCCTGGATGGACGACGAGGCGCTGGCCCGCACCCTGACCACCCGGCGCGGCACCTACTGGTCGCGCAGCCGGCAGCAGTACTGGGTGAAGGGCGAGACTTCCGGCAACACCCAGCACGTCCGCGAGGTGCGGCTGGACTGCGACGGCGACACCCTGCTGGTGCTGGTCGACCAGACCGGCCCGGCCTGCCACACCGGCACCGCCACCTGCTTCACCGACCGCACCCTGTTGACCGACACCCCACGGACCGAGGAGGGCCGATGACCAGCCTGCCCGTCACCCCCGAGCTGGAGGAGTTCCTCGACCTGGCCCGCGAACGCCGCGTGGTCTCGGTGTACACCCGGCTGCTCGCCGACGACCTGACCGCGGTCGGGCTCTACCACCGGCTGTGCGGCGACCGCGATCACACCTTCCTGCTGGAGTCGGCCGACAACGGCATGTGGTCGCGCTGGTCGTTCGTCGGCGTCCACGCGGTGGCGACCCTGACCGAGGTGGACGGCCAGGCGCATTGGAGTGGACGCCCACTGGCCGGCCTGCCCACCGGCGGCGACCCGCTGCAGGTGCTGGCCGAGACGCTGCAGATCCTGCACACCCCGGCCGACGAGAACCTGCCGCCGCTGACCTCCGGCATGGTCGGGTACCTGGCCTACGACGTCGTCCGCCGGCTCGAGGTACTGCCGGACGGCAACCCCGACGACCTGCAGCTGCCCGAGCTGGTGATGATGATGGTCAGCGACATGGCCATCCTCGACCACCACACCGGCGAGGTCTGGCTGCTGGCCAACGCGTTCAACTACGACGGCTCCGACGAGCGCGCCGACGCGGCCTGGGCGGACGCCCGGGACCGGGTGCAGGCGATGGCCGAGCAACTCACCGCACCGATGGCGCCGGCCGTCGCCGTCACCGATCCGCAGTCCGCGCCGCCGGAGGTGATTCGGCAGCGCACCCCCGAGGAGTACGCCGCAGCGGTGCTGGCCGCGGTCGAGGAGATCAAGGCCGGCGAGGCCTTCCAGATCGTGCCCAGCCAGCGTTTCGATCTGGCCACCGACGCCGACCCGCTGGACGTCTACCGCATCCTGCGCCGGACCAACCCCAGCCCCTACCTGTACCTGCTGCGGCTGCCCGGCCTGGCCGTGGTGGGCTCCAGCCCGGAGGCGCTGGTCACGGTCAGCAACGGACGCGCCGAGACCCATCCGATCGCCGGCTCCCGGCCGCGCGGCGGCTCGGCCGCCGAGGACGCCGCCATGGAGGCCGAACTGCTGGCCGACCCGAAGGAACGCGCCGAGCACCTGATGCTGGTCGACCTGGGCCGCAACGACCTGGGCCGGGTGTGTGCGCCGGGCACCGTCGAGGTGGTCGAGTTCATGAAGGTGCGCCGTTACAGCCACATCATGCATCTGGAGGCGGCGGTGGTCGGCGAGCTGGCGCCCGGACGCAGCGCGCTGGACGTCACCCTGTCCTGCTTCCCGGCCGGCACCCTGTCCGGCGCCCCCAAGGTGCGGGCGATGGAGATCATCGACGAGCTGGAAGTGTCCCGGCGCGGCCTGTACGGCGGCGGGGTGGGCTACTTCGACTTCGCCGGCAACTCCGACGTGGCGATCGCCATCCGCACCGCGGTGCTGGCCGGCGGCGTGGCCCACGTCCAGGCCGGGGCGGGCATCGTCGCCGACTCCGTCCCGGAGAACGAGGAGCTCGAGGTGCGCAACAAGGCGGCCGCGGTGATCCGTGCCATCGAGGAGGCGCACCGGCTGCGGCGCCTCGACCGGAGCTGACGTGCGTCGACTGGCTAACCCGTTGCTGTGGGGCGGCTGCGCGGTCGCGCTGCTGGGCGCCACCCAGCCCTGGTGGTCGGCGGGGGAGCGGACCGCGGTGAGCGGCACCCAGGCCACCTCCGGCGCGGCTCTGGCCCTGGTGCTGGCGGCGGTCGCCGGCGCCTTCCTGAGCCGCTGGCTGCCTCCGGTGGCGCGCCGGATCGTGCTCGGCCTGGTCGCGGTGCTGGCCCTCGGCGGCATTCCGGTGGCCCTCGGCGCGACCGCGCCGGCCCTGCCCGGCAGCACCCTGGGGGACGCGCTCACCCTGGTCGCCACCGCCTGGCGCTGGGTGTACCTGGCCGGCGTGGTGCTGGCCGGGGCCGGGGCCGTCCTGACCCTGCTTGCCGGGCCGCCCACCACGCGTCCGGCCCGGACTCCGGATCCGGCGATGGACGCCTGGAAGGCACTGGACGCCGGACAGGACCCGACCGTGGAACCGGAGCGTGGTGTGGGTGGCGCAGCGTCGTCGAAGCCGACAGAATAGGCCCGAGTTCAGCGACCACGGCAGGAGCGCACCATGGCCACCAACGGCAAGCACTATCACCACGGCCGTACGCCCGCGGCGTGGACCGGCAGCATCGTCGCCGGCATCGGCTTCATCCTCGGCACCGTCGCGTTCCTGATGGGCCCCAACTGGGTGCTGTTCTGGATCTCCATCGCGATCATCCTCGGCGGTGCGGTCGCGGGCGGCGTGATGCGCAAGATGGGCCTGGGCCAGGCCTGACGATGGGAGTGCTGGACGAGATCGTCGCCGGCGTCCGCGAGGATCTCGCTGATCGGTGCGCCCGGCGCAGCCTGGACGAGTTGGCCGCGGCGGTGGCGACCATGGGACCCACCCGTGATCCGATGCCGGCCTTCCGGGCCGATCAGTTGGCGGTGATCGCCGAGGTGAAGCGCTCCAGCCCCAGCAAGGGCGCGCTCGCCGACATTCCCGACCCGGCCGCGTTGGCCGCGCAATACGCCGCCGGTGGTGCGTCCGCGATCTCGGTGCTGACCGAGAAGCGCCGGTTCAACGGCACCCTGGACGACCTGGTCGCCGTCCGGGCCGCCGTCGACGCGCCGGTGCTGCGCAAGGACTTCATCGTCACCGACTACCAGCTCTGGGAAGCCCGGGCGGCCGGCGCCGACCTGGCCCTGCTGATCGTCGCGGCCCTCGGCGACGACGAGCTGGCGTCCCTGATGGGGACGGCGGCGACGCTGGGGCTGACCGCGCTGGTCGAGGTGCACACGGTCGAGGAGACCCAGCGCGCGATCGCCGCCGGGGCGTCCCTGATCGGGGTGAACAACCGCAACCTGCAGACGCTGGAGGTCGACCTGGCCCAGTTCGAGCGGCTGGTCGGGCTGATCCCGGACGACGTGGTGAAGGTGGCCGAGTCGGGCATCCTGTCGGTCGCCGACGTCCGCCGGGTCGCCGATGCCGGGGCCGACGTGATCCTGGTCGGCGAGGCGCTGGTCAAGCACGGCGACCCGCGCAGCGCGGTGGCCGACTTCATCGCGGCCGGTTCCTGACGCACCCACCCCAGGACGGGCGCGAACCCCGGCGACACCGAATCCGACTGAGAATAGGTTGAGAACAGCCGGGGCCTTCGTGTCGCCCGTACGCCGATCGGACGGCTTCACCGGCCCGCGGTGATCAAACGTTCCCAAGAATCCCCATAAACTATGGAAATTGTAGGTTTAGCTCCGCTAACTTACGGCTAAGACCCCCACATCGGGGTGGGGTGTCTCGGCTCCCGGAGCCTTCCCAAGGGAGCCCCGGGTTGCCGACGGGGAGAATTGCCATGCGGTCGAGAAAAGCACGTATCTGGACGAGCAGCCTCGTGGCGGTGGTGATGGCGTTGGCCTCCCTGCCGGGCACCCCTGCTGCCTGGGCGGAGCCAGACCCGGGATCGCCTCCCGCAACCCAGGCCGGGTCGGCGGCGCCGGCGGTGGTGAAAGGGGTCGCACCGGCGCGCGGCCCGCTGGCCGGCGGTACCGTCGTCACCCTGACCGGGACGGGTTTCACCGGTGCCACGGCTGTGCTGTTCGCCGGCAAGCCGGGTTCCAAGCTCACGGTGTCCTCGGACACTCGCCTGACGGTGACAGCCCCGCCGGGCTATGCCACGGTCAATGTCCGGGTGGTCACCGCGGCCGGCACGTCTGCGCCGTCCGCCGAGGCCAAGTATCGCTACGTGGAGCCTCCGCGAGTCATCCGGGTATATCCCGACGCTGCTCGTCTCGGCAAGAAGGTCGAGGTGGAGATCTCCGGCACCGGCTTCGTCGATGTCACCAAAGTCATGTTCGGGAATTCACGCGCCACTGATATTCGCGTGACGTCGGAAAGCCGCATCACGGTGACGTCGCCGGCGTTCTACAAATCAGACGCCGTCGATGTGCAGGTGGTCACCGCCCATGGCACATCCAAGCCCGGCACCTACACCCGTTTCCACGCTGTTCCAGCCCCCTGGCTGCACTGGCTCACCCCCAGCAGCGGACCTGCGACCGGCGGGAACACCGTCACCGTGCATGGCTCGGCCCTCGTCCGGCCCCAGACGGTGATCTTCGGCGACAAGGCCGGCAGCAACCTGAAATCCCTCGACGACAACACGCTGACGGTGACCGTTCCGCCGGGCAAGCCCGGTACGACGGTCCGCGTCCTGGTCTTCACCCCGTACGGACACAACACCAGCCCCTTGAGCTACACCTACAAGCCGGCCGCGGTACCCGCGCCCACGATCACCGGCGTGACGCCCGCCACCGGGCCGACCACAGGCGGAACGACGCTCACCATCACCGGAACCAACCTGGCCGGCGCGTCGAAGGTCTCGGTGGGCGGCGCACCCGCCACCGCGGTGAAGGTCGTCTCGCCGACGACCGTGACCGCAGTGACTCCGGCCCATGCCGCCGGCGCCGTCGACGTCACTCTCACCACCCCCGGCGGCAGCGTCACCAAGGCCAAGGCCTTCAGCTACACGACGGTCTGCACGCCCACGGTGATCGAGGTCAGCGGCGACATCACCAGCGCAGTGACCTGGAAATCCGATTGCGGGACCGTCTACCACGTCAACGGCACCGTGACTATCACCGCGCCCGACGGGAGTCTGCGGATTCCGGCCGGCGCCATCGTGAAGTTCGCCGACGCCGCCGCACTGTCGGTATCCTGGGGCTCGCTGATCGTCGAAGGCACCGCCGCCAAGCCGGTCGTCTTCACCAGCATTCACGACGACACCGCCGGCGGAGACACCAACGGCAACGGCAACGCCACCAAGCCCACGGCGGGCGACTGGGGAGGGATCGACGCGGCCAACTGGTTCGCTTCCGTCCGGGCGAACGCGCTCGACCTGCGCTACGGCAGCGGGATCGATTCCTGGAATGCCGGCTCCGTCGCGGTGACCAATTCGACCCTCACCAACGTCCGCGGAGGGATCAGCGCCGGACGCGACGTCGCGTTCGGAAGCAGCCAGCCGATCATCATCACCGGCAATACCCTCACCTCGTCCGGAACGATCAGCGCCACGTCGCGCAATGTGAGCGACGACGCGAGCCCAGTGCAGGTCAGGGACAACACGGTCATCGACTCCACCAGCACCGGACCGGCCTATTCGATCAACGATCCTCGACTGCAGCCCTCCAACCTGACCGGCAACACCGCCCGAGGCGGTCGGGTGAACGCCATCCGCATCTACGGAACCCTGATCGAGAACTGGACCCTGCCCACCACGGGGCTCCCGTACATCGTGGGAACACCGTCCCGCACGGTGGGGGCTCCGTGGGACAGCGACGGCCTCTCCATCGCCAAGGGCGTCACCCTCACCGTGCCGGCCGGCGCCGTCCTCAAATTCGAGCGAACTCCCGGCCAACCGCCGCTGTACAGCGGAATATCGGGCGACGGAACCCTGATCGTGAACGGCACCGCAGCCAAGCCGGTGGTCTTCACCAGCATTCACGACGACACCGCCGGCGGAGACACCAACGGCAACGGCAACGCCACCCAACCGGCCGCCGGCGACTGGGACGGCCTCGTCATTCGTGACACCGGGGCGCTGAACGCGTCGTTCCTGGAGTTGCGCTACACCGGGCCGGACGCCGACGCGGCGCCCACGATCGCCGGCATCAGCCCGGCGTCGGGGCCCGCGGCGGGCGGCACCACCGTGACCATCACCGGCACGAACCTGAGCGGTGCGCGCTGCGTGATTCTGGGCACGGACGCGATCTGCCGCGAGGACGCCGCCTTCCTCCGAGGCTCCGACACCGAACTCGTCGTGGTCTCCCGGAGTCACCCGGCCGGTGTCGTGGACGTGGCGATCACGACACTGCGCGGCACCGTCACCAAGAAGAACGGATTCACTTACCTGGCCGACTGAGTTTCTCCGCACTCCCGCGGCAGACACCCCGCGCCGGGGCTGCCGGGGGAGTGCGGGGTTCTCGGGTTAGATTGTCGTCGGGACCGTTGCATTGGGTTCCCAGGCTCGCGACGTCTTCGCCGGGTCTTGGACTGCCAGGGGAGAAGCAGATGCGATCGACAAAAGTGCACTTCTTGGTCTACGGCCTGACGGCCCTCATTGTCTCATTCGCATCGCTGCCGAGTGCGCCGACGGCACGAGCCGAAGCGCTCTGGTTAGGGGCGTCGCCGCTCACGCCAGCCCTGGCTCCGGCCGCTCAGCCGACAGTGTCCAACATCTCGCCGGCGCGGGGCCCGGCCGGCGGGAAAACGATGGTGACCCTGACGGGTACCGGCTTGGCCGGCGCGAAGAAGGTGCTGTTCGGTGGCAGGACCGGACAAGGCATGAAGATCATCTCCGACACCAAGCTGACCGTCATCGCTCCCGCCGGATCGGGAACCGTCCCGATCCGCGTCGCCACCAAGACCGGGGCCACGTCACCCGCATCGGCCCGGACCGCGTACCGCTATGTCTCCGCACCGAAAGTGACCAAGCTGTCGCCCACCTCCGGCGGCACCGGCGGCAAGACCACAGTGACGATCACCGGCAAGAATTTTGTCGACGTCGACAAGATCCTCTTCGCGAAATCACCCGGTACTGACATTCGGGTCATCTCCGAGAGCAAGCTGACGGTCTCCGCGCCGGCCCGTTCGGCGGGCATCGTCGATGTCCGGGTGGTGACCGAGCACGGCACGTCGGCCAAGACACCGAAAGGCCGCTTCCGCTTCGTCGCTCCGCCGGCCATCTCCACCGTCCGACCCACGACCGGTCCCGAGATCGGCGGCACCAAAGTCACCATCACCGGTTCCGGCTTCACCGGGGTCACCCAGGTCCGATTCGGGAGTGTTCCCGGCAGCAAGCTGAAGGTGACCTCCGCCAGCAAGCTGACCGTCACGGCGCCCGCGGGCACCCCGGGCACCGTGGACGTCCTGGTCAGCGGCCGATACGGCACCAGTGCGAAGAGTTCCGCAGCCCGGTACACCTACACGTCCTCCTGCCCTCGCCGGGTGATCGAGGTCAGTGGCTCCATCACCGAAGACACGACCTGGAAGGCGGATTGCGGAACCGTCTACCACGTCACCGGCACGCTGTGGGTGGAGGGAACCGAGGTCGGGCCGCGGCAGATCAAGCCGGCGAAACTGACGGTGCCGGCGGGTGCGATCGTCAAATTCGACGACTCCGCCTCACTCCAGGTGTCGTCGGGAGAGCTGGTCGTGGAGGGCACCCTGACGAAGCCGGCCGTCTTCACCAGCATCCACGACGACACCGTCGGCGGCGACACCAATGGCAACGGCGCCCAGACCAAGCCGAAAGCGCGCAGCTGGGGCGGCATAATCGGCGCACCCGACGGTGGGGCCATCCGAGCGAATGGCCTCGCCATGCGATACGGCGGCGACATCACCGGATCGTACGGTGGCAGCATGCTGGGAATCAGCCCGTCCACCGTGCGGGTGACCAGCTCCACGCTGACCGACAGCGGAAGCATCATCGTGCGCCCCGTTTTCCCGTTCATTGCGTATGACCCCATCGTCATCGCCGGCAACACGCTCACGTCGTCCGGGACCATCGACGTCTACTCCGAAGCCCCGGCGGACGATTCGACCCCGATCCGGGTGAGTGACAACTCCGTGGTCGGATCGATCAGTGCGCAACCGGCAATTTCGATCACCGCCGCCCAGCTTCGTCCGTCCGACTTCACGGGCAATACCGGCAGCAACAACAAGGTCAATGCTTTCCGCCTGTACGGGACGCTGGTCGAGAACTGGACTCTTCCGACCACCGGGCTGCCCTACATAGTGGGGACATCCTTCCGTGCTATCGGGGCACCCTGGGATTCGGACGGACTTCATATCGCGAAGGGCGTCACCCTCACGGTGCCGGCCGGCGCCGTCCTCAAATTCCAGCGAATCACTCAGCAACCGCTGGCCTTCGTCGGCATAGCAGGAGAAGGAAGCCTGATCGTGAACGGCACCGCAGCCAACCCGGTCATCTTCACCAGCATTCACGACGACACCGCCGGCGGAGACACCAACGGCAACGGCAACGCCACCCAGCCCACTGCCGGCGACTGGGACGGCCTCGCGATCCGGGACACCGGGACGGTCAACGCGTCATTCCTGGACTTACGCTACTTGGCCGATTGACTTTGGGGGATATCCCCAGACTCCGGGGGTCGGGTCTGCGGGCCCTGGCTGATATCCGCCCGCGTTGTCCCTTCCCGCGGCCACCGGCCAGCACCTGGCGGCCGCGTTCCGCAAGCTGGCGCCGTCCGGCAACGTACTGCCTGGCGCGAGTGTGACGAGAAAGCATGGCCCCATCGTGTTGGTTATCGGCGTAGCGCGACTATGTTGTGGAAGAGGCCCGCTCGTGTGCGGACATCTCGACCCCGGAGTTCCCGAGGCCTGACCATCTGTCAGGAGGACTCAAGTGCGAGCATCCACATCATCTATCTGCGCCTGGGGTGTCGCGGCGCTGCTGATGTCGTCGACATCATTTGCCGCCGCACCCGTGGCATCGGCCGCCCCGACCCCATCCGCCTCGCCACCGGCGGCAACCCAGTCCGCGAGCCCGCCGCAGGCAGCGAATGCCGGCGTCGCACAGCTCCCGATGCGGGCCTCCGCTCCCACCGTCACCCAGCTCTCCCCGGCGTCCGGGCCGACCGCGGGTGGCACCAAGGTCACCGTCACCGGCAGTGGTTTCAGCCACCTCACGAAGGTCACCTTCGGCGGCGTTCCGGGCACACATCTGCGGGTGCATTCGCGCACCACGCTGACCGTCACCGCGCCCAAGGGGAGGGACGGTGTGGTCGACGTACGGGTCACCGGTCGCCACGGCACCAGCAAGCCGACGGCATCCACCCGCTACACCTACGCACCGGGCTGTGCCAGCACCGTGATCGACGTCAGCGGCGCCATCACCGCCGACACCACCTGGAAGGCCGGCTGCGGCATCGTCTATCACGTCAGCGGCTCGCTCGCCGTCGTCGGACACTCCACGGCGACCAGTGCCTACCCGGTCACGCTGACCGTGCCCGCCGGCGCGATCGTCAAATTCGACGACGGTGCCTCGCTGGGATTGTCCACCGGGCGCTTGGTGGTCGAGGGCACCGCGCAGAACCCGGTGGTCTTCACCAGCATTCGTGACGACAGTGTCGGTGGTGACACCAACAAGGACGGCGCGCAGACCAAGCCGACCGCACACAGCTGGGGCGACATCAGTTGGGCCAACTCTGCCGGCAACTACCAGGACAGCAGCACCATTCAGGTGAGCGGACTCCAGATGCGCTACGGCGGGAACATCGTCGGCGGCCACGGCGACCAATGGTCTGCAGGGAACACCTCAACGTTGCGGGTGACGAACTCGACGCTGTTCCGAAGCGGCAGCATCAACGCCACCGTCCGTACCGACAACTTCCCCTACGACCCGGTGCTGATCAGCGGTAACACGCTGCGCCGCTCGGGCACCATCAGCGTCGCTTCGCAGGATGAGGCCGCGACTCTGGCCCAGATCCAGGTGAGCGACAACAAGGTGGTCGGCTCGACCAGTTCGGAACCGGCCTTCTCGATCACCGGCTCACTGCTGCGTCCCTCGCTGTTCGCCGGGAACATCGGTCACCACAACAAGGTCAACGCCTTCCGCATCTACGGCACGCTCGTCGAGAACTGGACCATGCCGACCGGCATGACCTACGTCGTCGGGACGCCCACGCGCGAGTTCGGGGCATCCTTCGATTCCGACGGGCTCACCATCGCCAAGGGCGTCACGTTGACCGTGCCGGCAGGCGCCGTCGTCAAGTTCCAGCGGACCACCGATCTCGGCTATAGCGGCCCGCCGCCCGCTCCGTCCGGCTACGCCGGGGTGTCGGGCGACGGCACCCTGGTGGTCAAGGGCACGGCTGCCCGCCCGGTGGTCTTCACCAGCATTCACGACGACACCGTCGGCGGCGACACCGACGGCAACGGCCACGCGGTCAAGCCCGCCAAGGGAGACTGGGACGGCCTCGTCGTCCGCTACACCGGGACGCTCCAAGCACGCCATCTCGTCATCCGCTACGCCGGGTCGGACACCCACGCCGCCGCACCCACGATCACCAGCATCAGCCCGGCGTCCGGGCCTGTCGCCGGGGGCACCACGGTGACCATCACCGGCACCCACCTGACCGTGAAGATCGGCCCGCTCTACACCGGCCTGGGGTCGATCACGGTGGGCGGGGTCAGCGTGCAGCCGTCCGAGTCCTCCGACACCCGGCTCGTCTTCGTCACGCCACCGCACGCGGCCGGCGCGGTCGACGTGGTGATTCCCGCCATGCGGGGCACGGTCACCAAGACGGCCGGCTTCAGCTACCTGCCCGGCTGATCGTCCCGCGGGAGTTCAGCTGATCGAGGGGTCGGGTCGTCCGGACGCGCGCAGCAAGCGCTCGAAGGACCCGGCCCCTCGATGTCCGTCGCCGGTCGAGAGGCCGGGACGGGCCCGGCGGCAGGTCGTAGAGTGGGGCGTCCGCAACCCATCAAGAACCGAGGATCGATCGTGTCGCTACCCGATGCCGCGGGGCATTACGACATCTTCGGGGGCAAGTACGTCCCCGAGGCGCTGTACGCCGCACTCGCCCAACTGGAGGCCGAGTTCGACAACGCGATGGGCGATCCGACCTTCTGGCGCGAGCTCGACGATCTGCGCCGCAACTACTCCGGACGCCCGACCCCGCTGACCGAGGCCAAGCGGTTCGCCGAGCACTGCGGCAACGCGATCGTGCTGCTCAAGCGCGAGGACCTGAACCACACCGGTTCGCACAAGATCAACAACGTGCTGGGCCAGGCCCTGCTGACCAAGCGGATGGGCAAGACCCGGGTGATCGCCGAGACCGGCGCCGGCCAGCACGGTGTGGCCACCGCGACCGCCGCCGCGCTGCTCGGCCTGGAGTGCCGGGTCTACATGGGCAAGGTCGACACCGACCGGCAGGCTCTCAACGTGGCCCGGATGCAGCTGCTCGGCGCCGAGGTGATCGCCGTCGAATCCGGTAGTCAGACGCTCAAAGACGCGATGAACGATGCGATGCGCGAATGGGTCGCCCGGGTCGACGACACCCATTACCTGATCGGCACCGTGGCCGGCCCGCACCCGTTCCCGAAGATGGTCCGGGAGCTGCAGCGGGTGATCTCCACCGAGGCCAAGGCACAGGTGCTGGAACGCTACGGACGCCTGCCCGACGCGGTCACCGCCTGCGTCGGCGGCGGCTCGAACGCGATGGGCATCTTCGCCGACTTCATCGACGACCCGACCGTCGCCCTGTACGGCTTCGAGGCCGGCGGCGACGGGGTGGAGACCGGACGGCACGCGTCCGCGATCTACGGCGGCTCGGTGGGCGTGCTGCACGGCATGCGCACCTACATCCTGCAGAACGAGGACGGCCAGACCCTGGAGTCACACTCCATCTCGGCCGGACTGGACTACCCGGGTGTCGGCCCCGAGCACTCCTGGCTGGCCAAGACCGGGCGGGCGAGCTACGAGCCGGTCACCGACACCGAGGCGATGGAGGCCTTCAAGCTGCTCACCCAGACCGAGGGCATCATGCCGGCCATCGAGTCGGCGCACGCGCTGGCCGGCACCATCCGGCTGGGCCAGCGGGTGGCCGCCAAGTACCCGGACGCCCGGCCGATCATCGTGGTCTGCGTCTCCGGACGCGGCGACAAGGACGTGGACACGGCAATCAAGTGGTTCGGGCTGGACGGCTCGGCCGATGCCAGCGTGGGAGGGGAACAGTGAACGCGGGCATCTCGGGCCTGGCCCTGCAGCGCGCCATCGACCAGGGCCGCAAGGCGCTGGTGGCCTACTACCCGGTCGGCTACCCGGACGTGCCGGGTTCGCTGGACGTGCTGCGCACCCTGTGCGGCGACGGCGACCAGCCCGGCGCCGACCTGATCGAGATCGGCCTGCCGTACTCCGATCCGGTGATGGACGGGGTGGTGATCCAGCGCGCCGGCACTCGGGCGCTGGAGCGCGGCGTCCGCACCAAGGACGTCTTCGCCGCCGTCGAGACCGTGGCGAACACCGGCACCACGCCGGTGGTGATGACCTACTGGAACCTGGTCGACCGCTACGGCGTGGACGCCTTCGCCCGCGACCTGGCCGCCGCCGGGGGAGCCGGGCTGATCACCCCCGACCTGGTGCCGGACGAGGCGTCCGACTGGTTCGAGGCGTCCGACGCGCACGGGCTGGACCGGATCTTCCTGGTCTCTCCGTCGTCCACCGATGAGCGGATCGTGTCCACCGCCGACGCCTGCCGGGGCTGGATGTACGCCACCGCGGTGATGGGGGTGACCGGCACCCGCGCCCAGACGTCCTCGGCCGCGCCGGAACTGGTGGCCCGCATCCGGGCGCTGGCACCGGAGACCCTGGTCGGCGTCGGGCTGGGCATCTCCACCGGCGACCAGGCCGCGGACGTGGTCGGCTTCGCCGACGCCGCGATCGTGGGTTCGGCGTTCGTCAAGCTGATGCTGGCCGCCGACGATGCCGGGACGCCCGGTGACCGCAGTGGCCTGACCGCGCTGCTCGCCGACCTGGTGGCCGGCGTCCGACGCTAGCCCTCAGGCTGGGGTCGCCGTTCGGGCCGGGGGAGAGCGGCCTGGCCCGATGAGGCAGGATGGGCGGGTGCTGTTGTCGATTCCCTCCCCGCCGGTCAGCGGCTGGCAGATCGGTCCGTTCTTCCTGCACATCTACGCGTTGTGCCTGATCACCGGCATGGTCGCGGCGTGGGTGATCGGCAACCGGCGCTGGCAGGCCCGCGGCGGCGCCCCGGAGCAGTTCGAGACGATCGTGCTGGTGGCGATCCCGGTCGGCATCGTCGGCGCCCGCGTCTACCACGTGCTGACCCACCTGGGCGACTACTTCGCGCCCGGCATCGACCCGTGGAGCGCGCTGCGGATCTGGGAGGGCGGCATCGCCATCTACGGCGCGATCGGCGCCGGAGCGCTGGCCGCCTGGCTGATGTGCCGCCGGTTCGGCGTCCGGTTCAGTTCCCTGGCCGATTCGCTGGCGCCCGGCATCGCGGTCGGTCAGGCGCTGGGCCGGTTCGGCAACTGGTTCAACCAGGAGCTGTACGGGCTGCCCACCGACCTGCCCTGGGGCTTGGAGATCGATCCCGCGCACCGGGTCGCCGGCTACGAGCAGTACGCCACCTTCCACCCCACCTTCGCCTACGAATCGCTGTGGAACCTGCTGGTGGCGCTGGTCCTGATCGGGGCCGACCGGCGCTTCCGGCTGGGCCGGGGCAAGGTCTTCGCCCTCTACATCGCGCTCTACGGCTTCGGCCGGTTCTTCACCGAGGGCATCCGGCTGGACTTCTCCTACGACACCTTCGGCCCGATCCGGTTCAACCAGGCCGTCGCCGGGCTGATCTGCTTGGCCGGCGTCGGCCTGCTGGTCTGGCTGGTCAAGAACCGTCCCGGACGCGAGCCGAGCGTCCACCTCGTCCCACCGGACGCGCCGGCGTCCGATAGCGAGGACGAGGAACCGGTCACCGCGGCAACGGACGAGCCCAAGGAGGACGCGCCGGCCGAGGACGAGGAAGCCCCACCGGTCACGACGGAGTCGTCGAACAGCTGAGGCCCGACCCTGGCCGCGACATCCGGCCTGCCGCCGCCGATCGTCGGTCACCTACCGGAACGAACAATCACAGCCCACGAGCCATCGGCTTGCGGCGCTAGAATTTCGCGCAACCGGCGTGTTTCCGGACGCGTCGCGACAGACTTTTCGGCAGAGTACCGGGCCGGCGGGGAGCGTCCCGCCGGTCCACGATGCAAGCGTTCGTAACCTCGCCGAAACGTTGGCGTCTGTATGCTGCGCAGGCGTGCAGCGTCGACGCCGGGCGGCGGACGCTTTTCGCACCCCGGCTGCGGCCCTGTGCACCCGGAAGATGAGGAGAACGCCCTATGGCTGAAACGTCCATGCCCGCCAGATCCCCGCAAGGCCTGTACGACCCCTCCTTCGAGCACGACGCCTGTGGCGTGGCGTTCGTCGCCCAGCTCAGCGGGGAGGCCAGCCACGACATCGTGGCCAAGGGCCTGACCGCTCTGGAGAATTTGGACCATCGCGGCGCCACCGGCGCCGACGCCGCGGCCGGTGACGGTGCCGGCATGCTGCTGCAGGTGCCGGACGCCTTCCTCCGCGCCGTCGCCGACTTCGACCTGCCCGCGGCGGGCGGCTATGCGATGGGCATGGCGTTCCTGCCGACCTCCCCGGTGAAGCGGGCCCGGGTCAAGCGCACCATCGAGTACATCGCCGTCGAGGAGGGCCTGGACGTCCTCGGCTGGCGCGCGGTGCCCACCGACGACTCCACGCTGAGCCCGATCTCGCGGGAGGCGATGCCGGTCTTCGAGCAGCTGTTCCTGGCCTCCCCGAACGGCGAGACCGGCATCGAGCTGGACCGGCTGGCCTACCCGCTGCGGCAGCGGGCCCGCAACGAGGCCGCGGTCTACTTCGCCTCGCTGTCCGCCCGGACCACGGTCTACAAGGGCATGCTGACCACCCAGCAGCTGGCCGAGGTGTTCCCCGACCTGACCGACGAGCGGATCGCCTCGGCGCTGGCGCTGGTGCACTCCCGGTTCTCCACCAACACCTTCCCGGCCTGGGAGCTCAGCCACCCGTACCGGCTGATCGCGCACAACGGCGAGATCAACACGGTCAAGGGCAACCGCAACTGGATGCGGGCCCGGGAGGCGCTGCTGGCCACCGACAACATCCCCGGCGACCTGGAGCGGCTGTTCCCGATCTGCACTCCGGGCGGCTCCGACTCGGCGTCCTTCGACGAGGTGCTGGAACTGCTGCACCTGGGCGGCCGGTCGCTGCCGCACGCGGTGATGATGATGATCCCGGAGCCGTGGGAGAACAACGCCGAGATGGACCCGGCCCGCCGGGACTTCTACTCCTTCCACTCCTCGCTGATGGAGCCCTGGGACGGGCCCGCCGCGGTCTGCTTCACCGACGGCACCCTGATCGGCGCCACCCTGGACCGCAACGGGCTGCGTCCGGGCCGCTACTGGGTCTCCGACGACGGCCTGGTGGTGTTCGCCTCCGAGTCCGGCGTGATCGACCTGCCGCAGAGCAAGGTGATCGCCAAGGGCCGGCTGCAGCCGGGACGGATGCTGCTGGTCGACCTGGCCGAGCACCGGCTGATCGACGACGACGAGATCAAATCGTCGCTGGCCGCCGAGCAGCCCTACGGCGAGTGGCTGGAGCGAGGCCGGGTCGACCTCGACGACCTGCCGGAGCGGCAGCACGTGGTGCACAGCGCCGCCTCGGTGCTGCGCCGCCAGCAGGTCTTCGGCTACACCCACGAAGAGCTGAAGCTGATCCTGGCCCCGATGGCCAACAGCGGGGCCGAGCCGATCGGATCGATGGGCACCGACACCCCGCTGGCGGTGCTGAGCCAGCGTCCCCGGCTGCTGTTCGACTACTTCGCCCAGCTGTTCGCCCAGGTCACCAACCCGCCGCTGGACGCCATCCGCGAAGAGCTGGTCACCTCGCTGAGTTCCACCTTCGGGCCGGAGGGCAATCTGCTGCAGCCCGGGCCGGACTCCTGCAAGCACATCGTGATCGGCTACCCGGTGCTCGATTCCGATCAGCTGGCCAAGCTGGTGCGGATCAACCGGGACGGCTCCAACCCGGCCTACGACACCCACGTGGTGCGCGGGCTCTACCCGGTGGAGGAGGGCGCCCTCGGGTTGAAGGCCACCCTGGACGCGCTCTGCCAGGAGGTCACCAACTCCATCGAGCGGGGCTGCCGGACGATCATCCTGTCCGACCGGCACTCCAACGCCGACCTGGCGCCGATCCCGTCCCTGCTGCTCACCGCGGCGGTGCACCATCACCTGGTGCGCGAGAAGAAGCGCAGCCAGGTCGGCCTGATCGTCGAGGCCGGCGACGTCCGCGAGGTGCACCACCTGGCGCTGCTGATCGGCTACGGAGCGGCCGCGGTCAACCCGTACCTGGCCTTCGAATCCGCCGAAGACCTGGCCCGCCGCGAGTGGCTGGTCAAGGTGGAGCCGGAGAAGGCCGTCGCCAACGTCCGCAAGGCGCTCGGCAAGGGCGTGCTGAAGGTGATGTCCAAGATGGGCGTCTCCACCATCGCCTCCTACACCGGCGCGCAGATCTTCGAGGCGCTCGGCCTGAGTTCCGAGTTCGTCGACGCCTACTTCACCGGCACCACCAGCCGGGTGGAGGGCATCGGCCTGGACGAGATCGCCCAGGGCATCGCCGCCAGGCACGCGGTTGCCTACCCGCCGGACCGGATCACGCTGCCGCACCGCACCCTGAACGTGGGCGGCGAGTACCAGTGGCGTCGCGAGGGCGAGCCGCATCTGTTCGACCCGGAGACGGTGTTCCGGCTGCAGCACGCCACCCGGTCCAAGCGCTACGACATCTTCAAGGCGTACACCGACCGGGTGAACGACCAGGCCAAGCGGCTGATGACGCTGCGCGGGCTGCTCGAGTTCGCGTCCGACCGCAAGCCGGTGCCGATCGAACAGGTCGAGCCGGTCAGCGAGATCGTCAAGCGGTTCTCCACCGGCGCCATGTCGTACGGCTCCATCTCGCGCGAGGCGCACGAGACGCTGGCCATCGCGATGAACCGGCTGGGCGCCAAGTCGAACACCGGCGAGGGCGGCGAGGACGTCGACCGGCTCTACGATCCGGAGCGGCGCTCGGCGATCAAGCAGGTGGCGTCCGGACGGTTCGGGGTGACGTCCGACTACCTGACCAACGCCACCGACATCCAGATCAAGATGGCCCAGGGCGCCAAGCCCGGCGAGGGCGGCCAGCTGCCCGGCCAGAAGGTCTACCCGTGGGTGGCCACCACCCGGCACTCCACGCCCGGCGTCGGGCTGATCAGCCCGCCGCCGCACCACGACATCTACTCGATCGAGGATCTCAAGCAGCTGATCCACGACCTGAAGTGCGCCAACCCGGTCGCCCGGGTGCACGTCAAGCTGGTCGCCGAGGTCGGTGTCGGCACCGTCGCGGCCGGCGTCTCCAAGGCGAAGGCGGACGTGGTGCTGATCTCCGGGCACGACGGCGGCACCGGCGCGGCGCCGCTGACCTCGCTCAAGCATGCCGGCGGACCCTGGGAGCTCGGCCTGGCCGAGACCCAGCAGACGCTGCTGCTGAACGGCCTGCGCGACCGGATCGTGGTGCAGGTGGACGGCCAGCTGAAGACCGGCCGGGACGTGGTGATCGGCGCCCTGCTGGGTGCCGAGGAGTTCGGCTTCGCCACCGCTCCGCTGGTGGTCTCCGGCTGCGTGATGATGCGGGTCTGTCACCTGGACACCTGCCCGGTCGGGGTGGCCACCCAGAACCCGGAGCTGCGGGCCAAGTTCAGCGGCAAGCCCGAGTTCGTGGTGAACTTCTTCGAGTTCATCGCCGAGGAGGTGCGCGAGATCCTGGCGTCGCTGGGCTTCCGCTCCATCGAGGAGGCGGTCGGCCACGTCGAGGTGCTGCAGGCGCGCAAGGCCGTCGACCACTGGAAGGCCAAGGGTCTCGACCTGGAGCCGATCCTGCACTGGGTGGACACCGACGGCCCGCTGCACCGGGTCACCGTTCAGGATCACGGCCTGGACACCAAGCTCGACATGAAGCTGATCGAGCTGGCCCAGCCTGCGCTGACCCGCGGCGAACTCGTCCGGGCCGACCTGACGGTGCGCAACGTGGACCGCACGGTGGGCACCATCCTGGGTCACGAGGTGACCAAGGCGACCCGCGGCAAGGGCCTGCCGGAGAACACCATCGACCTGACCCTGCGCGGCACCGCCGGGCAGAGCTTCGGTGCGTTCCTGCCGGCCGGCGTGACGCTGCGGCTGGTCGGCGACACCAACGACTACTTCGGCAAGGGTCTCTCCGGGGGACGGCTCACCGTCCGTCCGTCCGAGGACGCCGCGTTCGTCGCCGAGGAGCACATCATCGCCGGCAACGTGATCGGCTACGGCGCCACCTCCGGTGAGCTGTTCATCCGGGGCAAGGTGGGCGAGCGGTTCTGCGTCCGCAACTCGGGTGCCACCGCCGTCGTCGAAGGGGTGGGCGACCACGGCTGCGAGTACATGACCGGTGGCGAGGCGCTGATCATCGGCGGCACCGGACGCAACTTCGCGGCCGGCATGTCCGGCGGTGTCGCCTACGTGCTCGACCTGGACCGCAGCCGGCTGAACACCGAGATGGTGGATCCGCTGGAGCCGACCGAGGCCGACCTGGCCCGAGTCCGGCAACTGCTGGTCAAGCACCGCGAAGAGACCGGCTCGGCGGTCGCCGAGCGACTGCTGGCCACCGATGACCTGGCCTCCCGGTTCACCACCGTGATGCCGCGTGACTACGCCCGGGTGGTGGCCGCCCGGGCCGAGGCCGAGCAGGCCGGACTGGATGAAGAGGCAACCACCGCGATGATGATGGAGGCCGCGCATGGCTGACCCCAGAGGTTTTATCACCACCCCGCGCGAGGTGGCCGAGCGCCGTCCGGTCGCGGAGCGGGTGCACGACTGGAACGAGGTGTACCCCGGTTCGCCCGGCAAGGCGGTGCTGCCGATCATCACCAAGCAGGCCGGACGCTGCATGGACTGCGGTATCCCGTTCTGCCACTCCGGGTGCCCGTTGGGCAACCTGATCCCGGAGTGGAACGACCTGGTCTGGCGTGACGACTGGCGCGGCGCCACCGACCGGCTGCACGCCACCAACAACTTCCCCGAGTTCACCGGACGGCTCTGCCCGGCACCCTGTGAGACGGCCTGCGTGGTCGGCATCAACCGTGACCCGGTGACCATCAAGAACGTCGAGGTGGCGATCATCGATCGGGCCTGGAACGACCGCCGGGTGACCGCGGTCACCCCGGAATGGCACACCGGCAAGACGGTCGCGGTGATCGGTTCCGGGCCGTCCGGCCTGGCCGCCGCGCAGCAGTTGACCCGGGCCGGGCACACCGTGGTGGTGTACGAGCGGGCGGACGCCATCGGCGGCCTGCTGCGCTACGGCATCCCCGAGTTCAAGATGGAGAAGGCCGTCCTGGACCGCCGGCTGCGGCAGATGCGGCTGGAGGGCACGGTGTTCAAGACCGGACGCCGGATCGGCGCCGAGGGCGACCTGACCGGCGAGCAGCTGCTGGACCGGTTCGACGCGGTGGTGCTGGCGATCGGCTCGACCGTGCCGCGGGACCTGCCGGTGCCGGGCCGGGAGCTGAACGGCATCCATCAGGCGATGGAATTCCTGCCGCAGGCCAACCGGGCCGCGCTCGGCGAGGAGGTTCCCGATCAGATCACCGCCACCGGCAAGCACGTGGTGATCATCGGCGGCGGCGACACCGGCGCCGACTGCCTGGGCACGTCCATCCGCCAGGGCGCCGCCTCGGTGACCCAGCTGGAGATCCTGCCGATGCCGCCGGAGCAGCGCCCGGCCAACCAGCCGTGGCCGACCTACCCGATGATCTTCCGGGTCTCCTCGGCCCACGAGGAGGCCGGCGAGCGGGTCTACTCGGTGTCGACCAGCGAGTTCGTCGGCGACGCCGACGGCAAGGTGACCACGCTGCGGCTGTCGGAGGTGGCGTTCAGCAACGGACGCTTCGAGCCGGTGCCGGGCACCGAGCGGGAGCTGCCCGCCGACCTGGTGCTGCTGGCGATGGGCTTCGTCGGCCCGGAGAAGGCCGGCCTGGTGGAGCAGCTCGGCGTCGATCTCGACCCGCGCGGAAACGTCGCCCGGGACGAGAACTACGCCACCTCGGTGCCGGGCGTCTTCGTCGCCGGGGATGCCGGACGCGGCCAGTCGCTGATCGTCTGGGCGATCGCCGAGGGCCGCTCCTGCGCCAACGGCGTGGACGCCTACCTGCAGGGCAGTTCCCGGCTGCCGAAACCGATCCTGCCCACCGAGCGCCCGCTGATGGTCTGAGTCGCCGGCCGAGCCCATCGGCGGGACACTCCGCCGGTGGGACGCTGGGGACGGTTCCTTTCGTCCCACTGGTAGTACCTGTGGGACGCCGGGGACGGTTCTTTTCGTCTCATTGGTAGCACCAGTGGGACGAAAGGAACCGTCCCCCTCGTCTCACTGGTGGTACCAGTGGAACAGCGGGCGGTTCTTTCGGTCCGCCGCCGGTCTTGACCGGACCGGCCCGACCCGCAACGCTTGCCTTTCCCCCTTCGGAGTAGGAGGCCCCCGGTGGCCAAGCTGAAGAAGATGCTGAAGCGTGCCAAGGCGCTGACGTACCTGCCCTTCCCCAATCGGACGCCGGCGGATCCGCCGCTGAACTCCCCGCTGGACCTGATCAGGGAATATGTCCGGGCCTGGGACGCCAAGGACGCCGAGGCGCTCGGCCGGCTGTTCGTCGAGGACGCCGACTTCATCAACGTGGTCGGGCTGCGCTGGACCGGACGCCGCTCGATCGTCAAGGCCCAGAAGTTCGGCTTCGACAACGCCTTCGTGGGCGCCTCGCTGGAACTGCTGGAGGCACACCAGCGCTTCCTCGGCGACGACGCGGCGGTGGTCATCGCCCGCTGGCAGATCTCCGGCCAGGTCGATCCCGAGGGCGAGTCGCTCGACGCGCGCCGCGGCGTGCTCAGCGCCACCCTGGTGAAGCTGGAGGACGGCACCTGGCTCGGGGTCAGCTGCCAGAACACCGACATCGCGCCGGCCGCCGACACCAACATCTCCCGCGGCGGCACGATCAGCGCGGCCAGCTACATCAAGGGTCCGACTCCGGCCGAGCTGGCCGCGTCCGAACTCGTCGACGACTGACCGCCGGCGCGCCGCCGACCGATTCCGCCTACCTGCGTCACCTCCGGAGGCGCTGGTGAGCCGGGCTCTCGCTGCCGCGTGCCGTCGCTCGATAGGCTGCCGCTGTGACCACCCCCGTCCGGATCCTCGTCGCCGACGACGATGCCCAGGTACGCGAGGCGTACCGGTCGTTCTTCGCCGGACGCCCCGAGGTGCAACTGGTCGGTGAGGCACACGACGGCGCCGAGGCCATCGACGCGTACCGCGAGCTGAACCCCGACCTGGTGCTGATGGACCTGCAGATGCCCGGCACCTCCGGCATCGACGCGATCCGGGCGATCACCGAGCGCTGGCCGTCCTCCCGGGTGGTGGCGCTGACCACCTTCGGAACCCGTGACTACGTGGTGGCCGCGCTGCGCGCCGGGGCGTCCGGCTATCTGCTGAAGGGGACCGGGGGACCGGCACTGCTGGCCGCGATCCAGGGGGCGCTGGCCGGTGAGATGCCGCTGTCCTCGGCGGTCCGCCGGGAGCTGGTGGCGTCCCTGGTGACCGCCGACGAGCCGCCGCGGACGGCTCCGGCCGACGATCTCACCCCGCGCGAGGTGGAACTGGTGGCCTGGCTCGCACATGGCCTGACCAATCGCCAGATCGGACGCCGGATGCTGCTGTCCGAGGGCTCAGTCAAGCAGTATCTGACCCGGATCGCGGGAAAGCTCGGGGTCACCTCGCGGATCCAGGTCCTGGTGCGGGCGATCCATCTCGGCATCGTCGACCCGACCACGCTGCCGTCGATGGGGAACCGTCCGGGCTGACTCCTGCAGCCGGCGCGGCAGGCTGGCCGACACCCGCCACCGGTCGCCGTCCGGTCCGGCCTGGAACCGGCCGCCGGTCAGATGCGCGCGCTCGGTGAGTCCGAGCAGCCCCCAGCCGGTGGAATGCGGGTCGGTCGGGGTGTCGCTTCCCAGCGGGCTGGTGATCACGATCTCCACCGTGTCGGCGTGCACGGCGATCTCGATGCTGCAGTCGGACGCCGGGGGCGCGTAGCGCAGCATATTGGTCGTGGCTTCCCGCAGGATGCGGGCCAATGTGCGGCGGGTGGTCGGGTCGCAGTCGTCCGCGTCCGGATCGACGACCAGCCGGACCCGGTGCCCGGCCTCGGTCAACGAGGCCGACACTCCTTCGGCCAGCCGCGTCGGCGTCGCCCAGTCGGACTCGGCGGTGGTCGTGGCCGGCACCTTGACCGGCTCGTCCTGAAGCAGCCGGACCAGGGTGCCGAGGTCTGCCTTGGCACCGCGATTGAGTTCCGCCACCTGCGCCGCGGTGCGCTGCAGTCCGGCCAGATCCGCACTGCGGTGCGCCATGATCTGCATCGACATCAACGACAGCTGGTGGGCCACGATGTCGTGCAACTCCCCGGCCAGCTGCCGGCGCTCCTGCTCACGAGCCGAGGCGGCCTCCCGCCGCAGCCAGGCCAGCGCCGCGAGCTGCGTGCTGCGCACCTGCTGGAAGTGATGCAGCCCCAGACCGGCCAGCGCTCCCACGAACGGCAGCGCGAACGCAGGTGCGCTCTCGACGCTCAGACCGCCTCGAACCGCCAGCAGCAGGTAGCCGACCCAGGCGACCAGAAGATACGGCAGTGAGCGCGGTCGCCGGGCGGTGGCGACGACGGCCAGTGCCACGGCGGCCAGATGTCCGGGTTGCCAGAACGGCAACGACTGGTACCAGGGGAGCGCCCCGATCGCGCCCACGATCATCGCCACGGCGGCCGGAACCGGCCACCAGCCGGCCATCCCGACCCCGACGAGAACCACCGCCCAGCAGACGTGCAGCGGCCAGGACGCCTCACCGGCGGCCGCGGCCGTCACGGTGTGCACCAGCGCGGTGAGCACGCCGGCCACCGAGGCTGCGGTGAGCGCGAACCGGCCCGCCTCCGGACGCAGCCAGGTCGCCCATCCGGCCCGAACCCGCGGCGCCGCCACCGACGGGGTGCGCACCGGCACCACGACCTGAAGCGTCCAGCGACCGTCGGCGGGTTCCGCATCCCAGCTGCCGCCGAGTTCGCGGATCTCCTCGGCGACCGCCGGCTCGCCGGCGTCCGATCCGGCGCTGCCGAGCCGGATGTCATGGCCGAATCGGAGCACGGTCGCTGCCGCGGTCCGGGTCAGGGTGAGCTCGCAACTGCTGCCCGGCGTCGCACAGGTCCGGACGTGGTCGACGGCTTCGCGCAGCGCGGCACGGACCAGGTCGGCCGTCCGGAGGCCGACGCCGTCGAGGCTGTCCGGCAGCTCCAGTTCGACGGCGTGACCGCGGCCCACCAATTCGTCCTCGGATTCCTCCAGCACCGTCTCCAGGTAGCCGGCGGCATCGACCGGCTCGTCCGGTTCGCCGCCGCGCAGCGCGGCGACCAGTTCGCGCAGCCGGCTCAGGGCGGTCTGGCTGGCAGCCTGGGTGCGGGCCAGGGCATCGGCCAAGGCGCCCGGGTCGGAGCGCACCTCCGCCCGGGTGAGCAGTTCGCCGTACGCGTCCAGGTCGTCCACCAGCAGGTCGGACAGCTCGCGGGCCAGGGTGGCGCGCTCGTCGCCGCGGACCCGGTCGATCCGCTCCTCCAGCGACACGATCCGCGCCGCCGCCGCGCGCGAACGACGATACTGGGCCCGGACGGCCAGCCCGACCCCCAGCGCACCGGCCAGCGTCAGCAGGTAGAAAGCGAAACGCTGCGGCGATGTGCCCAGCACCAGGTCGAGCAGCAGCACCGCCGCGTAGCCGCCGACCACGATGGCCGAGGTCCGCCGGGAACGGCTCGCCACCACCGCGATGGTGGTCACCACCAGTGGTAAGGCGCCGAAAGCGGCACTCGGCACCAGGAGGATCGAGACCACGGGCACCGCGCCCAGGGCCACGCCGGCCAGCGGGTAGCGCAGGGCGGTGATCGGCGCAGCCACGGAGAGGACGGCGAGCACCAGGTGCCACCCCGCCACATCGTCGCGCAACACGGTGTCGATGAAATCGCCCACCACCACGATCACGACCAAGCCCTGGAATGCGACGAGCGACAGTCGCGGCAGGCCGCGCCGGCCGCCGGTAGGTGCAATTCCGGAAGGTGTCCGCATCGACCGCCCCCGAGGTAGACAGACCTCGGTCAGTCTAGTGGCAACGGAATCCTGAGGAGAACGCTCACGGATTTCCTGCGTCGGAGTCATGCCACATCCCGGACGTCAATGGCGCGGGAACTGGGCCAGCACCAACCATTCCGCGTCGGCGACATCGGCGGTGAAACTGCCGCCGGTCAACGATATCCGCGCGGCCAGGCCACGGAGACCGCGACCCGGGGGTGGCGCCGTCATTCCGGACGGCACCGGATTGCGCACCTCCACGCTGGCGTGCTGATCGGTGATTCGCACGTCGACGATGCACCGGCTCTTCGGCGGAGCGTGCCGGATCACGTTCGCGACCGCCTCGTCGATCACCCGGGAGAGGGTGCGCTGCACGGTCATCTCGACGTCGTCGGCCGCCGCGGGCACCCGGATCTCCGGTTCGAAACCGTGCTCGACCAGGGCCAACTCGGCCGCCGCGGCGCTCCGCGTCGGCGGAACCCGCTCGCTCAACTCCCGGATCTCAGTGCCGGACGCGGAGGTGGCCGGGTCGTCCCGCAGGACGTCGGCGAGCAGCCGGAGTTCGTTGAGCGCCTCCGCCGTGGCACGGTCCACCACCGACAGTACCCTGGCCAGCACGGCCGGGTCGGCGCTCGTCCGTGCGCTCATCAGCTGCAGCGCCGCCGTGGACAGCTGATGGGTCACCACGTCGTGCAGTTCCCGCGACAGCGTCCGGCGTTCCTCGGCCCTGATCCGGGCGTTCTCGGCGGCCCGCCGGGCGGCCGAGAGGGCCGCCCGCTCGCGACGCTCCCGGATCACCAGCGCGACCCAGCCGAGGGCAGCGCCCCCCGCCAGGCTGGCGCCGAGGGTGAGCGCCAGCAGGCCCCGCTGGTCGCCGGCATAGACCAGCACCCGGACGCCGACGTAGCCGGCCAGTGCCAGGCTGACCCAGCCCGCGCTGCGGCGGTCCAGCTGGGCCAGGGCCAGGGCGGGCACCACGGTGAGCAGCAATGCGTCCATGCCGGTGGACGTCCAGAACAGCGCGACCGCCAGCGGGATGGCGGCGATGCCCAGCCCGAGCCGGGGACGCCACAGCGCGATCATCATCGCCAGGTAGGCCAGCGCGTCCATCACGACCAGCGGAACCTCGGCGTCGGTCGGGGGATCGAAGACGGTCAACCGGACGAAGTCGAACAGCAGGAAGACCAGCAGGGCGGTGCCCAGCAGGCGCAACTGATCGGCGCCGGCCAAGGCCCGGAGTCGTCGCACGGTCACGACTCCGGTCTGCTCGCCAATGCTCATCGGTGCGGTGGACATGCGCATCACCTGGGGACGCAACTGCCGGGGACCCAGAAGCAGAACCACGAGGTTGGCCGCGCTGCGCTGTGCGTGGTTTCGGTGGCCGCCTGGGCCACGACGGCGGGTTGGGCGAAGACCAGCATGAAGGCGGCCACACAGCAGACCACGTAACGTTTGAACATCGGATTACCTCTTCGTAGTGACTCGGCGATCGTCATCGTTGCCGTCAGGTTGCTGCGCCGGACATTGACGAATGGGCAATCCGGGACAGGTCTGGCCATTGGTGAACTGACCCGCTCGCCCGGACGGGCCGCAGGATGAACACCATGACAACCCCAGTCCACACCCGCGTCCTGATCGTCGACGACGATGCCCTGGTTCGCGAGGCCTATCGTTCGTTCTTCGCCGATCGCGACGACTTCGCCCTGGTCGGCGAGGCCCGTGACGGCGCCGAGGCCGTCGACTCCTATGCCGTCCTCCAGCCCGCCATCGTGCTGATGGACCTGCAGATGCCCGGCGTCTCCGGGATCGAGGGCACCCGGCGGATCTGCTCCCGCTGGCCCGGGGCCTGCGTCGTCGCACTGACCACCTTCGGCACCCGGGACTACATCGTCGCCGCGCTGCGCGCCGGGGCCTCCGGCTATCTGCTCAAGGACGCCGGCGCCGGCCAGCTGATCGCCGCCATGCACCAGGCGTTGTGCGGCGACATGCCGCTGTCGTCGTCGATCCGGAGGCAACTGGTCTCCTCGGTCACCGGCGAGGCCGGCACCGCCGGTCAACCCGCCGACGTCGGGCTGACCGCCCGCGAGGTGGAGTTGCTCGGCTGGCTCACCCAGGGAATGACCAATTTCCAGATCGGACGCCAGATGTACGTCTCGGAAGGTTCGGTGAAGCAGTACCTGTCGCACATCGGCGACAAGCTGGGTGTGAAATCCCGCACCCAGATTCTGGTCAAGGCGATCCAGCTCAACATTGTGAATCCCCACCTGACCCCCACCATCGAGGCCCAATTCATCGCACGGTGAGGCCGCTTAACCTTCGGCCAGACCGGCGGCTGAATCGTTGAACACCGCCCGGCGGCGTGATTCAGTCCAAGGCACGGGCACATCCCTCGGTCCGCACCTCAGCTGTCAAAGGAGTACCGCAGATGCACACCACCCCCGGGACAACCGTCCTGGCTCCCGCAGCGGGAGCCACCCCGCACACCAGCACGGCACCGATCGCCGCCCAGGACGTCCGCAAGGCGTACCAGGCCGGCAAGGAGACCGTGGAGATCCTGCACGGCGTCTCGCTGCAGGTGCAGGAGCAGGAGATCGTCGCGGTGATGGGCCCGTCCGGCTCGGGCAAATCCACCCTGCTCTACTGCCTGGCCGGATTGGAGCTGCCCTCGGACGGCTTCGTGGCGATCGGCGGTCGTCCGCTGGCCTCGCTGTCCCGCGCCGACCTGGCCCGGATGCGGCGCGCGGAGCTGGGGTTCGTGTTCCAGTCCTACAACCTGATCCCGACCCTGACCGCCACCGAGAACGTGGAGCTGCCCTACACGCTGGGCGGCAAGAGGCCGCCGGCGGAGCTGATCCGGGACACCCTCGCCGCGGTCGGCCTGACCGACCGGGCCCAGGCCCGTCCGCCGTCGATGTCCGGCGGCGAGCAGCAGCGCGTCGCGCTGGCCCGGGTGCTCGCCCAGCAGCCGCGGGTGATCTTCGCCGACGAACCCACCGGCGCCCTCGACACCCGCACCGGAGAGCTGGTCCTGGCCGAGCTGGTGCGTAGTGCGCACACCCCCGGCCGCTGCGTCCTGGTGGTCACCCACGACCCCAAGGTCGCGGCCGCCTGCGATCGCGTCCTGTTCATGCGCGACGGCCTCCTGGTCGACGAGCTCCGCGGAGCCTCGGTGGGTCGGGTCGCCGCGACGCTGGCCGGGCTGAGCACCCAGCAGGGAGCCTGAGATGCGGCGCGTCTACCTGGCGGAGCTCCGCGACTCCTGGTCGGCGTGGCTTGGGGTGTCGCTGGCCTTCGTGGCGACCAACCTGTCCTTCGTGGTCTCGGCGCTGGTGCTGTCCTCGGGCTGGGCCGCGGTCGGGGCCGGGCAGCTGGTGCTGGAGGACAGCGCCGAGTTCACCCTCACGCCGATCACCAATTTCGTCTTCTCCGGCATCGTCGGCCTGACCGTGGTGGCCACCAGCGCGACCATGGTGGTGGACACCCGCCGCGGCAGCCTGGCCCGGCTGGCCGTGGCCGGCGCCGATCCCGGCCAGATCGTGCGATCGGTGATGTCCCAGCTGGTCGCGGTCTCGCTGGCCTCCGCGGTGATCGCGGACATCGTCGCGGTGGCCACGCTGCAGCCCTACCTGCACTTCCTGACCACCGGCATCGAGGCCGACACCGTGATCCAGCAGCCGGCACCGGTCTACAACCTGGCGGCGATGGCGTTCGCCAACGTGGCCTGCACCGGGGTGGCGATGCTCGGCGGCCTGGGCCAGGCACGCCGGGCCGCCGCGATCCCGCCGGTCGAGGCGCTGCGGCAGGCCGCCGCCTCGCCCCCGCAACGGATGACGGTGCTGCGCTGGATCGCCGTCGGGCTGGGGGTGATCGCGCTGGCCCTGGTGTTCGGGGCGGTCTTCCCGATGCTGGAGTTCCGCAACTCCGAGACGATCAGCACCTTCCTGCAGCTGGGCGTGCTGATGCTGGTGGCGTTCACCGTGCTGGTCGCCCTGATGGCGCCGGTGCTGATCAGCCCGATCGCGCGCGGCTGGACGGCGCTGATCCCGGTGCGCCATCCGATCTGGCAGTTGGCCCGGAAGAACATCTACGTCCGCGGGCCGCGGTTCTCCCGCTCGGTGGTCCCGATCGTGTTCACCATCGCCATGATGCTGGGGCTGCTGGCGCTCGGGCCGACCCTGCTGGCCACCACCACGGCCAGCGGGTACGGCGAGGGTGCCGTCCGCCTGGACAAGGCCGGCATGGGCGCCTTCCTGTCGCTGCTGGGCCCGGCGCTGGGGATCGCCCTGTGCGGCGGCATCGGCAACCTGTTCATGATGAGCAAACAACGCGACGCCGAGCTGGCCCTGGTCGGCATCACCGGGGCCAGCCCCGGGCAGCGCCGGCTGCTGCCGGTGCTGGAGGCGATCATCCTCACCATCACGGCCACGATCCCGGCCTTGGCCGCGGTCGGCCTGATGGCGGGCTTCTACAACTTCTCGTTCAGCGCCGCGGGCCTGGTGCCGGTGTTCGTGCTGCCCCCGGAGGCCTGGTTCGTCGGCGTCGGCGGGACCGGACTGATCATGATCGCGGCCACCTTCCTGCCCACCCTCAAGGCGCTGCGGCTGCCCGAACCCCGGGTCGTCGCCCGGCTTGCCGCCGAATAAGTCCCGGCTCGGCGACTCGGCCCCGGTCTCACCGACCGGGGCCGAGTCGCGCCCGGACGCGACCGGCGCTTTTTCGCAGCCCGTCCGTATCGTCTTTCGGCCAGGCCCGGCTAACCATGGGTCAGGGCCCGCCGATCGGCATTGACCGGTAACCCCCGGGCGGCGTTTGATAAAGACAGCGGAAGATATTCCGGCGAATCCGATTCGCACCATCTTTTCCGTTTCTTCAGCTCACCAAGCAGGGAGTTCAATCATGGGCGTCCGTCCGGAATACTTCATGGCCACCGGCCCCGATTCGCCGTATTACACCAGCGGAGCCCGCCGTGGAATGCCGGCCGGCCGCGACGAACGCCTGCAGGCCGAGGAGCTTCCCGCCGGCTGGCTGGTGCAGCAGTGGACCGTCTGGGAGGGCTGGACGCCCCGGGACTGGCGGCCCCGGCTGCAGGGCTGGAAGATCCACGTCTCGGCGTCCGTCGACTGTGCCGTCGAAACCCTCCGCCGGGTCACCCGGATCTGCGTCCGGCACGCGGTGGCGTTCAAATTCCTGCCCACCGAGTCGTTCCTGGCCGAGACCAACGGCAAGCAGGCCGACCGGGGCTCGTCCGGCAAATTCGTCACCATCTACCCCGACGACGACGAGCAGCTGGCGGAGCTGCTCACCGAGCTCGAGCAGGCGCTGGCCGGCCAGCAGGGCCCCTACATCCTCAGCGACCTGCGCTACGGCGAGGCGCCGGTGTACGTCCGCTACGGCGGCATCCTGGCGCTGAACTTCCCCGACCAGCGCGACCACCCGGTGTCGGCGGTGGTCTCCGGGCCGGCGCTGACCCTGACCGCGGACGACCGCAAGCCGCGCTTCGTCATCCCGGACGGGGTGCAGCTGCCCGAGTGCCTGCGGCCCGCCTACGAGCGCTCCCGGCAGGGCACCGAGTCCCGGCTGCGGGACTTCAAGGCGGTCGCCGCGCTGCACTTCAGCAACGCCGGCGGGGTGTACAAGGCGACCCTGCCGGACGGCACCCGCCGGGTGCTGCGCGAGGCCCGGCCGCACACCGGGCTGGACGGCCGCGGCCGGGACGCGATCACCCGGCAGCGCGACGAGGAGACCACCCTGACCGAACTCCAGGGCATCCCCGGCGTGCAGCGGCTGATCGGCTCCTTCCAGGCCTGGGAGCACCGCTACCTGGAGCTGGAGTACGTGGAGGGCCGCACGCTGTCGTCCTGGGTGGTGCAGAACAGCGCCTACGACGTGCGCGACGGCGGGGAACGCAAGCGCAGCTTCGCCGCCCGGGCGATCACCATCGTCCGCGGGCTGATCGACGCGGTGGCGCGGATCCACGCCGCCGGCTGGTGCATCGGCGACCTGCACCCGGGCAATGTGATCGTCACCGAATCCGACGACGTGGTGATCCTCGACCTCGAGGACGCCACCCGGATCGACGCCGAGCGTGCCGTCGGCTTCCGGGTCTTCGAGTTCTGCGGCCCCGAGGAGCTGACCGCCGAGGAGGCCGACTGGTATGCGGTGTCCCGCTCGATCATGCTGATGTACATCAGCGACTGGGAGCTCGAGGTGATCGCCCCGGCTTTCTGGGACGAGGCGATGCGCCGGGTGCGGCTGGAGTTCGGCGACGCCAACGCCGACCAGTTGGACGAGGTGCTGACCCGCTTCCCGCACCCCGAGCACCATCTGCTGTCGCCCCGGGAGACCGTCGGCCTGTGGCCGTCCCGGCCCGACGCCGAGACCGCGATCCGGGCACTGGACGCCGGCATCGAATGGTCCCGGCAGTACTCGCCGACCGGATCGTTCCCGGGTGACTGCCTGCAGGAGGGTGACGTCGCCGAGAGCTTCGGCTTCGGCCGGGCCGGCGTGGTCTGGTCCCGGCTGCGGCTGGGCCGCCCGGTGCCGGAGCAGGACCTGGCCGCCCTGGCCCGGGCCGCGGCGGAGGCCGAACCCGAGGCCACGCCCGGCCTGCTGACCGGCCTGGCCGGCATCGCCCTGGCGCTGTCGGACGCCGGCCGGCACGAGGAC
>NZ_JASGDE010000017.1:0-3412 GCF_047607385.1 Micropruina sp.
CGACTCGGCGCGCGGGGCCAGCGCCCCGGCCAGGGCGGCGGCGGTGGGACGCCGGTAGATGTCGCTGACGCTCAGGTCGAGCCCGTCGTCGCGCAGCCGCCGGCTCACCGCGATGGCCTGGATGGACTGCGCCCCGCAGCGGAAGAAGTCGTCGGCGGCGCCCAGTTCCGGCATCGCCAGCGCCTCCCGGAAGGCGGCCAGGATTCGTGCCGTCGGCCCGTCCGGGGACGGTGCGGCGGCTTCGGCGTCCGCCCCGCCGCCGCGGGCGAGCTCGGCGAGCCGGGTCTGGTCGACCTTGCCGTGCGAGGTCAGCGGCAGCTCGGCCAGGCGCACCAGCCGCTGCGGGACCATGTACCGCGGGAGCCGCTGCGCCAACGCCGCGCGCACCTGGTCGCCGTCCGGCGCCGAGGCCCCGCTGTAGAACGCAGTCAGCCTGCTGTTGCCGGACTCCTCGGTGTGGATCACGACGGCATCGCTGACCCCGGGAACCGCCTGCAGCACCACTTCGATCTCGGACAGCTCGATCCGGTACCCGGCGTGCTTGATCTGCCGGTCGACCCGGCTGAGGTAGACGATCCGGCCGGCGTCGTCCAGCACGACCCGGTCGCCGGTGCGGTAGAGCCGGGTGGGCTCCCCGGTCCAGGCCAGCGGCTCCGGCGCGTCCCCGAAGACGGCGGCGGTCAGTTCCGGCTGCCGGTGGTAGCCCAGCGCCACGCTGGGCCCGGCCACGCAGAGTTCGCCGGCGACACCCTGCGGCACGTCGGTGCCGTCGGGGTGCTGAATCCGGAGCTGGCGGTTCGCGGCCGGCGAGCCGATCGGCATCCGTTCGTAGTCGGGCCGTTCGTCGACGCGGAAGAAGGTGGTGCACACCGACGCCTCGGTGGGCCCGTAGAGGTTGAACAGCTTGCCCGGCCCCAGCACGTCGAAGGCTCGCCGGGCGGCCCAGGGCTGCATCGCTTCGCCGCCGACGTAGAGGGCGCTCATCCTGGCGACCGCCTCCGGGTGCTCGGCCATCAGCAGGTGGAACACGGCGGTGATCAGGATTCCGGCGTCGATCCGCTCGTCGCGCAGGAAGCCGGCCAGCAGGTCGGCGTCCATGGTGGTCCGCTGGTCGCCCATCACCAGCGTGGCCCCGGCGAGCAGGGCGCTGTAGATGTCCAACAGGGACGGGTCGAAGGTGTAGCCGGTGAGGAACAGGATGCGCTGGCCCGGCCGGTAGCTCATGTAGCCGTTGTCGGCGCAGGTGCTGAGCACGCCGCCGTTGCTGACCAGCGTCCCCTTCGGCCGGCCGGTGCTGCCGGAGGTGTAGATCATCACCAGCGGATCCGCCGGGGTGAGGGCGGGTGGCGGGTTGAAGGCGCCGTCGAGGTCGCGCGGATCCCAGGCCGGGCAGCCCAGCGCCTGGACGCGGGCGTCCGGATCGTCGGCGAGGACGACCCGGGCCCCGCTGTCCGCCAGGACGTGCCGGATCCGGTCTTCGGGGACGGCCGGGTCGAGCGGAATCTCGATGGCACCGCACTTCATCAGCGCCAGCCGGCTGAACAGCTGCCAGGGTCCGCGGTGCAGCAGGCACAGTACGAAGTCGCCGGCGCCGATCCCGCGCTGCTGCAGCCCGCCGGCGAGCAGGTCGGTGATCCGCTCCACCTCGGCGTAGCTCCATTCGGTCGACTGCCAGCGCAGCGCGATCCGCTCGCGGTGCTCGTCGAAGGACGCCTTCACCCGCTGGTACAGGCTGTCTTCGATGGCCGGGCCGGGCGCGATCAGGGCCTGGCGGCGGTGCCGATCGGCCTCCTCGTCCTCGCAGCGCAGCTCCGCCACCCAGGCCTCGGGCCGCGCGACCATGTCGAGCAGCAGCTGATCCAGGTGACCGGCCAGCCGGGCGACGGTGGCGGCGTCGAAGAGTTCGCGACGGTACTCGACATCGACCTCGAACCGGTCCTGGTGCTCGGCGACGCTGAGCGACAGGGCGTAGCGGCTCTTGAGCCGGCCGGGCGGGATCGCCTCGAGCCGGACGCCGTCCAGGTCGAGCTCGTCGGTGCCCGTGGCCACGTAGTTGACCAGCACGTCGAACAACGGGTTCGACTGATGCCCGGCCGGCAGGTCCAGCCCGGCGAGGACGTCCTCGAAGGGCGCGTCCCGGTGGCTCAGCGCGGCCAGGGCCACGTCCCGGCTCGCCGCCACCGCCTCGGTCACGGTGCGGCCGGAGTCGTCGCTGACCAGCAGCGGGAGGGTGTTCACGAACATGCCCACGGTGCGTTCGGTGGCGGGCGTCCGGCCGGACACCGCGGTGCCCAGCACGAAGTCGCGCTGGCCGCTGTGCAGGCCGAGCACCCGGGTGAGCGCGGCCAGGAAGACCGCGTACGGGGTTGCGCCGCAGCGGCGGGCCAGGGCGGCCAGCTCGGGCTTGGTCACCCGGCAGTCGAGGTGATGCCGGGCACCGTCGAACGTCGCGGATTCGGGTGCCGGCCGGTCGGTCGGCAGCTCCAGGTGCGGGACGCCGTCGGCGAAGAGCCCGGTGAAGAAGGCCACGTCCGCGGCGGCCCGGGCCCGTTCCTCCGCGGTGAGCAGCCGCTCGACGTGCCGGGTGTACGGCTCCGGCGTCCCGGCGGGCTGCTCGCCGCGGAGCAGCCGGGTGAGGTCGTCGGCGAGGACGGCCAGCGAGTGCTGGTCGCCGACGATGTGGTGCAGGTCGAGCAGCAGGTAGTGCAGGTCGTCGGCGATCCTGAGCACCTCGACCCGGATCAGCGGAGCGCGGCCCAGGTCGAAGGGCTCCGGTTCGGCCGCCAGCCGGGCCACCGCCTCGGCCTCGGACAGCTCGGTCACGGTGACCACGTCGGGCACCTGGTCGTGGACCCGCTGGCGCAGCGTCATCCCGTCCAACTCGAACGAGGTGCGGAGCTGCTCGTGGCGCTGGACCAGGCTGCCGAAGGCGTCCCGCAGCCGGCCGAGATCGAGCGGGCCGGTCACCTTGTAGCCGAGCGCCAGGTTGTAGGCGGTGCTGTTGTCCTGCAACGCGCACACCGCGTACATCCGTCGCTGCGCGGGCGAGGCCGGGGCGGTGAATTCCGGCTCGACAGGCGCCGGCTCAATGCGCGGCGGGACGGTGGACGCCTGCTCGGTGGGTGGCGGGACAGCGTCGGTCTGCACCGAGGACGCCGCCGTGGCGGTGACCGTCCGGGCCAGCCCCGGGTAGCTCGGGTCGGCGAAGATCGCCGCCACCGGCAGCTCGAGACCGCCACGGGATTCGAGCAGCGAGGACAGGTGCACCGCCGCCAGCGAGTCGCCACCGTCGCGCAGGAAGTCGGCGCCGTCGTCGGGCTCCCTTCCGAGCACCGCCAGCCAGGCCTCGCGCAGCACCGCCGCCGCGGATTCCGCCGCGGGGTCGCCGGCCGGCCCGGCGTCCGGGCGCTGA
>NZ_JASGDE010000018.1:0-66407 GCF_047607385.1 Micropruina sp.
CACCGCTCGCCTAACTATTTGGGGCTCGCCGAATTCGGCGAGCCCCAAATAGTTAGGCGAGCGGTGAGAGGGGGACCAGGTCAGCGCGGCCCGGCGGCACCGCCCAACAGCCGCTCCAGATCCTTGGCCGGAATGGTGGTGGCGCCGGCGGGTTCGGTGATCTCGGCCTTGTCGCTGAGTTCGGCCACGCCCTTGAGCGTGAACTGCTCGGCCTGCAGCCGCCGCAGCATGTCGCCCTTCGACCCCTCCGCCGGCTTGAACCAGGTCCGGATGATGTCGGCCAGGTCGACCGAGACCTTGGTCAGCTTGCCGGACTCGATGGTCAGCGTGGTGTCCAGATTGGCGCCGTCCTGCAGCTCGGCGATCGCCTGATCGGCCTTCTCGGTGGTCAGTTCGTCGTTGGGATCGATGTCGGCGAGGCCCTTGATCAGCCCCTTCGCGTCGGTCACCACCGTGTAGGTGGTGTCGTTGACCCGAGCGACGGTGGAGTTCGTGGTCAGCACCGCGAGGTACCTGGACGGCTCCACGGCCTGCGGCGAGGCACTGGCGGTCTGCTTGGCGAGGTTCTCGATGAACTGCTTCATGCTGGCCTCGTCGATCTGCAGCCACTTGCCGTCGACCAGCTCGTTGAGCCACGGCATCTCACCGGCGAAGCTGCTCAGCATCATCCGGACCTGGGTGCCGGTGAACAGGCCGCTCTGCTGGCCCAGCCCGTCCACGTCGGCGCGGACATAGCCCTTGTTGTTCACCTTGACCAACTCGATGGGCTTGTCGCCGACCGCGATCCGGGCGGAGAAGTCGATCTTGTCGGAGTTGTCGGCCTGCTTCAGCGAGCCCTGCTGGGCCCGGCTGGCCATCGTGAAGCTGAGTTGCGGGATCAGCTTCAGCACCGCGGCGGCCTGCGCCGACTGAGTGGGGTTGGACGCGTCCTGTCCGGCGGCCTTGCTGATCTTGGCCAGATCGTCCGTGGTGGTGTCCAGCTTGACGGTCATGGTCGCCGCCTGCTGGGAACCGAACGCTTCGACCGCCTGGTCCACGGCCTGCTTGGGATCGGGTGCCGCGCAACCGGCCAGAGCCAGGGCCGCGACCGCGCCGCCGGCCACCAGGACATGAGTAAGTCTGCGCATGAGAGTGGGGGGCCTTTCACTTGCCTTCGAGCCGCAACGGATTGTGGGCTCGGGAAGGACATTCTTCCATCCCGGGGGCGACACTCCGGTCACCCCCAGGGATGACCGGCAGCACCGCGAACCAGGTCTTCGGACCACCACCCCTGCTACCGCTCGCCTAACTATTTGGGGCTCGCTGAATTCAGCGAGCCCCAAATAGTTAGGCGAGCGATGGGAGGGGTGCGGACGGGATCACACCCGTTGCCAGAGCGCCTTTCGCAGTTCCTTCACCGTGGACGCCGGGGCGAAGCAGACCGTACCGCGACAGACATACCCGGTCTCGCCGTCGCGGGCCGTCCGGTCGTCGAAGTGGTGGGCGAAGCCGGACGTCCCGGCCTGCCCGGCGACCAGCGCGGTCCCGGCCGGCGCCATTCGGGCCGCGGCCCGGGTGAGGTCGGCCAGCCGGGTCGGCTCCGGGGTGACGATGACCGCCACCGCGGGCGCCAGCCGGCTGGCTGCCTGATCGGCGATCAGCAGGTCGGCGAGCGCCCAGCCGGCGAATCGGGGCGCCGATTCGACCACGCCGCGCAGCGTCTCGGCCGCGGCGTCCGCCCATGCGATCAGCTCCGGACGGTCGGCCAGCAGCCCGGCCAGGCGCAGCGCCGCCACCAGGCAGGCCGTCCCTGACGGGGTGGGGTTGTCGGAGGTTTCCCGGGCGCGGGCGAACGGCTGCGGCCCGGTGCTGCCGGCGGGGGCGTCGTGGAAGCCGCCGTCCTCGGCACCGAACCGTTCCAGGGCCGCCTCCAGCAGGGTGACGGCACGCTCCAGCCACACCGACTCGCCCAGGGCACCGGCCAGCCGGGCGTAGCCGAGCGCCAGGGCACCATGGTCCTCGGCCATGCCGGGGGCGTCACCGGGCACCCCGTCCAGGCTGGTGCGGCGCAGTTCGCCGTCCACCACGAGGCTCCAGGACGCCGTGGCGGCCCGCTCGGCCAGTTCCAACCAGTCGGGCTCGCCGAAGACCAGCGCCGCGGTGACCACCGAATCGATCGCGAAGCCGTTCCAGGCGGCGACCAGCTTGTCGTCGCGGGCCGGCACGAACCGTCCGGACCGCACCTCGCGCAACCGACTCAGCACCGTGTCCAGCCGCTGCCAGTCGGGCGTGCCGCGCAGCTGCAGGGTGGAGAGGCCGTGCTCGAAGGTGCCGCGTTGGGTGACGTGAAACACCTCGCAGGCCCAGTCGGCGTCCGCCTCGCCGAGGGCGTCGGTGAGCAATTCGGGCGACCAGACGTAGTAGATGCCCTCGTGCACCATGCCGCGGATGTCGCACGAGTCGGCGTCCAGGCTGGCCGCGAAGCCGCCACCGTCGAGTTGCAGGTCGTCGGCCAGGAAGGCGACAATGCCGCGCACCGTCCGCTCGAACAGCAGCCGCAGCCCGCGGTCGTGGTCGGCGGTGCGGCACCAGGCGCGGGTGTAGCTGCCAAGCAGCAGCGCGTTGTCGTAGAGCATCTTCTCGAAGTGCGGCACCACCCAGCCGGCGTCGACGCTGTAGCGGTGGAAGCCGCCGCCGACCTGGTCGTGGATGCCGCCGCGCAGCATCGCCTCCAGGCTGCGCTGGGCGATGTCCAGCGAGGCCGGCTCGCCGGTGACCAGCAGGGCGTCGATCAGGCCGGGCGCCGGGAACTTCGGGGCGCGTCCGAAGCCGCCGTGCACCGGGTCGAAGTCGTCGGACACCTTCTGCAGCACCGCCGGGATGTCCACCGCCGCCGGCGCCGGCAGCGCCCCGAACTCGCCGGAGACGTGCGCCACGATGGCGTCCGCGCTGCTCAGCACCTCGTCGCGGCGGGACGTCCAGGCGTCCGCCAGCGCGGTGACCAGCTGGGTGAAGGACGGCATGCCGGCGGCCGGCTCGGGCGGATAGTAGGTGCCGGCGAAGAACGGCTTGCCGTCCGGGGTGAGGAAGACGGTCATCGGCCAGCCGCCCTGCCCGGTCAGCGCCTGGGTGGCCTTCATGTAGACGGCGTCGACGTCCGGACGCTCCTCGCGGTCCACCTTGATCGCGACGAACCCGGCGTTCACCAGGGCGGCGACCTCGGCGTCCTCGAAGGACTCATGAGCCATCACGTGGCACCAGTGACAGGCCGCGTATCCCACGCTGAGCAAGATCGGGACGTCGCGACGCCGCGCCTCGTCGAAGGCGTCCTCGCCCCACGGCCACCAGTCGATCGGGTTGTTCGCGTGCTGCTGCAGGTAGGGACTCGTGGCGTTGACGAGACGGTTGGCCATTCCTGCGGACTCCTGATCGGTCGAGCGCATCACTTCCGGTGACACGCGAAGCAGCTCTCGGGAGACGGGCAGACCGGACCCCGAGTTCACAGCCTAGATGATCAATTCCTGGGGGTGTTAGTGGTCGTAGGCGGTCAGTGTTCTTCTGGCTAGGGAGTTTGTGTGGTGGTTGTGCCAGATGGCGGTGGTCAGGGCGAGGATGCGTTGCGCAACCCGTGCGGCGACGCCGGCCGGGGTGCGGCCGCCGTGTGCTTCGAGGTCGAGTTGGCCCTTCAACGTGTCGTTGACCGACTCGATGACCTGGCGTAGTGGTTTGAAGAACCGTTGCCCGCGTCGGGGCTTCTCGCCCTTGCGGGCCGGGCGGAGCAGATCGATCCCTGCCCGATCCAGCCCGGTCTCGAACTCGCGGCCCAGGTAGCCCTTGTCGGCGATGATGATCTGACGCCGCCGCTGGGGCCGGTCCTGCAACGCGGCGGTCGCGTCGAGCAGGTGTTCCAGGACGTCGCGTTCGTCGGCTTTCGCACCGGTCAACGCCCAGGCCAGGGGCAGGCCGTGCAGGGTGCACACCAGATGCAGCCGGAGGCCCCAGAAGTAGCGGGAATGAGAAGCGCAATACCCGTACTCGGCCCATCCGGCCAAGTCAGAGCGTTTCGCGGTCTCCCGGGACCGGCCACACTCCACCGGGGTGGAGTCCACCACCCACACATCATCAGTGACCACCGGCAACTGTCGGGCCAGCTCCGCAGCAAGCCACGCCATGGTGCCGTTCAGCTTCCGTAACCGCTTGTTATACCCGGACTGGCGGGGCAGATACGGAAACATGCCACTCAGGTGCCGATGGGCGTAGCGCAACCAACGAGCCTCCGAGACGTAGCCGAGGAACGCCTGCATCACAGCCAACACGATCAGTTCAGCATCGCTGATCCGCTCCACGAACCCGGTCACCGGCCGGGCCGGTACCTGCTCGGGATGCGCCTTCAACAGATCATCAGCGCTCACGTAGAGTGCTGTCGCGAGGGTGTCCAGATCGGTGTCCATCAAAGCCTCCAGAGCTTGGTTGGTTCGCAACACCGACTCTGCGACACCCTCACCCACACCCCCAGACGCCACACCGCCCCAGGACTTACTCATCTAGGAGCAGTAGGGACGCCGGCTCACCCAAAGCACCCTGCTGGCCCAGACCGAGGCGGCCCTCGACACCGAGAAGGACACCCCAGCGGGCGCCGACATCGACCACGGCATCGATCCCCTCGACAGACTGGAGATCGGCAAGGCCAGCGTCCTGCACCGAGCGATGCTGCAGGCCCCAACCCCTCCGAAGCGTAACATTTATGTTACGCTCTTCATGAGAGGAGTCCCCCCATGACCGATACCAGCGCCTTCTGGGATGACCTCGCGCACGACCTTGAAGACCCCGAGTTCCTGCGGGAGTTCGTGGTCGAGTCCATGCGCATCGCCACCATCGACGAGGTTGTCAACGCGCTCGACGATGCTCGCGAGGCGGCCGGCCTGTCCAAGGCGGAGCTCGCTCGCGCGATCCAGGTCGAGCCTGCGACCATCCGCCGACTCTTCGCTTCTGAGAAGTCCAACCCCACGCTCGGCACGCTGGCCGAGGTGGCCGCCGCACTCGGGATGAGGATCACGCTCGAACCCCTCGATGACGACGAGCGGTCGCAGGTCACCGAGCCACTCCTGGCCGGTCGCACTGTCGACCCCGTCAGTCTCGCGCGACATCTCCACAGCTTGCGGACCCGCTCCAAAGTGTCGGCGTAACGTCAGACGATCGAGCGCGGGTTACGGCGCTTCGTAGTCAAGCAGGGCAGAACAGCCGATTTTCTATCGTAACCTCTCCCGAAATTGTAGTGTTGCAACGCCCGAAACTGTAGCGTTGGCGACATGGTGGAATCGAGACCAGCGCCGATCGGGTATCGGCGTCGCACCGTCGACGACGATCTCGACGCGCTCATGCCGGGGCTTGCCGCCATCAGCATCGAGGGCCCCAAGGCGGTCGGCAAGACCGCTACAGCGCTCACTCGGGCCGCCACCGTCTACCAGCTCGACGACATCGGTCAGCGCCAGATCATCGAGGCGGACCCGAACCGCCTGACGCAGGGTGCACTGCCGATCCTCGTGGACGAATGGCAGAAGTGGCCGCCGAGTTGGGACGTGATCCGGCGAGCGGTCGACGCGAACCCGTCCCCGGGGCGCTTCCTGCTCACCGGCTCCGCCTCGCCGACCGGCGTCGACACCCATTCCGGCGCCGGGCGAATCGTCCCCATCCGCATGCGCCCAATGTCACTGGCAGAGCGAGGATTCACCGCATCGGTGAGCCTTGCCAAGCTGCTCACGGGATCACGACCGGACATCTCCGGCAGCACGCCAGCCACCTTGAACGACTACGTCATCGAGATCCTTGCGGGCGGCTTCCCCGGCATGCGCGGGCTGACGGACCGGCAGCTCCGAACAGCCCTCGACGGCTACCTGGACCGCGTTGTCGACCGCGACTTCCCGGAGCAGGGGATGACTCTGCGGCGACCCGACAGCCTGCGGTCGTGGATGCGAGCCTACGCGGCCGCAACAGCCACAACTGCCAGCTTCGAGACCATTCGCGACGCTGCCACGCCCGGCGTGGGCAACAAGCCGTCCCTGACCACGACGCTGCCCTGGCGGGACATCCTGACCCGGCTCTGGATTCTGGACCCGGTGCGGGCCTGGCTTCCGTCGGACAACAAGCTCAAGGAACTCGCGTCGTCCGACAAGCACCACCTCGTCGACCCGGCGTTAGCGGCCCGACTTCTCCAGGCGACGCCGCGAAAATTGCTTGGCGGCGAACAGCCCGAGCTGGCCGTCCCTCGCGACGGCACGTTCCTCGGCGCACTGTTCGAGAGCCTGGTCGCGTTGAATCTGCGCGTCTACGCGCAAGCCGCCGAAGCCGACGTACGCCATCTACGGACCCAGCGCGGCGAACGCGAGATCGACTTCATCGTCATTGGGCCGGACGGGGGCGTCGTCGCTGTCGAAGTGAAACTCTCGGCAACGGTGAGCACCGGCGACACCAAGCACCTCCGGTGGCTGAAAGAACGCATCGGAGACCAGCTCCTGGATTCGGTGCTCGTCACCACCGGCACCGAGGCTTACCGTCGCCAGGACGGCATCGCCGTGGTTCCCGCCGCCCTGCTCGGCCCATGAAGGACCGCCGTCCGAGGCTTACTGCTCGGCGGGACTCTCCGGTGACTCGGCGTCCCGCCGGGGCACCCGGATCTTGCCGATCTCATGCCGCATGCTGCGGTACAGCAGGTACATCACCCCGCCGATGAAGACCACCATCAGCAGGGGGAACCAGCTGGCGTCCGCTAGATCGAGTAGGACCATGTGTCGAGCGTAATCGGATTTCGGGTGTCGATGCCCGCGAAGAGGTCGTCCTCGGGCAAGGTCACCGGAACCATCGACTTGGCGAGCTGGTAGTCCTCGGTGGGCCAGCCGGCCTGCTGAATGGCCAGCGGCACGGCGAACCAGGGCCCGTCGGGGTCGATCTGGCTGGCATGCGCGCGCAGCGCATGGTCGCGCAGCGGGAAGTACTCCGCGCACGGCACGAAGGTGGTCAGCCGGTCCTCCACCTCGTCGCGCTCCCAGTTCTTCAGCCACTCCGCGTACGGACTCTCCAGGCCGTGGGCGTGCATCAACTCGTCCAGCTTCGCGAACCGGGCCCGGTGGAAGCCCATGTGGTAGTAGACCTTGAGCACCTGCCAGGGCGCGCCGTGCTCGGGCCAGGCGTCCGGGTCGGCAGCCGCGTCGACCGCCGCCATCGAGATCTTGTGGCACATGATGTGGTCGGGATGCGGGTAGCCGCCGCTCTCGTCGTAGGTGGTCAGCACGTGCGGACGGAACTCGCGGATCACCTTGACCAGGGCACCGGCCGCAACCTCGGGATCCTGCAGGCCGAAGCAGCCCTCGGGAAGCGGCGGCAGCGGATCGCCTTCGGGCAGGCCGGAGTCGACGTAGCCGAGCCAGGTCTGCTCGATGCCCAGGATGGTCTTCGCCCGGGCCATCTCCTCGGTGCGCAGTGTGGAGATCCGGGCCCAGTTCTCCGGCGTGTCCATCTTCGGGTTGAGGATCGAACCCCGCTCGCCGCCGGTACAGGTGGCGACCAGCACCTGCACGCCTTGGGCCACGTATTTCGCGGTGGTGGCCGCTCCCTTGGACGACTCGTCGTCCGGGTGGGCGTGGACGTGCAGCAGCCGCAACGGCTCGCCGAACCCGTCCACACGGATCGAACTGGTGCTGGACATGGGCGCCATTGTGCCCAGCGGCGCGTCCCGGACGCGGCACGATCCACTCGGCGGACGGGCAGAATGGGCCGGTGACCATCACCGCAGCCGACCGCGAACGGATCCGCCGGCGCTACCCGCCCAAGCGACTCTCCCCCGCCATCGTCGCCGTGCTCGGCGTGGTGGTGATCGCCCTGATCGGCTACGTGGTGTGGGTGGCGTCGCACCGTGCGAACCCCCCGGTCACCGGACGGATCGACACCTTCGCCGTGGTCTCCGACAACGAGATGCGTGCCACGCTGGCCGTCGACCGTCCGGATCCGCAGGTGGCCGCCAAGTGCTTCCTGATCGTCCAGGCGGTCAGCTACGACCGGGTCGGGGAACGCTGGGTCGAGGTGCCGCCGGGCACCGAGCAGGTCACCAAGGTGGACGTCAGCCTGCGTACCTTCAAGCGCGGCACGGCCATCTCGGTGGACAGCTGCGGGCCGGCCTGAAGCCTTCCCGGGAAGTTGGTAGGCTCGCTCGATGGCTGACGAGCAGGTTGACACGATCTGGCTGACCCAGGAGGCGTTCGACGCCGCCAGCGCGGAACTCGAACACCTCAAGGGTCCGGGGCGCGCCGCGGTGACCGCGAAGATCGCCCGGGCCCGCGACGAGGGGGATCTGAGCGAGAACGCGGGCTATCACGCCGCCCGCGACGAGCAGGGCCAGCAGGAATTGCGAATCCGGCAACTGGAATCGATGCTGCGGCACGCCCAGGTCGGAGAGGCGCCCGCCGGCGACATCGACCAGGTGTCCCCCGGCTGCCAGGTGACCATCGCCTACGACGACGATCCGGACGACACCGACACCTTCCTGCTCGGTTCGCGGGAGCTGATGGCGCTGGACGACTCCACCGACATCGAGGTGTTCTCGCCGCAGTCGCCGCTGGGTGCCGCGATCATCGGCAAGAAGGTCGGCGAGACGGTCAGCTACTCGGCCCCCAACGGCAAGCCGATCGAGGTCACCATCCTCGAAGTGCGTCCCTACAAGGCCTGATCGAACCGGGGACGGTTCACGGCGCCGCCGCTTCGAAGGGAGCCGGTGATGGACGGGCGGGTCATCCGGAAGCTGGTGATCCTTGCCTGCGCCCTGGCGACGCTCACCGCCTGCGTTTCCCCGCGTCCGTCACGGTCACCGGAGCCGGCCCCACCAAGCACGGCGGGCATCGGCCAGGAGGTCCTGCCCTCGGCAACCCCGATCGACTGGGCGACCTATGCGGATCATCTGGTGACCGTCACGGTGGAGTCCGAGCGACGGCTGCCGATCTCCGAGGACGAGCGCGAGGCTGGCGAGGGCAGCATCGCCCGAGAGCTCACCATGACCGTGACGGACGTGCCGTGGTCACGTCCGGGAACCTCGACGGCAGCGCCGAAGACGCTGACCTGGCCCGAACTCGGCTGGACATTCGATCGGGAGGGCGAGCGGCCACTTCGGATGAGCGGTGTGCCGTGGGTCGAGGTCGGCCGGAACTACCTGATCCCGGTGACGTTCATCCCCAAGGGGGACGGGGACGCACTGATGGACATGTGGATTCCGCTGGGTCTGCAGAACCAACTCCCGTTCCAGGACCAGGTGATTGGCAAGGGCGAGGAAATCCCGCTGGGCAACGGCGAGATCTACGCCGGGAAGACCCGCGGAACAGTGTCCACCGTCCGCGATCGCGCCTGGGGCAAGGGTTCGTCCGATCTGGTCGAACTGCTCCGCACCACCGCCCCCGACCCAAGAGCCCGGATGAGCCTGCCACCGCTGAGCCGCTACGCGGAGACTCAGAAGTAGCGTCGCCGAGTTGACTCCGGCGTCCGAGAACCGTCCCCAACGGTCGAAAATCGCACCGTCGAGAACCGTCCCCGAGGGTTGGGTTTCGCACCCCGGGGACGGTTCTCAACGGTCGGGGACGGTTCTCGACGGTTGAAAATCGACGACTCGGGGACGGTTCTCAGGGCAGCCGGGCGAGTAGCGCCGCGGCCTTGTCCGGGGCCAGGGTTCCGGCCGCCACTTGGGCGAGCACCTGCTCGCGGGTTCCGGACGGGGTCGCCGCACTCTGCGCACTCTCGGACGCCGCGGCGTCCGGTTCGCCGGCCAGGCCGAGCTTGACCAGCAGGTCGGTGAACCGGGATCGCGCGGTCGGGTAGGACACCCCGAGGTGCTTCTCGACCTCGCGCAGGTTGCCTCGGGAGCTGAGGAAGACGGTGAGCAATTCCAGCTCCTTGGCGTCCAGAGCGCAGAACGCGCAGCGGGCGAAATGGCCGGACAGTTCGGTGCCGCAGCCGGGACAGCCGAGCCGGCTGGTGACCAGCTCATCGCCGCACACCGGGCAGTCGGTCGGCGGACGCAGCCCGCTCACCGCAGGTCGGCCTTGATCGTGGCCCAGCCCATCACCACGCCGACATCGAGCCGGGCGGCGCCGTTGCCGAGCACCACCTCGTCCACATTGTCGTTGTCGGTGCCGGCCCAGCTGACCTTGCCGAGCTGGACGTCGGTGCGCACGGTGACGTTCGACCGGTCGCCCAGTTCGATGTCGAGCGATCCCGACTCGCAACGGATCCGCGACCGTCCAGACGCCAGATCGCCGCGGATGCTGGCCGATCCGGCCTGCACCAGGACATCGTTGGCCTCCGCGACCCGGTCGAGCGTGGCACCGCCGGCGGTGATCCGGACCTTGCCCAGGAACGGGACCCCTTCGGTGGTCAGCATGCCGGCGGTCACCTCGGCGTCCACGGCGATGGTGGGGTTGACCCGGACCAGCAGCTCCTTGCCGAGGCCCAGCGCCCGCAGGTCGTCGAAGCTGCGCGGCGGCCGCAGGATGAAGCCGTCCAGGCTGGGGCCCTGATCGCCGTCGCTGGTCACCTCGAGCACCGAGCCGCTGCGCCGCAACACGTGCGGGCCGTCGACGGACGCGGTGGCGACGCTGCCGTCGGCGACGATCCGAACCCGGCGAGCGACGGCGCGGACGCTGACCCGGTCGACGCCCTTGGCGCCGGTGGCTCGGCGCGCGCTGGGCGGCGCCTCCTGATCGACGAACGGCGGCTGGCTGAACACGCCGGCCGAATGCTGCGGGGCATCGGCGGCGATCTCATCGGCGACCTCGGCGTCCGAGGGCTCGGCGGTCGGCGGGGTGGACGCCTTCAGGACGTCGATGCGGCGGGCGGCTTCGGACGCGTCGATCCGTCCAGCGGCCAGCTCCTCAAGGATCTCGGTGAGATCAGGTTCAGTTGCCATGCAGCAAATGTAAACCGCTCTTTTCAGAATAGAAAGAGCAAGTCGGTCAGTGTTTACCCTTGTTCTCCTCGTGCTCGCCGATCGGTAGCCCTCGCAGGTGCCGGACGAAGGCGACACCGAAGGCCATCACGGGAATCACCACCAGTGCGCCGACGATCCCGCCGATCGTGGCGCCCACCGCGATGCCGATCAGCACCGCGAGCGGATGCAGCGACGCGGCCCGGCCCAGCAGCAACGGCTGCAGCAGGTGCGACTCCAGCCACATCACCGCGATCGTGCCACCCAGCATGATCAGCGCCGCCCCCCAGCCGTGGGTGATCAGCGCCAGTGAGGTGGCCACGGTGCCGGCGATCACGGCGCCGACCACGGGCACGAAGCAGACGATGAAGGTGAGCGCGAACAACGCCAGCGCCATCGGGACGCCGAGGATCGCGGCGATGATCGTGACGCCGGCGGCGTCCACAGCCGAGACGATCACCTGGGCGCGCATGTAGCTGACCAGGGACGCCCAGCCGCGATGGGCGGCGGCGTCGGTGGACTCGCGGTAGCGCGGCGGCAGGATGCCGACGAATCCCTTCCACATGTGGTCGCCGTCGGCCAGGAAGAAGAAGGTGGCGATCATCGCGATGGCGACTCCGGCGAAGAAGTGCCCGACCGAGGCGCCCACCCGGGCCGCATAGCCGGCGAGCACCGCCCGGGAATCGCTGATCCAGGTGGTCAGCGACCCCATCCACTGATCGATCTGGGCCTGGTCGATGTACCAGGGTTCACCGGCCAGCCACTGCATGAAGGTGTGGAAGCCGGCCACCGTCTGGTCGACCAGCGCCGGGGCCTGGCGGGCCGCGGTGGCGCCGATTCCCCAGATGATCGCGACGACCACCAGGACCATCACCAGCAGGCCTCCGGCGGCAGCCAGCAGCGGCGGCCAGTTCCACCGCTTCAGCCGCTGCGCCAGCGGACTGAGCAGGGCGGCCAGCAGGAAGGCGATGGCCAGCGGCACACTCACCTCGGAGAATTCGGCGAGCAGCCACCCGATACCCCAGACCAGGGCGGCCAGCACGAGCGCCCGCCAGGCCCAGCCGGCGGCCGTCCGGACGCCTTGCGGAATGGCCTCCTCCTCGGCAGGGGCGGCCGGCGACTCGACGAGCACGACCGGAGGTTCGGAGATTCGGGCCGGCAGGGCGGGGCGGCGCCGGGAGCGGCGGAACAGACTGAAAGCCACGCTCAGGTCCTTTCCTGGGGTTGCCGACCACCCTACTGCGGCACGATCCGCGGCCCGGCTGGTGATGCCGTAGTCAGGCGCCGTGAATGGCTACTCAAGGGGCGTCGTCGGGATGAGCTCCGTAAAGCGGCCGGACGAGTTCGCCGAACTCGATCTCGAATGCTTCAGCAATCCGAAACCACGTGCGCAGCGTTCCCTCCGACGCCGGCTTGCCGGGGTTCCGGCGAGGACGGCCGGACTCAAGACTGACGATCGTCGCGCGGCCAACACCGGATCGTGCGGCCAACTCGTCGTAGGACCACCCGCGAGCATGACGCAGACGAGCGAGATGCAATCGCAGTGCGTCGAAGTCAGGCTCGCGGACGAATGGAGTCACCCGTCAACCACAACGGCTCAAGAGATGCGATACGTTATGGCTATCCATCACAGATGGATTGACCCCAGGAGAAGCTCATGATCACTACGCCCTCAAAGACCGCGGTGACACTCGCCGCCACGCTCACACTGGCTCTCGGCCTTGGCGCCTGCTCCGGCCCCGCCCCCGAGGCAACGCAACCGGTGGGGACAGCCTCTACGGCCCCTGCGGAGACGGCGCCAGCGTCGGCCAAGACGAATACGACGCCAAAGATCGGCACACCGGTTGTCGATGGTGATGTGGAGTTCGTCGTCAACTCCGTGAAATGCACCACGGACCCGATGAAGGACGGGAACTACAGCCCACTCGATCCGGACGGGCAGTTCTGCAAGGTGAACGTCTCTGCAACCGCCCTCAAGAACATTGGCATGTTCCTTGGAGACATCACGATCACCACCGCACAGATCGACGGAGAGGTGACCCCGGACGTTGGCGCGATGATGTACGCCGGAGCGCTGAAAGCCGACTACATCAAGAAGGGTCAGAAGCTGACCGGCAACGTGGTGTTCGACATCGCCACCGACGACTCGGTGGCCACAGTGCTACTCAAGGAGAACGCCATGAGCGCGGGTGTGGCCGTCCCGGTCAACTGACCGACCACAAGCCGCCGGATCCCCGCGTCACACCTCGCCGCTCCCACCGTTGCCGCCCGGCAGCCCGGAGCCTCCCAGGCATCTCGGGTGTCGCTCCGCCTTCCTCCGGACGGTGCGCTCGCCTGCCCCGTCGATCTCGCCATCGGCACCTGCTTTCACCTTCGGTGACGACTTTCGTGTTATTTCATGAAACCAGTCATCGATCCGGCCAGCAGACACCGGTGGCGAGATCGGCGCGGAGACGTCCGGCCCGATGCCCGCGAATCTCACCGACGGCTCGCGGCATCCGCGCCAGAAGCGTTCCCCGGGCACGTCCGGGATGACGCGGTCGCCCAGGATCCGACCACGAACCGTCCGCGATCACCCCCGCGACCGTGGGGCTATAGGTTGACCCGAGTGAAGTGGACGCTGCGGACACCGCTGCCGCGCACGGTGGTGATGCTGGCGGTCTCAGCCTTCTTCGTGGCGGTCGGGTTCGGGGTGATGAGCCCGGTGCTGCCGATCTTCGCCTCGTCGTTCGGCGTCTCGAACTTCCTGATCGGGCTCGTGGTGTCGGCATTCGCCGGGATGCGGCTGGCGATCAGCCCGTTCTGCCGGCGGATCTCGGACCGGATCGGCCATCGCCGCACGATCGGCATCGGGATGTGGATCGTCGGGGCGTCGTCCGCACTCTGCGGCATCTCGGGCGGCTACGCAGAGCTGTTGCTGTGGCGTGCCGTCGGCGGCCTCGGCTCGGCCATGTTCACCATCTCGGCCACCGCCCTGCTGCTGGCCAGCGTCGGCCCCGAACTGCGCGGCCGGGCCAGCGGCCTCTACCAGGGCGGCTTCCTGCTCGGCGGCATGACCGGGCCCGCGATCGGCGGGCTGTTGGCCGGCATCTCGCTGTCCGCGCCGTTCTTCTTCTATGCCGGAACCCTGGTGATCGCCGGCACCATCGCCTTCACCCAGTTGCACGACCCGCCCGGCATGGCCGAGGCGGCCGCGGTGGCGCCGACCCGGTCGCTGCGCCAGGTGGTCGCCGACAGCCGCTTCCGGGCCGCCTGTCTGATGAGCTTCGGCCAGGGTTGGCAGAGCTTCGGCGTCCGCTCGGCGCTGGTGCCGATCCTGGTGGTCGGCGCGCTGCACGCCGAACCGTCCTGGGCGGGCATCGCGTTCGCGATCGCCGCCGTCGCCCAGACCGCCGCCCTGCCCGCGGCCGGACGCGCCACCGACACCATCGGACGCCGCCCGGTGATGGTCACCGGTGGCGTGCTGGCAGCGGTGGCCACCATCGCCACCCCGTTTGCACCCAACCTGCAGGTGCTGATCGTGCTGCTGTGCATCTACGGGGTCGGGTCGGCAGCCCTGGGCACCGCCCCCACCGCGGCGTTGGGCGATGCCGCCAAGGACGCCGGCAGCCAACCCATCGCGATCTACTCGATGGTCGGCGACATCGGCGCCATCCTGGGGCCGCTGGCCGCCGGCATCCTGGCCGATCATTGGGGGATGTGGGCCGCGTTCGGCTCCGGTACCGCCATTCTGGTGGCGGGCACGGTGGCCGCGGCGATGATCCCGGCCCGGCTGGACAGGAGGAACAGTGAACCCGAAACCGTTGAGTGAGTTGGTCGCGCCGGATTGGGCACAGGCCCTGCAGCCGGTCGCCGGACGGATCGCCGCGATGGGCGACTTCCTGCGCGCCGAGCTCGCCGAGGGACGCGGCTATTTCCCCGCCGGCACCAACGTGCTGCGGGCGTTCGGCCGTCCGCTGGCCGGAGTCCGGGTGCTGATCGTCGGGCAGGACCCCTACCCCACCCCCGGCCACGCCGTCGGGTTGTCCTTCTCGGTCGCCCCGGACGTCCGCCCGCTGCCCCGCTCGCTGGTCAACATCTACACCGAGCTGTCCAGCGACCTGGGCATCGCGCCGGCCGCGCACGGCGACCTGTCGGCCTGGTTCGAGCAAGGCGTGCTGCTGCTCAACAGGGTGCTCACCGTCCGCCCCGGCTCCCCCGGATCGCATCGCGGCAAGGGCTGGGAGGAGGTCACCCAGTGCGCCATCCAGGCGTTGGTGGCCCGCGGCGGACCGCTGGTCGCCATCCTCTGGGGTCGGGACGCGCAGAATCTCCAGCCGATGCTCGGCGACGTCCCGGTGATCGCCTCGGCACACCCGTCGCCGTTGTCGGCCCGCTCGGGGTTCTTCGGCTCGCGTCCGTTCAGCCGCACCAACGCCGCACTGGCCCAGCAGGGCGCCGACCCGATCGACTGGGAACTCCCCGCCCTGAACTGAGCGACGGTTCCTTTCCGGTTCAGGGGACGGCTCCTTGAACCGGAAAGGAACCGTCCCGGCTTGGTTCGCCCCCGCTTGGTTCGTCCCCGCTTGGTTCCGGACCGCGTCCTCCCGACTGTCGGACGTCTGGCGAGCCGCCGCGTCGTTGTGTCATCGTGGGCGCACCCCCACCCCCCTTGGAGACACCCCCGATGATGGCCACACCGCGCCGCAGCATGCTCTTTTCCCTGGTCACCCTGTGCAGCCTGGGGCTGCTCGTCGTTCCGACGCCGGCGGACGCCCGTCCGGCGGCGCCGGCGGCGGTGACCGATCCCGACCTGGCCGGCAAGCTGGACGCCGTCCTGAAGACCTCCGCGGTCACCAAGGCGACCGTCGGCGTCCTGGTCGCCGACTCCGCCTCGGGCGACGAGCTGTACAGCAGATCGGCCGCGACGGCGATCAGCCCGGCCTCGAACATGAAGCTGCTCACCTCCGCCGCCTCCCTGGACCTGCTCGGTCCCGAGTACCGCTTCGACACCCGGGTCTACGCCCCGGCCACCCCCTCCGCGGACGGCACCGTGAGCAGCCTCTACCTGCGCGGCAACGGCGACCCGACGCTGCTGGAGTCCGATCTGAAGTCGCTGGCCGCGCAGCTGAAGGCGGCCGGCGTCCGGCGGGTCAGCGGCGCCGTGATCGGCGACGGCGGCTATTTCGACAACGACAAGTACAACGACTATTGGAACCCCAACGACTACAACTCCTCCTACGCCGCGCAGATCTCCGGGCTGACCCTCTCGCCGTCCTCGGCGTTCAAGGTCGGCACCATCCAGGTCACCTACAAGCCCGGATCGAAGACCGGCAAGAAGGCCGTCCTCGGCGTCGTTCCGGCCACCGCGGCCGGCTACCTGAAGCTGGTCAACAAGACCACCACGACGAAGGCCGGCAGCGGCGCGAGCGTCGGCGTCCGGCGCAGCAACGGAACCAACACCGTCACCGTGTCCGGCCGGGTGGCGCTGAAGCGATCGACCGTCGCCGCGACCGTGACGATCAGCAACCCGGCCCGCTACGTCGCGCATGTCTTCCGCAACGTGCTGCGGGCGAGCGGCATCGTCGTCGACGGATCGGCGACCACCGGAAGCCTGCCGACGGCGCGGGTCAGTCTGGCGTCCGACACCTCGGTGCCGCTCAGCACGATCGTCCGGACGCTGATGAAGCCCTCCAACAACGGCATGACCGAGCACCTGATCAAGACCCTCGGACGCAGCGGCGACAAGGCCGGCACCTGGAAAGCCGGATCCGCCCGGGTGCTGAGCTGGCTGAAGTCCACCCAGAGCGTGCCCAGCACGGTGCAGATCGTGGACGGCTCCGGCCTGGCGCACCGCAACAAGCTCACCGCCCAGGTGCTGGTCCGGGTGCTGCAGTACGCCCGTACCCGCACCTGGTTCGGCATCTTCCACGACGCCCTGCCGCTGGCCGGGAACGCCGATCCGGCCATCGGCGGCACGCTCAGCTCGCGGATGCGCGGGACGCCGGCGCAGAACAACCTGCGCGCCAAGACCGGCACCCTCAGCGGGGTGACCGCGCTCAGCGGCTACGTCAGCGACACCACCGGGCAGCTGTACACCTTCTCGATGCTGGGCCGATACACCGGGACCTCGCCGCGACCGGTGTTCGACAAGGTCGGCGCCGCGCTGGCCGGCTGGAACCGCTGACCGGAACCTGGAGCGCCGATTGTCGCTGGTCGAGCTTGTCGAGACCCCTCCGGCAGCAGGTTTCAAGCTCAACCAGCGATCCGTCGCACTGATCGGCGGTTCCCGAAGCCTCGATCCGCTGTCTGCTGGAATGCTCGGACACGTCCGGCGGTTGCATCTCGCAGGAGGCCAAGCATGCTGTTCACCAAACCGACCATGGTCGATCCCCGCATCGCCCTGCCCGGACGCGAAACTCCGGTGCTGCGACACCCGTTCTTCCATCGGGTGTTCGGTCATCCGGTCGACCGGGTTCCCGAGGGCGCCGAGGTGGCGATCCTCGGCCTGGGTTGTTTCTGGGGCGTCGAGAAGCTGTTCTGGAACACCCGCGGCGTGGTCAACACGGCCGCCGGCTACGCCGGCGGGTTTACCCCGAACCCGACCTACGAAGAGGTCTGCTCCGGACGCACCGGCCACGCCGAGGTGGTGCGCGTGGTCTACAACCCAGCCAAGCTCAGCTACTCCGACCTGCTGCGGATCTTCTTCGAGAACCACGACCCCACCCAGGGCTTCCGGCAGGGCAACGACCGCGGCACCCAGTACCGGTCGGTGATCCTGACCCTGGACGACGACCAGCAGCAACGCGCGCTCACCGCCCGGGACGCCTTCACCAGGGCGTTCGCGGACGCCGGGTACGGCCCGCTCACCACCGAGATCGAACCGGCCGACGCCTTCTACTACGCCGAGGACTACCACCAGCAGTACCTGGAGGCGAACCCCCGCGGGTACTGCCCGATCCATGCCACCGGGGTGACCTGCAACCCGGACGCCTGAGCCGGGTCCCCGGTTCGGTCGTCGCACTATTCTGACCGGCATGATCGACACCGACCTCGCCGGACGCCTGAAGTCCGCCGGGCTGAGCTGGCGCCCGGCCAGCGGCGACCGGTTCACCATTCCCGGCGGCGAGCTGGCCGACGAGGTCTTCGTGATCGCCGAGATGGTGATCGAGGCCGACGAAGTGCCGGGCGAATCGATGATCTTCAAGTTCAACGGCACCACCGAGTGGGCGCTGGACTCGATCGACCACACCCGGGTGCTCTGGCTGCCCCGCGAAGACCAGTTGCGCGACGAGCTGGGTGAGCGTTTCCAGACCCTGGAGGCGGTTCCGGGCGGCTTCGCGGTGACCCTGACCGACGGCACCCGGCACCTCGACATCGACGCCGAGCGCAGTTACGCCCGCGGCCTGCTGCACCTGCTCGAGACGTCGTGAACGTCGTCGTCCCGCACCGCTTCCGCGGCCCCGCCGATTCCGGCAACGGCGGCTACAGCGCCGGCGCGGTGGCGGCCGCGCTCGGGTTGCCGCTGGGTCCCGCCGAGGTGACGCTGTGGCGTCCGCCGCCGTTGGACGTCCCACTGCCGGCCGTCGTGGACGCCGCCGGCGTCCGGGTCGGCGCCGCGGACGCCCTGGTCGCCGAGGCCCGTCCGGCCGCCTTGGACCTGGACATCCCCGAGCCGGTCGGCTTCGGCGAGGCCGGGCAGGCGGCCCGGGACTGCCCGTGGCTGGTCGATCATCCCTATCCGCAGTGCTTCGTCTGCGGCACCGACCGTCCGGACGGGCTGCAGATCTTCCCCGGCCCGGTTCCCGGACGTCGGGTCGCGGCAGCGCCCTGGGTGCCGGACGCCACCGTCTGCGCCGACGGCGCGGCCCGTCCCGAGGTGGTCTGGGCGAGCATCGACTGCCCGTCCCTGTTCGGCTACGGCTGTTTCGCCGAGTGGCCGGCGCTGATGCTGCTGGGACGGTTCACCGCCGAGCTGCGCCGGCTGCCGCGGCAGGGTGAACGGTGCGTGGTGATGGGCTGGGCGCTGGGCCACGAGGGCCGCAAATACGACACCGCGGCGGCCCTACACACCGCCGACGGCGAGTTGCTGGCCGCCAGCCGGGCGCTGTGGATCACGCTGAACAAGCCCGTAGGCTGACCGCCATGACCTCGGACGCGCCGACCCGCCCGGCCTGGCAGGACCAGGCCGCCATCGACCACTTCCTGGACCGGTCCGAGGTGTGGGCCGTGGTCGGGCTGTCCGACAATCCGGAACGCACCGCGTACGCCATCGCCGCGTTGCTGCAGAGCCGCGGCAAACGGATCGTCCCGATCCATCCGGCCGCACCGACCGTGCTCGGCGAGCAGGGCTACCCGTCGCTGGCCGAGGTGCCGTTCCACATCGACGTGGTGGACGTCTTCCGCCGCTCCGAGGCCGCCGGCCCGTTCGTCGACGAAGCCCTGGCCATCGGCGCCGGCGGGGTGTGGTTCCAGCTGGGCGTGATCGACCACGACGCCTTCGCCCGCGCCCAAGCCGCCGGGCTGCCGATGGTGATGGACACCTGCCCCGCGATCGAATGGCGCCGGCGCGGCTGAAACCGCTCATCACGGCGCTCAGCGCCTCCCGGCAAGCACGGGTTCCCGTTCCAGCGCCACGGCCCCGACCGAGCCGCCGGCACCGAAGACCAGGCTGCGCTGGACGTGGTAGCTGGCCAGGAAGAGCACGGGTTCGACCAGCAGCTTGGCGGCCAGCAACGCCATGCCGAGGCCGGTCAGCGCGGCCAGCAGACCGTAATTGGCGAGCAGCAGCACCGACACCAGCAGGTAGTAGCGGCCCAGCGCGCCGCGGGTCCGACGCCGCGACGCGAACACCAGGCGCCGGTTGATCGCGAAATTCGCCGCCGAGCTCACCGCGCGTGCCACGATCACCGAGACCAGCAGGTTGCCGGTCCAGGCCTGCATCGCCAGCAGCACCAGCAGGTCGACCGCGAAGCCGGCCAGTGAGGACGCCGAGAAGGCCAGCAGCGGCCGGTAGACGCGGATCGAATCGGCCAGCGGACGGAAATGCGAGGAGGCGTTCCCGGCCAGATAGACGGTGTCTATCGGCAGCTCCTCGATCGTCCAGCCGGCACCCCGGGCCCGCAGCAGCAGGTTGAGTTCGTACTCGAACCGGTCCCCCGGAACACTGCCCAGCCAGCTCAGCGCGGACGCCGGGTAGCCCCGCAGCCCGGTCTGGGTGTCGCTCACCGGAACGCCGGTCACCGCGCGGAAGACCCAGCGGGTGATGGCGTTCCCGACCCGGCTGCGGGCCGGCACGCGGCCACCGAAGGACCGGACGCCGAGCACCATCGCCCCGGGACGGACCGCGCGGCCGACCCGGAGGATGTCCAGGACCCGGTGCTGGCCGTCGGAGTCGGCGCAGACCACGTCCTGGCCCGGGTAGTGCGCCGCGATGTGCGCGAAACCGTGCTTCAGCGCCGCACCCTTGCCGTGGTTGACGGCGAACCCGATCACGTCCGCGCCCAGGGCGGAGGCGTCGGAGAACACCGGTGCGTAGAGCGGGCCGCTGCCGTCGTCGACCACCACCACGTCCAGTTCGGGAGCGATGTCGGCCAGCTCGCGGAGCAGGTCGAGCAGCTTGTGGTCCGGCTCGTAGGCGGGGATCAGCAGCACCATGGCTCAGCCCGCCAGGTACAGGATGTCGGAGGTGCCGCGCTCCTTGCCCCGGCCCAACGGGTTGTTGACCAGCGCGTCGTCGAACACCATCGCCGACGATCCGCCGCCGTCCAGGTTGTAGGCGAGGGTGGCCCCGCGGTCCAGGAACAGTTGGGCGAACTCCGGCAGGCCGACCCCGCGGCTGTAGCCGGTGCTGCGGCCGTCCACCACGATCCACAGGAAATGGCCGGGCTCGATCATCCCGACCCCGGTTCTCGGCTGGTCGCCCTGGATCGAGTGGTTGCCGAAGTTGGTGTCGATCTCGATCGCGTCGATGCCGGCGACCGCCTTGCCGTCGGCCACCATCCCGGGCCCGAAGGACAGGGTGTGGAAGACGCCGTCGTCGATCAGCCGTTGCGCACTGGTCGCGGTCTCGTCGTAGAGCGCCATCGAGCCGTCCCGGTACAGCGCGAGACCCTGCCGGGCGCCCTTGTCGCGGTAGGCGACGCCGTTGCGGACCACGATGCCGGTGTCGCGGAAGCCGTAGTAGTCGCCGTTGATCGCCAGCACCGCGTTCTTGGCGGCGGCCATCGTGGAGGGGTAGTCGATGATGTTCGACCCGAAGGAGTCCTTCGCGAAGGCCGAACGGATCAGGGTGGCGTCGCTGGTGGTGATGTCGGCGACGAAGTAGGTGACGGCGTCCGAACCGGAGCCGGTGGAGACCTTCTCGACGGTCAGCGAGGTGCTGGCGCTGGTGTAGCGGTTGTCGCTCACCGTGCCGGTGGGTGCCGCGGTGGTGCTCTCGGTCACCGTGCCCTCGACATGTTCGATGACGTACCGGTTGAGCGCCCAGGCGGTCGTCCCGCCCAGGCCCACCACGCCGGCGGCGCCGCCGCCGAACAACAGCCTGCGGGAGACCCGCCTCGCCAGTACCGAATCGCTCATGGATCAGTTGTACGAAGCCGGACTGTGCGGCCGCTGTGCCCGCGCTGCGCCGGCGCTGGGCGATCCGCGGGGCCTCGGCACGGCCCTGGGCGGCCGGGACGGTGCGGCGTAGGGTGACCGCATGTGTCGCAACATCCGCCCGCTGAACAACTTCGAGCCGCCGGCGTCCAGTGACGAGGTGCGCGCGGCCGCGCTGCAGTTCGTCCGCAAGGTGTCCGGGACCACCAAGCCGTCCAAGGCCAATCAGCAGTACTTCGACGAGGCGGTCGAGGAGATCGCCCAGATCACCCAGCACCTGCTCGACCACCTGACCACCACCGCCCCGCCGAAGAACCGCGAGGTGGAGGCGGCCAAGGCCCGCGCCCGCTCCGCGGCCCGGTTCGCCAGCTGAGCTACGGCACCCGACACCCGGACCGGGCTGGACATGCGGACGGCGCCCGACCTGCGGACCGGGCTGGACATGCGGACGGGGCCCGGACCGTCATCGGTCGGGGCCCCGTCGGTGCCTGCGGAACCGCAGAAGATCAGCTCGCTTGTGCGATCCGGTCGAGTGCGCTCTCCCAGTGCTGGGTGATCGCGTCGACGTCCCAACCGCCCGGGATGTGCTCGTGCCGGATCTCGACCACCGTGGAGTCCTCGGACTGCTTGACCAGGTGCAGGTCGACCAGCGATTTGGGGGCTTCGGCGTCCGCGTGCCAACTGAAGCGGATCTGCTCCAGCGGGTGATAGCTGCGTACCACGCCGTAGGTGCCGTTGTTGGATCGCCAGCTGTCGCCCTTGTCGCCGAGGAGGCCGCCCTCGCCCAGCAGTGCCTCGGCACCCACCGGGGTGGCCAGCAGCCGCCACACTTCCTTCACCGGTTGGGACACCGACCGCGCCACGACAACGGTGGTGTCCTGGGACTCTTCGAGCGAGTCGCTCGCACTCTGATCTGACATTGAAACCTCGATCCGATCGGTCCGAACCCGGTCGACGATGACCGGTAGAGCCACCATACTCCCGGCGTGACGGCCGCGTGCGGCGTGTCGATCCACAGTTGGCGAACGCTCAGCGGATAGAAAGGAGTTGCGACCGGACCGCGTATGAGGTGGTCCGGTCGAGTCGTTCCCGGACGCCGCCCGGCTGTGACAGCTGAGACAGTTGGGACGAGCAAAGCCCCTTGTGACAGGCAGATACCCGAACGCGAGACGGATCGCCGAAGTCGACGGAAAACCTCCCCGAAAAGCCTTGCGCCGGCCCGCGATGCGGAGTAGAAATAGCTCTACGCCGGATCCGACGAACCGGAGTCGAAAGACTTCACAGGGCCGTCACCAGTGATCCGGTACACGGTAGGAGATCGGGGCTCATTGCCCGGGGAGCAATCCACGGGTGTTCCGTAAGACGAGCGGACGAGCCGGCGAGCCGACCGGAGTTCGGGAGTCGTCTTCCCCGAGCGAACAGGGGCCGGACCAACTCATACTTGGTCCGGCCCCGCCTTACGTTGCGGCACCATTCTCACCCGCCGCTGCGGGCGCGGCCGGCCGCAGCCGCGGGCTGGGACGGTAGACCGACACCGTCGGATCCCCGGCCAGCCAGAACCGCCACTGCCGGCGGGCAGCCACCGACACCCCGACCCGCGGCCCGGTCGCGATCCGTCCGCTCTCCTCCCGCCGAGGCAGCAGGTCCAGCTCGGGCTCGCCGAGGCGGCGTCCGGAATCCGCCAGGGTCAGCGCCAGCGCCTGGCCCAGGCACCCGGGTCCGCGAGCCAGCCGGACATCGGGGACGCCGGGACGCCGGGCGCGCGCGACGTCCAGCCCCTCCACCACCTGGCCGGCACGCAGCAGCACCGCCGAGCCGCTGCCGTCCGGGCCGCAGACCAGGTTGGCGCAGATGTGAATGCCGTAGGACCGGTAGCAGTACAGCGTGCCGGGCGGCTCGAACAGGTGCCGGGTGTGCGGGCGCCAGCCCCGGTAGGCGTGCGCGGCCGGATCGTCGGCGCCGTGGTAGGCCTCCACCTCGGTGATCCGCAGCGTCACCGGCCCCACCCGGAGCCGCATCCCGAGCAGATCGGGGGCGACGGACAGGGCATCCCGGTTCAGGTCCATGGGCCCCAGTCTGCCCTGGACGGGTAGTCTCGCCTGGTGCGATCCCCCCGAGCCCTGGCCGCGGCCGTGGTCGTGGTCACCCTGCTCGGCGGATGCACCCCGCCCACCCCGACGACGAGCCCGAGCAGCAGCCCGTCCCCGGTCGCGGTCGATCTCACCGCCCCCGAGCAGGCGCGCGCGATGATCCGCCGGCTGATCGCCAAGGCCGGCACCCCGCGGCTGATCCAGGTCGAGATCGCCAAGGAGTGGGCCGCCATCACCGTGGTCAAGGACGACCAGCCGGAGACCTGGGCCTGGCGGGACAACACCATCAAGCAGGTGGACAGCGATGTCGCCTACGTGCAGCAGCGGGTCTTCTCGATCGACGAGTTCAACATCGACAACATCGGCGGGCTGTTCCGTGCCGCCGCCGCCATCTCCGGCTCGGAGAGCGGCCAGGAACTGCAGATCGTGGACTCCTCGGCCGGCGAGCTGTTCATGAGCGTGTCCACCCTTCCGGAGTCGCGCACCGTCTTCTTCTACCCGGACGGGGGCCTGCTGCCCACCCTCGACTTCAACACCGAGGGCGGCATCCAACGCGGCCTGGACGACGTCACCGCGACCGGCGCCAACGCCCTGGCGATCGGGGTGCAGTCGAATCTGGGCGCCTGGGTCGACCTGCCCGGCAGCGCCACCACCACGATCCGGCGGCTGCGCACCTCCACCGTCCCGGTCACCATCAACGAGCGGTCGCAGCGCTCCGATCTGCCCACCTTCAGCGTGTCCCGGGTACGGGCGTCCGCGATCTGGCGAGTGCTCGCCGACGCCCGGCTCAAGGGCCTGTTCGACGCCGGCACCCGCTGGCAGGTGACCGTGGACGACCGGGAGCGCACCGGCATCCCCCGGATGCACTTCACCATCGGAAGCACCTCGCTGACCACCGACCTGGACGGCCAGGAACTCACCCGCTGAACCGCTGGGCCCGGACGCCGCCCGGGTCCTCCCCCGCCCGCACTTTCCCCAGCCGACAAGGCCCTGCCTAACTATCTGCGCCCTCCCGCATGCGGGAGGGCGCAGATAGTTAGGCAGGGCCTTTTCGTGGCTCGGCGGTGCTCAGGCGGCGAAGGTGTCACACTGCCGGGGATCCCCGGAGTTGAATCCTCTGGTCAGCCAGTCCTGCCGTTGCTTCGCCGACCCGTGCGTCCAGGACTCCCGGTCGACCCGTCCGGTGGACTGCTCCTGGATCCGGTCGTCACCCACCGCGCGGGCGGCGTCCGCGGCCCGCAGCATGTCGTCGCGGGTCACCGCGGCGATCGGGGACGCAGCGTCCTTGGCCGCGTTCGCCAGCCACACCCCCGCGTAGCAGTCGGCCTGCAGTTCGAGCTTCACCTGGGGCGAGTTGGGCCCGGTCTGGTTGCCCGCCTGCTGCGCCCGCTCCAGCACGCCGGTCAGGTTGGAGATGTGATGCCCGTACTCGTGGGCGATCACGTAGGCCTCGGCGGCGTCCCCGCCCTTGGCGCCGAGTTGCCGGGTGAGCTGGTCGAAGAAGCCGGTGTCCAGATAGACCACCCGGTCGACCGGGCAGTAGAACGGCCCCACCGCGGACGTCGCGGTACCGCAGGCGGTGCTCACCCGGCCGGTGAAGATGTTGGTGGTGGTCGGCTGGTAGCCAGGCAGCGCCTTGCTCCAGTACGCCTGGATCGAGTTGGTGTAGGCGACGAACCGGCAATCGCGGTTCTGCTCGATGTCGGCCCCCGTGCGGCACTGGGCATAGCTGTCGGTGTTCTGCTGCGGCCCGGCCTCGGTACCGCTGAGCAGCGCGCTCGGGTCGAAGCCGAGGAAGACCGCCAGCAGCACGATCACCAGGCCGCCGACGCCGCCGACGGCCAGCTTGCCGCCCGCCGCTCCGGAACTGCTGCGCACCTGCGAGCTGTCCAGGCCCGCCGAGTCCCTGTACTGCACCGTCCGCTCCTTCGCCGCGAGAGTGTGACTGAGTGTACGTGCGGACGCCGTCGACGGTCAGCCCGCAGCCGGGGTGCGCCGGGGAGTCGGTTTGGTCTGCCCAAAACCCTCGGTCATCATGGGCAGATGCAGATCGTCGGCGTCGTGGTCGCGGGCGGAGCGAGCGTCTTCGCCCGTCCGCTCGAGCATGGCGCCGATCCGCATCAACTGGCCTGGGAACTCGGCTACCGAATCGTCCGGCCGCTGTCGGCGACCGGCCAGGGCGACGAGCTGACCCTGACCGTGCAGGTCTCGGCCCACGGCCGGGCGGTGTCCAGTCGCGGGCTGCGTCGCCGCCGGGCGCTCGACCCCGGCCTGACCGAGGACGAACTCGGCGACCCGTTGGTCCGGCAGCGGCTGGCCGCCTATGCGATCGTGCTGAGCCGCCGGGGGCTGCTGGCCACCGAGTTCTCCGAGCGCACCGCGGTTCCGCACTCGTGGGGGCTGCCGGGCGGCGGCATCGACCCGGGTGAGAATCCCAGCCAGGCGGTGATTCGCGAGGCCGTGGAGGAAACCGACCAGCACGTCGAAATCTCCCAGCTGCTGGACGTCCAGACCGACCACTGGATCGGACGCTCGCCGCGCGGTGTCGTCGAGGACTTCCACGCCGTCCGGATCATCTATGCGGCGACCTGCCCGGAGCCCACCGACCCGGTGGTCCGGGACGTCGGGGGCACCACGGCGTCCGCTCGCTGGGTGCCGCTGAACCAGTGGCACCGGCTGCACTGGGCGGCCGGGTCCCGGGCACTGCTGGACCGCCATCTGGCCACGCTGGCCGCCCGGTTCGGCTACCGCCGACGCAACGCCGGCTGAGGCGTCCGGCCTCCTCCCCCATCGACCGCTCGCCTAACTATTTAGCGCTCGCTGAGTTCAGCGAGCGGGAAATAGTTAGGCGAGCGCTGCGTCGGGGGGACGCGGAAACGCGACAACGCCGCCGGACGGACCCGGCGGCGTTGTGACGAGATCGAGGTCAGTTGGACCGGAAGTAGGACAGCAGCCGCAGCATCTCGATGTAGAGCCAGACCATGGTGACGGTCAGGCCGAAGGCGCCGCGCCAGGACTCCGACTCGGGGGCGCGCATCGCGATGCCCTGCTCGATGTAGTCGAAGTCGAGGATCAGGTTGAACACCGCCAGCCCCACGCCGATCGCGGAGATCAGCAGCAGGAAGGCCAGGTTGCCGCCCGAGAACAGGAAGCCCATGCCGAACAGCGACAGCACGAAGTTCACCAGCAGGACGGCGGCGTAGGCCATGGTGCCGATCATCACCATCTTGCGGAACTTGTTGTTGACCTTGATCCGGAAGAACTTGTAGGCGCCGAGCGTGGCAGCGGCGGTGATCAGCGTCGCCATCACCGCGGTCGGGACGATGCCGCCCCAGGCGGACTCGTAGACCTTGCTGACAGCACCGATGAAGACACCCTCGATGGCGGCGTAGGCCAGCACCATCCCCGGGTTGATCACCCGCCGCGCGGAGACCAGCAGGACGGTGACGAAGCCCACCAGCGCACTGACGATCATCGCCGGCAGCAACAGCGTCCGCGGCAGGAACATGAAGGTCAGCGCGGCGGAGGCGATGACGGTGCCCATCGTGATCGCCGACTTGGTGATCACGTCGTCGATGGTCATCACCCCGCGGGTCGCCTGGACCGGATCCTGCGGGTACTGCTGGCCGGGGAAGGGCTGGCCCGGCTGCTGATAGCCGAACTGACCCTGCGGCTGGCCGTACTGCTGGTAGCCGTACGGGTTCTGTTGCTGTTGCGGGGTGAAAGCATCCGGCCTCGAGAGAACGGGGTTGGAGCTACGCATGTGGGTTTCTTCCTCCTAGTGGATGTGCATCCATAGTAGGTAACGCGCGGAACGCCGGGAAGCTTCCCACCCCCGGTTCCTCCCTGAGTCGGCGACCCGAAACCGCGCCGGAGGGGGCGGCAACCGCCCTCGGTCAGCTCCGGGGACCGAGGACCCGCTCCACCAGGACGCCCACCGCCGCGTCGGGATCGGCGTCCGGATCGAGCGGGACGGTGAGCTGGTCGAGGATCAGGCCATCGAGTGCGTAGTGGAACAGGACGATGGCGGCGCGGTCGCCGGGCAGCCCCATCCGTTCGGTGAACTCGACGTCGGCGCGCAGTTCCTGGCGTTGCCAGGTGTTCAGAATGTCGGCGACATGGGGCCGGCGGGTCGCCTCGAGTCGCAGTTCGAACAGGGCGATGGCGGCGTCCCGGTCGGCGGTGAGGCGATGGACGATGTCGCGCAGGTAGGCGGCGAACAGGGTCCGGTCCGGCGTCCGCTCGGCGAGAGCCGCATGCACCCGAGGGTCGGGCTGAAGACGCTCGCCGATCCGCAGCAGGATCGCGTCCACGATCTCGTCGCGGGATGCGAAGTAATTGGACGCGGTGCCGGTCGGAACCGCGGCCTCGGCGTCGACCGCCCGGTGGGTCAGCCCGCGGGCGCCCTGCCGGGCCAGCACCCGTACCGCCGCATCGGCGAGCACGGTGCGGCGCTCCGCGTTTCGTGGCACCTCGCCAACCTATCGCAATCACTACCGATGTCGTGGTAGATTCCAACCACGACATCAGTAGTGATTGGAGCCGCCGTGCGCGAGTTGGTCTACTACGTGGCAGTCTCGATCGACGGCTACATCGCCGCTCCGGACGGCAGCTACGACGCCTTCCCGCTGGAAGGCGATCACCTGAGCGTGATCGTGGGCGAGTTCGCCGACGCGCTCCCCGCCCACGTCCTGACCGCGCTGGGCATCGAGCCGCCGCGAACCCGGTTCGACACGGTGATCCAGGGTCGGCACAGCTATGACATCGCCCGCACGGTCGGCATCGAACGTCCGTACGCGCAGCTGCGCGAATATGTGGCGACCCGCTCGGAGACGACGCCACCCGAGGGCGTCACGTTCACCGCGGACGCCCTCGCCACCGTCCGGGCGTTGAAACGGGAGGACGGGTTGGCGATCTACCTGTGCGGCGGAGGCGAACTGGCCGGGGCGCTGCTGCCCGAGATCGACCGGCTGGTGCTGAAACGCAACCCCGTGGTGCTGGGCGCCGGCATCCCGATGTTCGGCGGCGGCACAGCTGCCCCGGTCAGGTCGTTTCGACTGGTCAGCGCGCGGACGTTCAACTCCGGCGTCGTGGTCGAAGAGTACGAACGGGTGAGCTGACCTCCGCGGCTCCCGGACGGCTCGTCGGCGACCTCGGGTCACTCCGCCCAGAAGTCGATGTAGTTGCCGTCGGTGGCCAGCCCTCGTCGCATCGGGCTGCTGGGTGCCCCCGGCGGGGTTCGAACCCGCACTGGGGCGGGTTTAAGCCGCCTGCCTCTGCCGGTTGGGCTACGGGGGCACGGCTCGATCCTAGAGGAGCCCGGCCCGGACGGCACCGTGTCGGGCAGGGCCGGTCAGGCCTCCAACAGGCCGAGGGCGAGGCCGTCCAGGATGTCCGACTCGCTGACGGTGAGATCGACCTGCACCCGGCGTCCGACCCGGTCCGCGATCAGGGCGCCGGCGCAGATCACGTCGGCCCGCTTGGGATGCATGGACGGCAGCTCGCGGACCTGCGCGACGCTGGAGCCGAGCAGTTGCTGAGTGAGCGCGGACAGGTCGTGGCGAGCCAGCGTGGAGCCGTGCACCCTGGTCCGGTCGTACTCGGGCAGCCGCTGGCTGACCGCCGACAAAGACGTGGCGGTACCGCCCACCCCGATCCAGGTGGCCACGTCGGCGAACGGGATGCCGGAGGAGTCGAGCAGCGCGTCGATGTAGTCGGACGCCGCGTCGATCTGCGCGCCGGTGGGCGGGTCGCCGGCCAGGAAACGCTCCCGAACCCGGACGCTGCCGATGTCGAGAGAGAGGCCGTGCTCGATCCGGGGGGTGATCCCGCCGCTGCCCAGCACCAGTTCGGTGGAGCCGCCGCCGATGTCCATCACCAGGGCGGGGGCGGCGACGTCCGGCAGCGCGGTCAGGGCGCCGCGGAACGACAGCGCCGCCTCCTCGTCCCCGCTGATGATCTCGGCGTCCACACCGAGCAGGCTGCGGGCGCCGGCGAAGAACTCGTCGCGGTTGGACGCGTCCCGGGCGGCCGAGGTGGCCACCAGGCGGACCCGGTCGGCACCGAACTCCTCGATCACCTGGGCGTATTCGGCGAAGGCGTCCAGGGTGCGGCGCAGGGCGTCGGGGTGGAACTGGCCGGTGGCGTCCACGCCCTGGCCGAGCCGGGTCAGGATCAGCCGGCGATCGAGGTCGACCAGCCCACCCCCGGACGCCGGCTCCGCGACCAGCAGTCGCACCGAGTTGGTTCCGCAGTCGATCGCCGCAACCTTCATGCCGCCCCCAGACACTCGCCGAACGGGAAATCTCGCAGTAGTTCCACCGCCTCGTCGCCGAGCGGGTTCACCCCCGGCCCGGCCGCCAGCGCATGCGCCACCAGGACGTGTAGGCATTTCACCCGGGTCGGCATGCCGCCGGCACTGACCCGGTCGATCTCGGGCACCTCACCGAGAGCCTTGCGGTCGGCCAGGTAGGCGTCGTGGGCCGCGGCGTAGCGGGCGGCCAGTTCGGCGTCCTCACCGAGCCGCCGGGTCATCTCGGCCATCACACCTTGTGCTTCAAGGGTGGAGCAGCCGGCGACCGCCAGCGGGCAGGTCAGGTAGTAGGTGGTCGGGAACGGGGTGCCGTCCGGCAACCGCGGCGTGGTGACCACGACACCCGGGTGACCGCTCGCGCACCGCCAGGCGACGCGGACCAGGCCACGCGGGGTGCGGCCCAGCTGTTCCTCGATCGCCGCGATGTCGGCAGGGTCGATCAGGGACGCGGGCATGGGGTCATTCTGCCCGCTGGCCGGTGGGCTGTCGAAGTGCGGGACGGGCCCAGCGGCCGGAAAGGTATCACCAGTGGGACGAAAGGAACCGTCCCCGTCGTACCACCCACCGGCGGGGTTCGGGCAGCGGTCAGCGTCCGACCTTGCGGGTGGGGTTGTCGGCGGTCTCCACCGAACCCCAGAGCCGGTCGAACCACATCTGGGAGTGCTCGCCGGGGGGCAATTCGTTCTCGGAGTCCAGCACCACCCCGGTACCGAGCGGCTTGCCGTCCGGGCCGATCACCCGATACCCGGTCTCGCCCGGCAGCAGCCAGCCCAATTGGGCCCGGGCCTGGGCCTTCACGTAGGCCGGGTCGTTCCAGCGCCGGATCTCGTCCTCGAGCTGGCTGATCCGCTGGGTGCGCTCCTGGATCTGCTGGTTCGCCGCGGCCAGATCGCGCTGCTGGTCGAGATAGATCCGCAGCGAGTTGGCGTAGGACAGCGCCAGCACCACCAGGACGCTGAGCACCGCCAGCGCCCGCCGGGTCAGCCCGAGGCGTCCGGGCAGCTTGGGCAGCCGGGACGCGGCCTTCGGTGCGGACGCCGGGGTCTGCGCCTCGGCGTCCGGCGTCGCGGCCGGCCTGGCTCCGGACGCGCGCGAGCCGGCCCGGGTGCGTGTGGAACGACCCGGGCCGGCTGGCGATGTACGTGGTGGTCGCCTGTCGCGAGCCATCAGACCTGACCTCTCATCAGGTCAATCGTACGGTCAGTTGGCGCTGAACCTCGGGAAGGCGGCGGCACCGGCGTAGCGTGCCGCGTCCTCCAGGTCCTCCTCGATGCGGAGCAGCTGGTTGTACTTGGCCACCCGCTCGGTGCGCGCCGGGGCGCCCGACTTGATCTGGCCACAGCCCAGGGCGACGGCCAGGTCGGCGATGGTGGTGTCCTCGGTCTCGCCGGAACGGTGGCTCATCATCGTGGAGTACTTGGCGTGATGGGCCATGGTGACGGCGTCGATGGTCTCGGTCAGCGAGCCGATCTGGTTCACCTTGACCAGCAGCGCGTTGGCGGTGCCGGTGTCGATGCCCCGCTTGAGCCGCTCGACGTTGGTGACGAACAGGTCGTCGCCGACCAGCTGCACCTTGTCGCCCAGCTCGTCGGTGATGGCCTTCCAGCCGTCCCAGTCCTCCTCGTTGAGCGGATCCTCGATGGAGACCAGCGGGTAGTTGGCGACCAGGTCGGCGTAGTAGGCGACCATCTCGGCCGAGGTCTTCGACTGGCCCTCGAAGGCGTAGGTGCCGTCCTCGTTGAAGAACTCGGAGGCGGCCACGTCGAGCGCCAGCGCGACGTCCTTGCCGGGCTCGAAGCCGGCGTTGCCGATGGCCTCGACGATCAGGTCGAGCGCGGCCCGGTTGCTCTCCAGGTTCGGGGCGAAGCCGCCCTCGTCGCCCAGGCCGGTGGCCAGCCCGCGGCCCTTCAGCACGGCCTTCAGGGCGTGGTAGACACCGGCGCCCATCTCCAGCGCCTCGGCGAAGGTGCTGGCGCCGATCGGGGCGATCATGAACTCCTGGATGTCGACGTTGGAGTCGGCGTGCGACCCACCGTTGAGGATGTTCATCATCGGAACCGGGAGCAGGTTCGCGGTCGGGCCACCCAGGTACTTGTAGAGCGGCAGGCCGGCGGACTCGGCGGCCGCGTGCGCGACGGCCAGCGACACGCCCAGGATCGCGTTGGCGCCCAGCTTGGACTTGTTCGGGGTGCCGTCCAGTTCGATCATCGCCTGGTCGATCGCACGCTGCGCGTCGGCCTCGAACACGTTGGTGATCTCGGCGGAGAGCTGCTGCTGCACGTTCTCGACGGCCTTCAGCACACCCTTGCCGCCGTAACGGCTCTTGTCGCCGTCACGGAGTTCAGCGGCCTCGAAGGCGCCGGTGGAGGCGCCGGAGGGAACCGCGGCGCGTCCCTGGGAGCCGTCGTCGAGGATGACCTCGACCTCGATGGTGGGGTTGCCCCGGGAATCCAGAATCTCGCGGGCGTCCACGAATTCGATGCTTGCCACGATGCAGTGCCTTTCGGGTGGTGGAAACGTCGCCTTCACCCTATCGGTCCGAGCCCCGCTGGGGATGGGGGTTGACGAGGAACGGAATCGATCCGTGCCCGGGACTCGCCGGCGCGGTCCGGGTTCCGGCCCGGAGGGCTGGTCCAGTCGGCTGGTTCAGCCGGCCGTTTCGGCGGCGACGATCCGGCGCTCCAGCTCCCGGACGGCGGCGCGGGTGGCCTGTTCGGCGTCCACACCGCGGGCGTGCGCCTCCATGACCAGGGCCAGGATCCGCTCCCCGATGTCGTCGGACGGGGTCGGCGTCGGGGTGCCCGACCCCTGCCAGTCGCTGCGGGCGATCACCTTGGCGGCCCGGGTCAGCGCCGACATCCGCTGCGGGATCCCGTCCAGCACCGAGGTGCGTCCCTTCTCGGCCCGCTTGCGCTGCTCCCAACTGGCCAGCATGTCGTCCGGCACCGGCTCGGACGCGAAGACGTGCGGGTGCCGGGCGACCAGCTTGTCGGCGATCCCGCGGGCCACGTCCTCGATGTCGAAGCGACCCTCCTGATCGGCGATCTCGGCATGGAAGACCACCTGCAGCAGCAGGTCGCCGAGCTCCTCCAGCAGCGCCGGATCGGAGCCGTCCTCGATCGCCTCGACCACTTCCAGGGTCTCCTCGACCAGGTAGCCGACCAGCGATTCGTGGGTCTGCTCGGCGTCCCACGGGCAGCCGCGACGCAGCGTCCGCATCACCTCGACGAGGCGCTCCAGCTGCGGATGAGACACGGGCTCAGGCGGGAGCGCTGGGCGTTGCCCAGGGCTTGGACAGCTGACCGCCGGACTGGGCGATGGCCGCCGACTCCACCGACCAGGACCCGTAGCGCGGGTTCACCTGGACGGAGGCCTGCGCCACCCGGGCCAGGAACGCGGTCTCGCCGACCCGGTTGATCACCAGGGTCGAGTCGACCACGTCGTCGACGAAGCCGGAGACCTGCGGGTCGTCGCCGAACGCGGCCAGGTTGGGATTCGCGTTGAGCACGGTGGTGCGCGCGTCGCCGGTGAGCTGGATGCCCTGCTCGGTGGCGATGGCCCGGGCGATCTCACCGCGAATCGCGTAGGACAGCACGATCGCGTGCGGCTCGGCCAGCTGGCCGCCGGTCTCGCCGATGGCCTTCACCGGGCCCTCGACCCGGGAGACCGGGATCGACACCCCGTTCACGCTGGCGGCCACATTGGCCCCCGGATTGGAGCACCCCACCAGCACCAGCAGTCCCGCCACGACCGTGACGAGCACCCAACGCACGCTTTTCATCGTCCCTCCAGACTCCCCCGCGATCCTAGTGCCCCGGCCACCAACCTTCACCCGCTACGCGATGCCCGGTCGGCGCCGCGCGTCAGAAGATCTCGTCCAGCACGGCGGTGGCCCACTCGAGCAGTGGCAGGTCCACGATCGGCTGGCCGGCGATCGGGCGGGTCATCGGACGCGGGATCAGCACGTGCCCGGCCGCCTTGCGCACCTGGGAGCCGGGATAGAGCCGGTTCAGCCGCAGCTGCCGCGACTCGGGCAGGTCGGCGGGCGAGAACCGGACGAAGGTGCCGGCCATGATGATCTCGGTGATCCCCTTGGCGCGGGCCAGCAGCCGGAACCGGGCCACCGCGAGCAGCGCCTCGGCGGGCTCCGGGAGCGGACCGTAGCGGTCGATCAACTCATCCCGGACGGCGGCGATGCCGGCCTCGTCGGCCACCTGGGCCAGCCGCTTGTACATCTCCAGCCGGAGTCGCTCCGATTCCACGTAGTCGACCGGCAGGTGCGCCTCGACCGGCAGCTCGATCTTCATCTCCGGCTCGGGCTCGGCCTGCTCGCCGCGGAAGTCGGCGACCGCCTCGCCGACCAGCCGGATGTACAGGTCGAAGCCGACCTCGGCGATGTGCCCGGACTGCTCGCCACCGAGCAGGTTGCCGGCGCCGCGGATCTCCAGGTCCTTCATCGCGATCGCCATGCCGGCGCCCAGGTCGGTGTGCGCGGCCATCGTGGCCAGCCGGTCGTGCGCGGTCTCGGTCAGCGGCTTCTCCGGCGGGTACAGGAAGTAGGCGTAGCCGCGCTCCCGGCCACGGCCCACCCGTCCGCGCAGCTGATGCAGCTGGGACAGCCCGAGCAGGTCGGCACGCTCGATCAGCAGGGTGTTGGCGGTGGAGATGTCCAGCCCGGCCTCGACGATCGTGGTGCAGACCAGCACGTCGGCGCGGCGCTCCCAGAAGTCGACCATCACCTGTTCCAGGGCGTGCTCGTTCATCTGCCCGTGGGCCACCGCGACGCGTGCCTCGGGCACCGCCTCGGCGATCCGCTTGGCGGTCTTCTCGATCGAGTTGACCCGGTTGTGCACGTAGAACACCTGGCCCTCGCGGGCCAGTTCGCGACGGATCGCGGCCCGCACCTGGGCCTCGTCCCAGGGGCCGGCGAAGGTGAGCACCGGATGGCGTTCCTCGGGCGGGGTGGCGATCACGCTCATCTCGCGGATGCCGGTGATCGCCATCTCCAGGGTGCGCGGGATCGGGGTGGCGCTCATCGACAGCACGTCCACGTTGAGCCGCAGCTTCTTCAGCGCCTCCTTGTGCTCGACGCCGAAGCGCTGCTCCTCGTCGATGACCACCAGGCCGAGGTCCTTGAACTGGACGCCGCCGGCGAACAAGCCGTGGGTGCCGACCACCACGTCCACGGTGCCGTCGGCGAGCCCGGCGAGCACCTTCTTCCGCTCGGCGTCGGTGGAGAACCGGCTGAGCGCCGCCACGGTCACCGGGAAGCCGGCGTAGCGGTCGGCGAAGGTGGCGTGGTGCTGCTGCACCAGCAGCGTGGTGGGCACCAGGACGGCGACCTGCTTGCCGTCCATCACCGCCTTGAACGCGGCCCGGACGGCGATCTCGGTCTTGCCGTAGCCGACGTCGCCGCAGATCAGCCGGTCCATCGGGATGACCTGCTCCATGTCGGCCTTCACCTCGGTGATCGCGGCCAGCTGGTCGGGGGTCTCGACGTAGCTGAAGGCGTCCTCCAGTTCGCGCTGCCAGACCGTGTCGGGGCCGAACGCGTGCCCCTTGGACGCCTGCCGCGCGGCATACAGCTTGATCAGTTCGGCGGCGATCTCGCGGACCGCCTTGCGGGCCCGGGACTTGCGGCGCGACCAGTCGGCGCCGCCCATCTTGTCCAGGGTCGGGTTCTCGCCGCCGACGTAGCGGGTGATCAGGTGCAGCTGGTCCATCGGCACGAACAGCCGGTCGCCGGGGTGCCCGCGCTTGCTCGGCGCGTACTCGACGACCAGGTACTCGCGGGTGGCGCCCTGCACGGTGCGTTGCACCATCTCGACGTACCGGCCCACGCCATGGGTCTCGTGCACCACCGGGTCGCCGGCGGTCAGTTCCAGCGGGTCGATGGTGTTCTTGCGCCGCGCCGGCATCCGCCGAGACGATTTGTCGACTTCTCGCTGGCCGGCCAGGTCGGCCGCGGTGAACACCGCCAGGTCGACGCCGGGCAGGATGAAACCGTGCCGCAATTCGGCGACCACCACGGTGGCCAGCCCCGGCTCGGGGAGCGTGTCGAGATCGATCGCACCCTTGGCGGCGACACCGCCCTCGGTCAGCACCTCGCCCATCCGGGACGCCAGGCCGGGGCTGTCGGCGACCAGCAGCACCCGGTCCCCCGCGCTCACCCGGGCTCGGACGGCGGCCAGCCCGGCCTCGGCGTCGCCGCGGAACACCTCGCCCTCGCGGGCCTCGACGGTGCGGGACTCCACCCCGGCCAGATCGGCCTCGCCGATGCCCAGGTCGATCGGCTCGTCCCAGTCGTCGGCCACCGTGGCGGGCAGCGGATCCGGCGCGGACGCCCAGGGCGACAGCGACCACCACAGCTGGCCGCGGTCCATCGCCCCGGTGCGGACGTCGGCCAGCTCCCGGTAGGCGCCGGCGGCCAGGTCGATCGGCGCCCGGCCCCCGGACGCCGCAGCCGCCCAAGAGGCCTGCAGGAACTCCTGGCTGGTGGTGACCAGTTCCCGGGAGCGGGCCCGGACCCGGTCCGGGTCGGAGACCAGCACCACGGTGTCGGCGGGCAGTACGTCGATCAGCAGTTCCAGGCCGTCCACCAGCGCCGGCGACAGCGCCTCCATGCCGTCCACGGCGTGCCCCTGGGCGATCTTGTCGAGCATCTCGGACAGGTTGCCCTCGATGCTGCTGGTGCGATCGGCCAGCTCGGCCGCGCGGGCCTTGACCGCGTCGGTGATCAGCAACTCGCGGCAGGGCGAAGCGACGACCTCGCTGAGCGGATCGCCGAAGGAGCGCTGGTCGGCGACCGCGAAGGTGCGGATCTCGTCCACCTCGTCGCCGAAGAAGTCGACCCGGACCGGGTGCTCCTCGGTGGGCGGGAAGACGTCCAGGATGCCGCCCCGGACGGCGAACTCGCCGCGCCGCTCGACCAGGTCGACCCGCACGTAGGCAGCGTTCACCAGGGCCCTCGCGACATCGCTGAGATCGTGGCTGTCGCCGCTGCGCAGCGCCACCGGCAACAGCTCACCCAGTCCGCGGACCTGCGGCTGCAGCACCGAACGGACCGGCGCGACGATCACCCGGGGCGCCGGACGCTCGTCGTTGCCGGCCAGCCGGCGCAACACCTCGAGCCGGCGTCCGACGGTGTCGGAGCGAGGGCTGAGGCGTTCGTGCGGCAGCGTCTCCCAGGCCGGGTAGTAGGCGACCGCGTCCTCACCGAGCAGCGACTGCAGCGACGCGGTGGCCGCCTCCGCCTCGCGATAGGTGGAGGTGATCAGCAGCGTGGAGCGTCCCGACCCGGTGGCCAGCGCGGCCACCAGCACCGGCCGCAGCGCCTCGGGTGCGGTCAGATCGAGGGCCCGCGGGCGTCCCAGCCGGGCGTCGGCGATCGCCGGTGCGATGGTGGGGTCGGAGGCGACGAGTTCAACCAGTCCCGACAAAGTCACCGGGCAACCTTACGCCCTCGGACCGACACCCCCACGCGCTCGGTCACCGGCTCAGTGGCGGGCGTTCCGCAGCACCTTGCTGAGCGCACCGACGCCCACGAACGTCAGGAAGAAGCCCAGGAAGGCCGCCGCGGCGCGGAGGAAGTTGCCGGCCGGAGGCATCGCGTCGAGCATCCCGGGTAGGCGGGCGCGGGGCCGCCGGGCGAGACTCAGCCGTTGAAGGCGTTCTGCGCGGCCTCCAGCCCGTTCCGCATCAGCACCTCGACGGCATCGGCGGCGCGCGCCACCTCGACGGCGAGATCCTCCCGCGCCGAGGCCGGGAACGGGCTGAGCACGAAGTCGGCGGGGGCCTGCCGGCCGGGCGGACGTCCGATGCCCATCCGGACCCGGAGGAAGTCGCCGGTGCTCAGCGAGGAACGCATCGACTTCAGCCCGTTGTGGCCGTTGTCGCCGCCGCCGAGCTTGAGCCGGAGGCGTCCGAAATCGAGGTCGAGCTCGTCGTGGACGGCGATCACCTGGGCCGGCTTCACCCCGTAGTAGGCGGACGCCTTGGCGACCGCGGCGCCGGAGTCGTTCATGAAGGTGCGCGGCTTCAGCAGCACGACGCGCTGGGCGTCCGCACCGATGCCGCCCATCCCGGCGGCGGTGATCCGGGTCTCGCAGACGTCGGCCCGCATCCCGCGCGGGGCGGTGAAACCGGCGCTGGCCCGGCGGGCCAGCTCGTCGGCCACCATGAAACCGACGTTGTGCCGGTGAAAAGCGTAGGTCGGGCCCGGATTACCGAGCCCGACCACCAGCCATACAGCCATCGGAGCGAATTACTCGCTGTCGGAGGCGGCCTCCGCCGGAGCGGAATCCTCGTCGGAGGTGCCGGCAACGGCGGCGTCCAGCTCGGCGTCGATCTGCTCCTGCGACTTGGCCGCGGCGATGCTCAGGATCAGGTCGTCCGGCTCGCCGGGGAACACCGCGCCCTCGGGCAGGTTCAGATCCTTGGCGGCCACCGAGTCGCCGATCTCCAGGTTGGTCACGTCGATCTCGACCGAGGCCGGGATGTGGGTGGCCTCCGCCTCCAGGGTGATGGTCTGCTGATCCATCACGATGACCCGGTCGGCACGCTCGTCGGCGCCCAGGACAACCAGCGGGACCTCGACGGAGACCTTCTCGCCGCGCTTCACGACGACCAGGTCGACATGCTCGATGGTGCCCTTGACCGGGTTGCGCTGCACCTGCTTGGGCAGCGCCAGCTGCGCGGCGGCGCCGTCGATGCTGATCGACAGCAGCGCGTTCGCGGCGCGCAGCGCCAGCAGGGTCTCGTGGCCCGGCAGCGACACGTGGACCGGGTCGGCCCCGTGGCCGTAGAGCACGGCCGGAACCAGGCCGGCACGACGGGTCCGGCGGGCAGCGCCCTTGCCGAACTCGGTCCGGGACACCGCGGGAATCTTCACTTCAGCCATGGATGGCTACTCCTCATACCTCGTCTGCAACTCGATTTCTCGGACGAGGGAGGCGCGCGAATCGGCACACACCTTGTCGATCACGGGCCTGGGGCCCCTCGCCGAGGCAACCGGAGTAGCTTATCGCGCCGAAGCCGAGGGGTGGAAATCGGGCAGCACCACCCGGCCGTCACGCACCGCGATCGGGACCGGGTCGATGATGCCGCCCAGGAAGTCGCCGTCCGGGCCGTCGTGGCGGAAGGCCAGGAACACCTGGGCCCCGGACCGGTCGGTGACGATGCGGCCCACGTAGTGCCGCCGGTCGGCCAGCAGCTGTGCACCGGCGATGTCGTAGGGCCCCAGCGGCCCTTCGGCCGGCGCCAGCCACACCCCGCCGCGGGTGCCGGTGGCCCTGCGCGCCGCAGACACGTCGCGATCGAGGCAGTTGAACAGCAGGAAGTGCCGGCCCTCGATCACCACCGGGTCCGGAACCTCCAGTTGCCCGAACCCCTGACCGGGCTGCGACAACGGTGGTTGCAGCGTCCACCGGCGCAGGTCGGGGGAAGTGGCGTGCCCGATCACCCCGCGGTCGTCGGCGGCGCCGCGATTGGCCCGGGCGGTGATCAGCAGGTGCCAGCCGTCGCCGTCCGGGTCGGGCAGCACGCAAGGGTCGCGGAACGCCTCGTCGTTCCACAATCCGTCGGCCAACCGCTCGTACCAGCGCGGGTCGGCACGCAGCACCGGACCCGGCGCCTTGGTCCAGTCGTAGAGGTCGGGCGAGGTGGCGTAGGAGATGGTCTGTACGTTCGACCCGTTGGGCGCGGCGGTCGCCGAGGTGTAGATCAGGTACCACAGCCCGTCCGGGCCGCGGGTGATCGAGCCGGTCCAGGTGGCCAGGTCGTCCGCGGCCGGCGCGTCGGAGCGCACCAGGGCGTCCGTCACCCGGGTCCAGTGGCTGAGGTCGTCGGAGACGGCGTGCCCCACCGAGGCCCGGTAGTGCCGGGCCTCCGGATCCTTCAACGCCCGCGAGGCGTACAGGAAGAACAGGTGGTAGCGATCGCCGTCGTCCACGATCCAGAAGTCCCACACCCAGGCCTCGGGGAGATCGAACACCGGTCAGCCCTTCCTACTCGACGCGACGGGGACGGACGTGGCCACCGGTCGGCCGAACGCCGCCGGCCTGGCGAGGAGCGTCATTGGTTCCTCCTGGACGATCGCGGGATCGGCACGTCCCGACGACTGCTAAAAGCATTTACGCGTCAAGGCTACACCGCCGCGCCGGGCCGACAACCTGCTAAATCCTTGCTTCTAGGCCGGAACGGGCGATCTCGGCAGTCGCCGTGGAAGACTTGGCAGCCGATGGGGACGGGAGTCGCATGACGAAGCGGGTGACGCTGGCCGACGTGGCAGCCCTGGCCGGGGTATCGCAGACGGCCGCGAGCCTGGTGCTCAACAACCGCCCGGGCAGCCGGCTCTCCGCCCAGGCCGCGGAGCGGATCCGGGCTGCGGCCGAACAACTCGACTACCGACCCAACCCGGCGGCGCGCAGCCTGCGCAGCGGCAAGACCAATATCGTCGCCTTCGTCTCCGACGACGTCACCGTGACCCGCTACGCCTCGGCGATGATCCGTGGCCTGCTGGACGTCGCGGAGGACCACCGCCGCACCGTGCTGATCGCCGAGACCGGCAGCAACCCGCGCCGGATCCGGGAGGCGATGCGGGCCATCATCGACCGGCAACCCGACGCGATCCTGTTCGGGCGGATGGGCGCCCGGGAGTTCGACGTGCCGAAGGTGCCCGCCGACCTGCCGGTGGTGCTGATCAACGCCACCAGCCCACGGGGCTACCCCAGCGTGCTGCCCGCCGAGTTCGAAGCCGGACGGACGGTGACCCGGACGCTGCTCGATGCCGGCCACCGGGACATCGCCATCATCGGCGTGGACCGGGAGGCCGCCGCCGACCCGCGGCAGTCGGTCACCATCGCGATCCGCTACGACGGCATCTTCGACGCCCTCGCGACGGCCGGAGTCACCCCCAGCTGGGTCTACTCCAGCCTGCTCTGGGAGCCGGACACCGGCTATCGGGCGATGCGCGAACTGCTGGCCAGCGACGCCCGGCCGACCGGGCTGATCTGCCTCAACGACCGGCTGGCCTTCGGCGCCTACCAGGCGCTGACCGAGGCCGGGTTGCGGGTTCCGGACGACCTGTCCGTGGTGTCCTTCGACGACGACATCGTGGCGTCCTATCTGCGGCCGGGACTGACCACCGCGGCCATCCCCTACGAGGAGATGGGACGCCGCGCCATGGCGATGCTGCTGTCCGATCCCGAACCCGAGCACCAGCTGGTGCCGATGCCGCTGCGGCTGCGGGAGTCCGTCCGAGCGCTGCGATAGCGCCGCGCCGACGGGTTTCCCTCGGTCCGCGGCCGCTGAGAGATCGCGGTCACCGCCCGCCGTCCTGTGCCAGCCACTGCTCCAGCCGCCGCCGATGGGCCGCCGCCTGCCACCAGTGCCGGGAGCGGGGTCCGTTACTCCACGCCGTCGAACAGCGAAGTGACCGATCCGTCCACGAAGACCTCCTGGATGGCCTGGGCCAGCAGCGGAGCGATGGACAGCACAGTCAGCTTCGGAATCAGCAGGTCGTCGCGGATCGGCAGCGTGTTGGTGACGATCACCTCTTCGAAAGCCGAAGCGTTGAGCCGCTGGGCGGCCGGCCCGGACAGGATCGGATGGGTCGCCGCGGCGATCACCTGGGACGCGCCGTGATCGCGCAGTGCGGCAGCGGCCTGGCAGATGGTGCCGGCAGTGTCGATCATGTCGTCGACCAGCAGGCAGACCCGGCCCTTCACGTCACCGACCACCTCGCCGACGGCCACCTCGTTGGCCTTGTTCGGGTCGCGCCGCTTGTGGATGATCGCCAGCGGCAGGCCGAGCCGATCCGACCAGTTGTCAGCCAGCTTCACCCGTCCGGCGTCCGGCGAGACCACGGTCATATTGTCCAGCGGATAGTTGGCAGCGACGTAGTCGGCCAGCACCGGAATGCTGAACAGGTGGTCGACGGGGCCGTCGAAGAACCCCTGGATCTGCGAGGCGTGCAGGTCGACGCTCATCAGCCGGTCGGCACCGGCGGTCTTGTACAGATCGGCGATCAGCCGGGCCGAGATCGGCTCACGACCGGCGTGCTTCTTGTCCTGACGTCCGTACGGGTAGAACGGCGACACCACGGTGATCCGCTTGGCCGACGCCCGCTTCAGGGCGTCGATCATGATCAGCTGCTCCATCAGCCATTCGTTGACCGGCGCCGGATGGCTCTGGATGACGAAGGCGTCCGCCCCGCGCACCGACTCCTCGAAGCGGACGTAGATCTCCGAGTTCGCGTAGGTGACCTGCCGGGTGGGCACCAGGTCGACGCCCAGGAGTTCGGCCACCTCTTCGGCCAGCTCCGGGAACGCCCGGCCGGTACACAACATCAAGTGCTTCTCGGTGGGCCGCTTGATCCCGCTCACTTCTCGCCCTCCTGGCTCCCGGACCGGTTCAGCGCAGCGTCGGCCGCGGCCGACGTCCGAGTACCTGGTCGTTTGTGGGCCACCCAGCCCTCGATATTGCGTTGCCGGCTGCGGGCCAGCGCCAGCTCGCCGGGGCCGACCGCATCGGTGATCGTCGATCCCGCGGCGACGTAGGCGCCGTCGGCGATCTCGACCGGCGCCACCAGGACGGAGTCGCTGCCCACGAAGGACGCCTTGCCGACGGTGCTGTGCGCCTTGTGTACCCCGTCGTAGTTGGCGAAGATCGTGCCGGCGCCGATGTTGGCGCCCTCGCCGATGGTGGCGTCCCCGCAGTAGGTCAGGTGCGGCACCTTGGCCCCGTCGCCGATCTGGGCGTTCTTGGTCTCGACGAAGGCGCCGATCTTGCCTTTGCCGCCCAGTTGGGTTCCGGGCCGCAGGTAGGAGAATGGGCCGACCTGGGCGTCCGGCCCGATCACCGCCAAGGTGGCGTGGGTCCGGACGACGTGGGCACCCTGGCCCACCTCGACATCGATCAGCGTGGTGTCCGGCCCGATCACCGCACCGGTGGCCACCGAGGTGGCCCCCTCCAGCGACGTGCCGGGGAGCAGGGTGACGTCGGCGGCCAGGTCGACCGAATCATGCACCCAGGTGGTCGCCGGATCGAGCACGGTGACACCCTCAGCCATCCAGCGACGCAGGATGCGCCGGTTGAGTTCGGCGCTCAGCGCGGCCAGCTGGATGCGGTCGTTGATCCCTTCGGCCTGCACCGAGTCGGCCAGCACGGTGCCGCCCACCCGGCCGGCGCGACTGCGGGCGAACGCGATCACGTCGGTGAGGTACAGCTCGCCCTGGGCGTTGTCGGTGCTCAGCGCCGCGATGCCGGCGCGCAGCGTCTCGGCGTCGAAGACGTAGATGCCCGCGTTGATCTCGGCGATCTGCCGCTCGTCGTCGGACGCGTCGCGCTGTTCGACGATTCGGGCAACCTCGCCGGCCTCACGGACGATGCGTCCATAGCCGGTCGGATCGTCCACGATCGTGGTCAGCAGGGTGACCGCGTTGCCCTCCGCGCGATGCGCCTGGATCAGCTCGCGCAACGTGTCGCCGGTGAGCAGCGGAACATCGCCGCTGGTCACGACCACGTCGCCGGTCAGGTCACCCAGGGCTGCGAGTCCGGAGCGGACGGCGTCGCCGGTGCCGCGGGGCTGCTCCTGGACGGCGGTGACCACCTGCGGGGCGATCTCGTCCAGATGCGCCTGGACCTGCTCGCGCTGATGACCGATCACCACCACCAGGTGCTCCGGCTCCAGCGCGCTGGCCGCCTCGACGGCGTAGCTGAGCATGGAGCGGCCGGCGAGTTGGTGCAGCACCTTCGCGGTGGCCGACTTCATCCGGGTACCCGCACCGGCCGCCATGATGACGACGGCGGCGACACGCCCCTGGTCGGTAGTGGACACGAATTCTCCAAGAGGTCGATGGGCCACGCGGGGCTCCGGGTCGAGGGTCGCTCGGCCGAGGAGTTCTGGATCTCAGCCTAATGGACCTGCGGGGGTGGCCCGCACCCGAGAACGGCAACCGCCCGCGACGGGCCGCGGCGCGGACGCCGGCCCGAGCCCACCGCTCGCCTAACTATCTGGGGCTCGCCGAGTTCGGCGAGCCCCAAATAGTTAGGCGAGCGGATGGTGCGGACGAGGGTCAGGAATCGCCGAACGACAACGCCTCGGCCTCGGTCACCGAGTTGACCGGCTCGGCACCGTGCTCGGGCTGGTCGTCGATCACCCGCAGCCGGCCGCGGGCAGTGCACAGCACCCCGATCGCGGCGGCCACCGCGACGGCACCGACCCAGAACGGCAGGTGGATCGAGTACTCGCCGATCACCCCGGCCAGCCAGGGAGCCACCGCGCCGCCGGTGAACCGGACGAAGCTGTAGGCCGCCGAGGCGGTGCCGCGCTCGGCGTCCGAGACCTTCATCACGGCCTCGGTGATCAGGGTGTTGTTCACGCCCAGGAACGCCCCGGCCAGCACTACCCCGGTGGCCAGCACGGCCTTGTTGTCGGCGAACAGGGCCATGGTGGCCAGCACCAGCGCGAACCCGGTGAGGGCCGCGACGATGCCGCCGAAGGTGCCGATCCGACGTTGCACCCAGGGCGCCAGGAAGACCGAGGACAGGGCCAGCAGGATGCCCCAGCCGAAGAAGATCAGACCGATCTCCAACGCGCCCATGGCCAGCGGGAAGGGAGTGAAGGCGAGCAGGGTGAAGAAGCCGAAGTTGTACAGCAGCGCGGTGATCCCGACGGTGAGCAGGCCCCGGTCGCGCAGCGCCAGCAGCGGGGCGGCCAGCGAGGTCGCCTGACCGGAGGGCCGCTCCGGCGGCAGGCTGACCAGGGTGGCGACCAGCGCCACCGCCATCAACACAGCGACCCCGAAGAACGGCAGCCGCCAGGACACGCTGCCCAGCCAGCCGCCGAGCAGCGGGCCGGCCGCGATGCCGACGCCCAGCGCGGCCTCGTAGAGGATGATCGCCTGACCGACCGAGCCGGTGGCGGCCCGGACGATGGTGGCCAGCGCGGTGGCGATGAACAGCGCGTTACCCAGCCCCCACAGGGCACGGAACGCGACGATGCCGGCGACGCCTTCCTGCATTCCGGCCAGCGCGGAGCCGGCGATGATCAGGGCCAGACCGAGCAGCAGCGTCCACTTGGCGCCGAGCCGGCTGCTCACCCAGCCGGTGCCGAGCATCGCCACGCCCATCACCGCCATGTAGCTGGTGAACAGCAGCGACACCTCGGACGGGCCGGCGCCCAGTTCGTCCGCGATCGGCTTGAGGATGGGATCGACCAGGCCGATCCCCATGAAGGAGATCACACAGGCGAAGGCGACGGACCAGACGGTCCGCGATTGACGCAGCATGGGCGTCATTCCTTTCCGGCCGCCGCAGAGGCGGCCTGCAATAATTGCTCCAGTAGATCGGCGGCGTCTCGGACGCGGCTCTCAGCGACGCCGGCCGCGTCCATGATCCGGGTGAGTGCCTCCCCCCGGGACCGCCGGGCTTTTTCCAGCGCGGCTCTCCCACTAGGCGTGATGGCGACCAGGATGGCGCGCGCGTCGTCGGGATCGGCGTCCCGCTCGACCCAGCCGCGAGATTCCAGCCGGCCCACCTGGCGGGTGACCGCGGGCTGACTGGTCTGATCGGCATGGGCCAGGTCGCCGATCCTGATCGGCCCCCGTTCCTCGACGATCGCCAGCAGCCGGAACACTCCGGACGGGGCGCCGAGGCCGGCCTGCGTGCTGGCCCACCGAGAGAGCGCGCCCGCGGCCCGCACCAGGTCTTCGGCGGCGGACGACGGAGTATCCATGCCTTAGTTATATACCTAGGGTATTTAAATTTCAACCCTGACCCCCGGCGGCACTCCAGGCGGCCTGGATTGACGCCTCGCCCGCATCCTCGTCGGCCACCTCGGCGGAATCTTGACGGATGGACGCCGCGTTGCTACCTTACGGATGCTAAACCGGTTCAGCAGCGTCGAGAATCGATTTAGCCTCATGAGTACTCGGTCTCCGGCCGAGCTGATCCGAAGATCAAAGGAGCTCTTTCCTATGCCGAAAATCGGTCATCTGTTCAAAAACGGCGCCTATCTGCAGAGTTCCGCCACTCTGTTCATCTTCTTTGCCTCGTGGGGCATCTGGTGGTCGTTCTTCTCGACCTGGCTCGACAAGAGCCTGGGGCTGAGCGGCGCCCAGATCGGCACCGTCTACTCGGTGAACTCGTTCACCACCATCGCCGTGATGTTCTTCTACGGCATGGTCCAGGACCGGCTCGGCCTGAAGCGGCACCTGGTGATCCTGTCCTCGGCGGTGATGGCGAGCCTCGCGCCGTTCGTCATCTTCGTCTACGAGCCCCTGCTCAAGAACAACTTCGGCTTGGGCGTCGCCGCCGGCGCCATCTACCTGCCCTTCGGCTACACCGCCGCGGTCGGCCTGCTCGAAGCGTTCTCCGAGCGGATGAGCCGCACCTACGGCTTCGAGTACGGTCAGGCCCGCGGCTGGGGTTCGCTCGGCTACGGCGTGGCGGCCCTCGGCACCGGCTTCATCTTCACCATCAACCCGCAGATCAACTTCTTCCTGGGTTCCGCCTTCGGCATCGCCTGTCTGCTGATCCAGGTCTTCTGGAAGACCGATCACGTGCCGCTGGCACCTGGCCACACCGCCCACCCGCACACCCCGAGCCTGCGCGAGATGGCCGCGGTGCTGAAGCTGAAGAACCTCTGGGTCGTCATCGGCTTCGTCATCTTCAGCTGGACGTTCTACAACCTGTACGACAACCAGATGTTCCCGAACTTCTACCGCGGCCTGTTCGAGAACGAGGACGTCGGCCTGCACACCTACGGCATCCTCAACTCCGTCCAGGTGTTCGCCGAGGCCGGCTGCATGATGCTGGTCCCGATCATCATGCGGAAGGTCGGCGTCCGGACCACGCTGATGCTGGGCGTCTCGGTGATGTGCCTGCGCATCCTCGGCTCGGCGGTGTTCCACGATCCCGTCCTGGTGTCGATCGTGAAGATGTTCCACGCCATCGAGGTGCCGCTGTTCATCCTCGGCATCTTCCGCTACCTGACCCTGCACTTCAATGCGGCCCTCTCCGCCACCCTGTACCTGGTGGGCTTCGAGGTGTCGGCGCAGGTCGGCAACACCGTCTTCGCCATCCCCTTCGGCGCCATCCGCGACTCGATCGGCTTCCAGCCCACGTTCTTCGTGATCGCCGGCGTCGTGGCTCTGGCGGGCATCTGGGCGTACTTCGCACTCAAGAAGGACGACCAGGACGTCGAGGGTGATCCGTTCGTCCGCGACTCGCAGCGAACGGCGGACGCCGCGGCCTGACCGACGGCCACCATCGCAACGCAACTCAGCGCCTCGGGATCCCGGGGCGCTGAGTTGCGTTGCGGGCCGGCAGCGTTGCATTGCGGGCCACCGCCCCCGACGGGTCCGATGATCGTCGGGACACTCGGCGGCCCGGCCAGGGTAGACTGCCAGTCACCACCGCCCCGGACCATACGAGGCGCTGCCCGTCGGGCGTCGGTCGACGCCACGGTGAGCAGCCCCGGACCCCGACGCCCTGTCCGCTCGCGCACCGCGCCGAGCACCTCAGTTCTACACGGAGTTCCCTTGCCACTCGCCAGCCTGATCATTCCCGCCCACAACGAGTCCGCCGTCCTGCCGGCAACGCTGGAGCGGATCGCCGACGACCCGTTGGCGGCGTCCGTCGAGGTCGTCGTGGTCGCCAATGCCTGCACCGACTCGACCGTCGAGACCGCCCGCGGTTTCGCCGACCGGCTCCCGCTGCTCACGGTGATCGACACCGAGACCCCGGGCAAGGCGAACGCCCTGAACCTCGGCGACGAAGCGGCCCAGGCATTTCCGCGCATCTTCCTCGACGCCGACATCGTGCTGGGGCCGGGCGCCCTGGAAGGGATGATCTCCGCGCTGTCGGTGGACGAGCCGGTGGTCGGCTCCCCCGCCATCCGCTTCGACCTGGACGGCGCCGACCGCTGGGTGCGCGACTACTACCGCGTCTTCGAGCAGATGCCGTACCTCAGCGAGGACCTCGTCGGGCTCGGCGTCTACGGCGTCTCCGAGCAGGGCCGGCAGCGTTTCGAGCGGTTCCCCGACCTGATGGCCGACGATCTCTACATCCAGCGCCTGTTCGAGCCCGCCGAACGCGTCCGGACCCCCGGCGAGTTCGTGGTGCGGACGCCGCGGCGCTGGGCCGACCTGGTCCGGGTGCGGACCCGGGTGGACCGCGGCAACGCGCAGGTCGCGGCCGCCGCCGACGATCTCGAGTCGGGCCACGACTACTCGCGGACCTCGTCCTCGTCGGTGCGCAGCCTGGTCGGGCTGGTCGCCGAGCAGCCCTCGCTGGCCCCGTCCGCGCTGGTCTACGTCGGCACCACGGTGGCGGCGAAGGTGCAGGCCCGGCTGAAGGGCGATCAGTGGGGGCGCGACGACTCCAGCCGGGTGGTAGCGACGGATGCCACAGCGGTCGACTCTCACGAGCCGGTGGCCTACCTGGTCAGCCAATACCCGCTGATCTCGCACACCTTCGTCGAGCGCGAGATCGAGGGACTGCGGCGGATGGGCACGCCGGTGCACTCGTTCACCGTCCGCCCGCCGGGCGCGCTGCTCAGCGAGACCATGCGCGCGGAGGCCGCGCGCACCATCGTGCTGCAGGAGTCGACCGGCGCCCTCGCCACCGCGGCACTGCGTGAGACCCTCGGACATCCGGCGGCCGTGCTGGGCGCGCTCGGACGGGCCGTCCGGACCGGCGAGGCCCGGGCCCGGAGCCGGGTCTGGCAGATCTTCTACGCCGGTGAGGCGATGCGGCTGCTGGCCGAGATGCGCCGCCTCGGGTTGCGCCACGTGCACGCCCACTTCGCCAACAGCGGCGCCGACATCGCCCGGGCCGCCGTCGCCTACGCCCGCAGCGTCGATCCCGACGGCGGCTGGCGGTGGTCGTTCACCATGCACGGACCGACCGAGTTCGAGGCGGTCGACCGCTTCGACCTGGCCGGCAAGGTCGCCGACGCCGACGGGGTGGCCTGCATCTCCGACTTCACCCGCAGCCAGCTGATGCGACTCAGCGACCCCAGCGACTGGGCCAAGCTGCAGATCGTGCACATGAGCGTCGACACCGACCGCTTCGTGCCGCCCGCCGAGCCCCGCCCGACCGACGGCCCGCTGCGGATCCTCGACGTCGGCCGCCTGGTGCCCGAGAAGGGGGCGCCGGTGCTGCTGGACGCCGCCACCCAGCTCGCCGAGCAGGGTGTCGACTTCGAGCTGCGGCTGGTCGGCGGCGGTGACCTGGACGCCGAGCTGCGCACCATCATCGCGGCCCGTGGCCTCTCCGACCGCGTCACCCTGGTCGGCCCGGTCGGGCAGGACGACATCCTCGCCGAGTACCACTGGGCGAACGTGTTCTGCCTGCCCAGCTTCCAGGAGGGCCTGCCGGTCGTCCTGATGGAGGCGATGGCCACCGGCATGCCGGTGGTGACCACCCCGATCAACGGTATTCCGGAGCTGGTCAAGGACGGCCGCAACGGCTATCTGGTGCCCCCGGGCCGGGCGGACCTGCTGGCCGACACGCTGGCCGGCCTGGCGTCCGACCCCGCGTTGCGGCATCGGCTCGGCGTCACGGCCCGTGAGGACGTGATCGCCGGGTTCGCGCTGGATGCCTGCGCACTGGCGCAGCAGCAGTTCCTGGACGGTATCGGACGCCCGACCCCGACCGAGTCGATCGGCTGACGCCATGGATCCGGTCAACCAGGAAGCCCACCCGGTCGACCGCCCCTTCGGCCGGCGGGCACTGCTCGCCGCCGGAATCGGGATCCTCGCGTCACCGATCCTGGGAGGCTGCGGCTCCCCTGCCCCGACCCGCTTCGAAGCGGTGGACGGGATCATCCGCGGTCTCGACGGCGCCACCTTCACGCCGCTGGGCGCGAACGTGGGCACGGTCAAGACCTTCGACTGGAAGGGCGATGCCCGCGGCCACGCGGCCGACGCGGTGGCCTGGGGCTGGAACACGGTCCGGCTCAACCTGATGGTGACCGACGCCGCCAGCTGGTCCTACGTGGCGAACCGGGGCGCCGACGCACTGCTCGACCTGGCGTCCGAGATCGTCGACGAGTACACCGGCGCCGGCCTGGTGGTGATCCTCGACGCCCACGACAATCCACGGTCCAAGGACAACGACCAGGCCGCGGTCGAGTCGCAACTCATCTCCTGGTGGACCACCGCCGCCGCCAGGTTCCGGGACAACCCCCGGGTGTGGTGCGGGCTGCTCAACGAGCCCGACTACCTCAACGACGAATGGGTGCGGATCCTGGACACCCTGGCCAGCGCGGTGCGCGGCACCGGGAACGCGAATCCGATCCTGCTCGGGGCACCCTGCTGGGGCCAGGACCTCGGCCCTACCGAGCCCTACTTCGCCGGCGCCAAGTTCAGCTACCAGGCCGACATGGCCCCGGCCCTGCAGCGCAAGCACGGCAACGTCATCCTGGAGCAGCACAACTACGGCGCCTACGAGATGTACTCGACGGCCGACAAGCTCGCCGGCTACGTCGCCAAGGTCCGCGAGGCGGGGCTCACCCCACTGATCGGGGAGTTCGGCTACACCGTCGACCGCTCCAGCACCGCGGGCAGCTTCGCGGCCAACTACGCCGGCGCGCAGGCGGTGCTGGAGGTTGCCCGCAACGACGGCGTCGGCGCGCTGTGGTGGCACGCGACGCACGGCGACAAGTACTCATTGAAGGCCGACGGAACGGCCTTCTGGACCGGCGGGCCCGACCACGGGCTCTCCGACGGCGGGTCGCGGCTGTGGCAGCTCGGCCACCAGCCCCGCTAGCGGGCTAGGACTTCCGCTCGCCCACCTGGCGCGCCGGCGAACCAGCGACGATGGCGTTCTCCGGCACGACCCCGCGGACCACCGAGTTGGCCCCGACGACGGCACCGGAACCGATCCGGGCACCCGGAACGATGATGCACCCGGCCGCGATCCACACGCCGTCGCCGATCTCGACACCGGTGCCGGACCAGTCCTGGTCGACGATGGGCACCCCGGCCCGGGTGCCGTGATTGCTGCCGACGACGGTCACGTTCTGGGCGAGCAGGCAGCGAGCACCGATCGTGATCGGTGCACCGGAGGCCCGGATGTTCCCGAACTCCCCGATGTAGGTCTCGTCGCCGACGTCCAGCCGGGAGCCAGTGAGTCCGCCGCCGTCGACCACCACGATGCTGGTCGGGCCGCTGATGCTGACCCGGTCTCCCAGCCTGATCCGGCCCGGATCGCCCAGGATGGTCACCCGGCGGCTGATCGCCGCCGTGGGGTACGTCACCCGCAGTGCCGTGCGGGTCCGGACGGCGTTGACGTCCGCCAGCAGGTCGCGAGCGACGGACTTCGCCAACGCCATCGCCGATCGAGAAATGGAGGTCACCGGACGGATGCTAGCAGCGCGCCACTCCCCAGGGGCGAGCGCCCGCAGCGCCGCGAGGCTGGCAAGACCCTGTCCACAGTGCGATACAGCAAGTGGCCTTTTTTGACGTCCAACGCAATTCGTGCATACTAGTCAAGGTAAGTATCCTCGGGGGAGGTCATTACGGGAGCGCGTACCCATTTTCGGGTACGCAACTTCGGTATAGACCAATAGAACGCACACCTGGTTCATTCCCCGTTCCCACCCCAGAACGAGAGGAACCGCTCCGTGAATAACGTCCATACTCCACTCACCGACGCCCCGCGCCGACTGTTCGCCGGCGCCGCCAAGGTCGCGCCCGAGATGATCGTCTCCAGCGTTCCGACCCAGCTGCTGACCGCGGGCGACGCGCTCGATCTCATCGAAGCCCACTGGGCCTCCGACCAGGATCAGCCGCTCGGGGTCGCGTCGATCAATCTCGACCACATCCATCACTTCGGCGAGAAGGGTGCCTGGCACGGCTCGCTGGGCAAGTCGATGCCCTGGCTCAACCTGATCGACGGCGCCCCGATCGCGAAGAAGGCGCGCCGGCTGACCGGAACCCCGTGGCCGCGGCTCGCCGGCAGCGATCTGATGGGACCGATCCTCGACCGGGCGCAGGCCGGCGGCATCCGGGTCGGTTTCCTCGGCGGCGCAGCGCCGACACTGATGAAATTGCGCGAGACCGCAGCGGTCGAGTGGCCGCACCTGACCATCGCCGGCACCTGGGCACCTCCGCGGCAGCAGATCGTCGATCCCGCGGCCTCCCGCGAGTTGGCAGCCGAGGTTCGCGAAGCGAACGTCGACCTGCTCGTGGTCTGCCTCGGCAAGCCGCGCCAGGAGGCCTGGATCGAGGCCAACGGCGCCGCGACCGGAGCCCGCGTGCTGCTCGCCTTCGGCGCGGTTGTTGATTTTCTCGCCGGCGAGGTCTCCCGGGCTCCGCAGGTGATCGCCGAGGCCGGACTCGAGTGGGCTTGGCGCCTGGCGCAGGAGCCCAGCCGTCTGGCTCGGCGCTACCTGGTCCAGGGACCGCCGGCGTACCTGCAGCTTCAGCGAGCCACCCTGGGCGGGTCCTTCGGCCACGAGTGAGGGCGTCCAGCCCGATAATTGCTCCCCGTTTGCGATAGTCCGCGGCGGGGAGCATCCTTGTCTGTAATTCCCCAGACCGAGCGACCGCCGCGGCGCCCGGACGCGACGATCAGCAACGCGGGCGATGTGGAGCCCAGAAGGAGGTACCTCCGGGTGACCGACGCCTATGCGCCGATTGCTCCGCTGTCGGCAAAGGCCTTGCTGGTCTGTTCGACCGGGGGCCATTTGTCCGAATTGGTCCGACTCGAACAGCGCCTGGGAATCCATCCCGACTCCGTGTGGCTGACTTTCGACACGCCCCAAGCGCGGCAATTGCTGCGCCACCGACGCGTCCACCACCTGCCGTACATCGGCCCTCGTGACGTGCGCGGAACGCTGGCCGCGATTCCCGAGGCACGCCGCCTGCTGCGCGCCGAGCCATTCGAGGTGGCGATCAGCACCGGGGCCGCAATCGCCACGGCGGCCCTTCCCGCCGCTGCTCTGCACGGCGTCCGGGCGGTCTACGTGGAGAGCGTCTGCCGGGTTCGTGGCCCGTCCGCGACCGGTCGGATCCTGCAGCGGATCCCCGGCATCTCGCTCTACACCCAACACCACGAGTGGGCCGGCCGGCGCTGGCAGGCGTGCGAGAGCATCCTGTCCAATGTGCGCAGCGAACCGGCCGATCCGCACGCCACGCCACACCGCCTCTTCGTCACGTTGGGCACCATTCGGGGCTATCGGTTCGATTCCGCGATCGATGCCGTGCTGGCCAGCGGATACGCCAACGAGCACACCGTGTGGCAACTCGGCGACACCGACCGGGCCGACGACCTGCCCGGAACCGTCCACGACTACCTGACGCCCACCGAGTTCGTGGCCGCCGCCCAGGCGGCCGACGTCGTGGTGACACACTCCGGCGTCGGCACCCTGCTGGAGCTGCTGTCCATGGGCATCTATCCGGTGATGGCAATCCGGCGGTCCATTCGCAATGAACACGTCGACGACCATCAGACCGAAATCGCGGAACTGGTCAACGGCGCCGATCTCGGCATCGCCGTCGATGGCCCGGACCTCACCGCGAGCGTCCTGGAACGGGCCGCCCGGCGGCGGGTGATCGACGGGTCGAGCCCCTCCCACTAGGGACGACGCGGAACGGTCTTGAGTTCGGGCGGCGTCCGGCACCGGCTCCCCGATCCCGCGCCACCGTAGAAAGTCGCGCCGTTACGGCACCGAATCCGATGGACGGTGCCGGCCCAGAACCACGGACGTGGTAAGAGTCGTCGGCAAGTCCGGCTACGCTAGTGCGCGGCGTCGAGGCGACACCTCCTCCGCCATGCCCAAATAGCTTGACATCACACGGTCCCCGCATCGGGGACATAGGGGGAAAGACGTGAGTAGTACCGAATATCGCGAGAGCGAGCCGTTTACCCAGGTGGCGATCGGCCCGCTCGCCGCCTGGCGACGGCAGTGGGTCAAGGGCACCGTGGCTGCCCTGATCGGCGCCGTCGTCGGCGTGGCCGTTGGTTTCGCGATGCCGGTGTCGTACACCGCGGAGTCCCGGGTGGCAGTCGGCGCGGGCGACCTCACGTCGGGCGCCGTGGCCGGCTTCCCGCTCGCCGCCTCCGGGCTCGCCTCCAACTACGCCCGGTACGTGAACGACCGTGGCGTCGCGCAGACCGACGTGCCGGAGGGCGTCACGCTGTCCGCCTCGCAGATCCCGGAGTCCAATGTCATCCGGATCGAGGCGGTCTCCGCCGACTCGGCAGCGGCGACCGCCGCCGCCAACACCGCGGCCGAGCAGTTGGTGAACATCGTCAACACCAACGGCCGGCAGTCGATCGACGCGGCCTTCGCCGACTTCTCCGAGGCTGCCAAGAACGACGCCAAGAACCAGACTCAGCTGGCTGCCGCGCAACGCAATCTGGACCAGCTGCTGAACAAGGACGGCGCCAAGAAGGCGGCCATTCAGGCCGCTCGCGACAAGGTCACCCAGGCCGCCGCGAACGCCGCCAACACGTCCGCGAAGTCGGCGGCGCTGCGCCAGAAGTACACCAACCTGGTGGACGGCGGGAAGACCGCCGCCAACCTCCAGCTGATCCGCACCGCGGACGCGCTGAAGTCCAATCGGATGAGCCGGGTCTCCCAGCTGGGACTGCTGGGCCTCATCGTCGGAGCGGCCGCCGGCCTGGTGATCGCCCTCCGGATCGAACGCCGGGGCACCTCGACCGCCCGCACCGCGAACGAGAAGGCGACCGGACGCCACGGTGAGTGACGTGTCCACGTCCGCACCGAGCAGGGCGCTGCCGCCGCAACAGTTTCCCGGGATCGGCCCGCGGGAGCCCGCCTACGTCTGGCTCCTGCTGGCCGGCCTGGTCTTCACCATGTTCACCGGCCACACCGACGCGATCGGGCTGCCGATTCCGCTGGACCGGCCGCTGATCGCGCTCGCGGTGCTGCTGTGGTTCCTCGACCCTGCCCGCGATCACCTGCGGCTGCGGGCCTTCTACGCGGTCGCCGGCGCCACGATCGTGTGGACCACGCTCTCCTGGATGTCCACCTGGCCGCCCAGCGACACCCAACCCGCCTTCGCGCTGCTCGACCGGATCATCGTCCCGCTGCTGATGTTCCCGCTCGGCGCCGCGATCTTCTCGACCGGCCACCGCCGGGAGCTGTTGCTCCGGACGTTGGCATTGATGGCCATCTACATCGGCTTCACCGGCCTGATGGAGTTCCTCGGCATCCGCTCGCTGCTGTTCCCCCGGTACATCCTGAACGGCCCCAGCCAGGGCATCGACAGCCGGGCCGGCGGTCCCTGGCTGGCGCCGGAGCCTCTCGGCATGGTGTCGGTGCTGGCGATCTTCATGGCCGGCCTGCTGGTGCACATCACCAAGGAGCGGCTCTGGCGCGTGATCGGCGCGGTCGGCGTGTTCAGCGGGATGATCGGCACGGTCGTCTGCCTGACCCGGTCGACCTGGCTCTCCGCGGTCCTCGCCGGGCTGGCCGTCGCCGTCCTGGTACCCCGGCTGCGGCGTCGGCTGGCTCCACTGGTGGTGCTGATCGTGATCGCCGGCACGGTGCTGCTGGTCGCCTTCCCGGAGTTCCGCGACGCGCTGGCGACCCGGCTCTTCACCGAGCGGTCGGTCTACGACCGGCAGAACACCAACGCCGCGGCACTGCAGATCGTTCAGCAGCTTCCGCTGTTCGGCATCGGCTGGGCCCAGTTCGTCCACCAGAACGTGCTCTGGGTGCGTCAGGCCGACACCTACCCGGTGACCACCGTGACCATCGAGGTGCACAACGTGTTCCTCTCCCGCGCCGCGGAGACCGGCGTGCTGGGTGCTCTGCTCTGGGCTCTGTGCTTCATCACCGGGCCGATGCTGGGCCTGCTCGCGAAGCCGAGCGCGGTCTGGTCGCGGCACTGGAAGCTGGTCGGCCTGGCCGCCTTCATCGTCTGGATCGTCCCGTCGATGACCAGCCCGAATCCCTATCTGACGCCGAACTATCTGGTCTGGCTGATCTGGGGAATCGCCGCCCGCGGCATCCTGATCGACTTGCCGCGCCGTCCGGCGGCCTCCGCGCTGCCGGCGTCCGACCTGGTCGGCGGCCGGTAGCACCGGCAACAGCAGTCGTCACTCCGGCAGATCGCCGGGCCAGGGCCGGGAGCGTCTATCGCTCCCGGCCCTTTCGGCGTCCGGCGGCAGCCAGCCGGAGAGCACTGCCGCTGCCCCTCCCCCCATCGACCGAGGACGCGCGGCCGCGGGGCACGGGCGCCGGTCGAGGGGTGTCCGGCCGCGAGTAGCCGGTGCGGCTGGCGGGTGCGGCTGACGAGTGCGGCAGGCCGGGTGCGGATGTGGATTCGGGCCTGCGGATGTCGACGTAGGTGCGGGTGCGGAGAAACGCCAGCGGCGCCGGCCATCAGGCCGGCGCCGCTGGGGTTGTTCGTCGCGGTGTTCGCTCAGGAAGCAGCCTTGTGCTGTGCCGCGACCGTGGTTGCGCTCAGCACGGTGCCGTAGACGGCGAACTCGTCCAGCGAAGCCTGCGCGTAGTAGCTGCTGGGCGCGCTCGGCCAGCTCTTCAGGTTGCCGCCGCCGAGCCGCCAGTAGCCGGACCCGGACTGCGCCTTGGTCTCGCTGTTGCTGGCGATCAGCGCACCGTCCACGTAGAGCTTCGTGCCTCCGGTGCCCTGGGTGGCGGTGACCATGTGCCAGGCGCCGTCGTTATAGGCCTTGGAGCTCGTCAACGCGGAGACCTTGCCGGAGTAGGTGCCGAAGACCAGCTTGCCGGCGTTGGTCAAGTAGAGCGCCCGGTCATAGCGCGAGCCGTTGCCGGTCTTGGTGCTCTCGAAACCCGCCAGCTTGCCGCCGGACTTGGTGGTGGTCTTGAACCACAGTTGCATGCTGAACGAGCTGGACGGCGTGGTGGCGGCCGAGCTGGAGACCAGCGAGCCCGACTTGCCCTGGGTGGTCACCGCGGTGTTGCCCTTGATGGCGCCGGCCACACCGGTGGTCACGCTGCTCAGGGTTCCGGTACGACCGTTGCCGCTGGAGTCCGCGGCGGTGCTGCCCTTGTCGGACAGATCCCAGTACAGCGAGGGCTTGGCTCCCTTGACCGCGGCGGCGTAGCCGGTGTTGGCCGGTGCGCTGGTCGACGGGTTGGACACCACCGGCGGCGTGGAGGTCGCCGGCGGGGTGGAACCGGCGTTCACCGGCGCGCGGTAGTTCAGCGGGAGGGCGACGAGCTTGTCGAGCGGGAAGGCGACCTCGCCCTTGCTCTTGTCGCCGGCCATCTCGGCCCAGGCAGCCCGGCCACGGAAGATCGACGAGTAGCGGTCGGTCGACAGCGCGATCGGGTTCTCCGCGGCGAAGCTCACCGAGCCCGAGGTGTCGGTGATGATGATGCCGTACTCCTGCGCGGCCTTGGCGATGGTCTTGGCCGCGGGCGAGAGCTTCATCGCGTCGATGTTGAGGCTGGCCGGCAGCCGCAGCATCTGACCGATGGACAACTCGCTGCCGGTCCACCAGCCGTCGGTCCGGACGGCGGGCCAGGAGATGCTGCCCTTCTTGGTCTGCGGGACGGCCAGGCCGACCACGTGGTCGATGCGACCGTTCAGCAGCTCCTGCTCGCGAATCGTGGTGGCCCACTTGGCCATGCCGCTGGCAGAGGCACCGAAGGTGCCGCTGAAGACGCCGAGCGACTTGTTGGCCTCGGTGATCTTGCCGCCCCAGCAGGCCTCCCACTTGCTGCCGTTCTTGCGGGCGCGCCACAACTCGACCAGCTCCTTGCTGTCCGGGTTGTAGATCGCCACGCTGCCGTCGGTGGACGGGTCGGGCTGCATGTCGTTGGGGATGTGGACCTTCTTCAACTGTGCGTTGAGGTAGACCGCGACGCTGGCGGTGTGACTCTGGCAGTTCCACGCGGTGATGTCGTAAGCCGGATCGGAATTGCGGGCCACGTACAGCGGCGTGGAGTACTTGCCGGTGTTGATCGCCACGTTGGGGGTGGTGGCGGTTCCGTAGTACTTGTGGGCCTGAGCCTTGAGGCTCGACACCAGCGCACCGGAGTCGGAGGCTGCCGGGGTGGAGCTGGGCAGCTTCTGGTAGAAGGGCGAGTTCGAAGCGAACACGCGCGAAGAGACGGGACGGCTGTCGGTTCCGGAACTGCTCTTCGCGACAGCCGGCAGCGGCGAGGAGAGCGCGAGTGCGGCAGCGCTGAGGGCTACCAGGGCGGCTCGACTGAGCTTGGCCATTGGGGGTCGTCCAATCGTGAGAGGTTGGGCCGGGGCTTCCCGGGTCGTTGGCGAAAGGTGCGCGCTGGGCGCAGCCGAAAGCTTAGTGCAAACTGAGGATTTGCTGAAATCTAGCCAAGGATGTCGGCTTACGCACAGCCGGACGCCGGCGTCCCACTCTCGCGAGAAGCAGCGTCAGCACTTGTCAGACGGTGATTGGCGGGATGCAACAGGGCCTCCGGAGGCAGCGTGGCGGCGGCGTCCGATGCCCAGAATCATCCAAGAATTATGAGAGACACCTGCGCCGGACGCGACGATCGCCGCCCCACCGGACGGCGGGACGGCGATCGGGGTTCAGGCTCAGCGCCGGAGCTTTGAGCGGGCCTGATCGATCAGGCCACGCAGCCGGCGGATGCCCACGATGTAGATGACGTAGGCCAGCAGCGCGGGTGCGGCCGCCGCTCCGACGGTCAGCAGCGCCAGGGCGCCGTAGGGCACGATGGTGCCCACCACGTAGTGTGCGACCGCCCAGCAGGACGCCGCGGAGAACGCGCTCGCAGCCACCACCCAGAGCCACGGAACCTCGCTCCAGGGCGTCGGGAGCGGAGTGTCCACCCGGCGCTGACCGACCCAGGTCAGGTACGTCGCGGAGCAGATCGCGGCGACCAGGGTGGCGCTGATCGTCCCCACCACGCCGAAGGAGAGGATCAGCGGGAAGGTCAGCGACAGGTTGATCACCATGTTGATGACGTCGTAGGAGAGGGTCAGGCCCGACCGGCCCAGCCCGTTCAGCCAGAACCGCTGGACCATCATGGTGAGGGTCACCCCGTAGGCGAGCAGGATGACGGCGGCCACCTGGCCGGGCAGATCGGTGCCCAGGTGCAGCCACACCGTGACGCCGAAGCCGGCAGCGGGGACGCCGACGCCGATCCAGCCGGCGATCAGGCGGACCCAGAGCCGCTGGATCTTGATCACCTGATCGACCGCCCCGGTCGGCCCGTGCTCGCCGATCGCCCGGGCGATGTTGGCATCGATCGGAACGGTCGCGTTGAACGGCACTCCGCGCATCGTGTTGGCGAAGCTGGCGCCGGTTCCGAACGCGGTCATCTGCGGCGCCGCGAACCGGCCGACGAACAGCGAATCGCCGTAGTCGGCCAGCAGCGTCAAGGTGCCGGAGATCTGGATCTTCCAGGCGTAGCCGAAGAACTCCTTCAGCAGGCTCCACGGCACGAACCGCACCGCGGCCCAGTCCAGCCGGCGCAGCGCGGCCGGCAGCACCATCAGCGTCGGGAAGACCTGCTGGGCGATGAACGCCCAGGCGATTCCGACCAGCCCGATGTCGTTCTGCACCGCCAGCACCATGCCGGTGGCGTAGGCGAAGAAGCCCAGCAGGTCACCCAGGGCGGTGAACCGGAACAGGTTCGCGGTGAGCAGCACCTGGGTGAACAGCCCACGGACCTGCGAGATGCCGGCCAGGATGATCATCACCCGAAGCAGGTAGACGGCCCCCTCCGGGTCCTCCGCCGAACCCGGGAAGAAGGCCATGATCTGCGGCGCGGCCAGCAGCAACAGTGCGCAGAGCACGGACGCCGCGATGGTCATGATGACGAACAGGGAGGTCAACAGCGAGGTCATCGCGGCCCGGTCGCCGCGTCCGGTGTAGATCCCGAAGTAGCGGCGCGAGCTCGCCCCGACGCCGCCGTCCACACTGCCGATGAACTGCTGGATCACCGCGATCAGCAGGAAGACGCCGTAGAGCCCGGTGCCGAATCCGTGGATCAGGTACGGGGTCAGCGCAAGGTTGAAGACCAGCGGCGACATCTGGGCGAGCGCCTGCCAGCCGGTGCCGCGGGCGAGCCTGCGAAGCAGGCTGGGCTCGGACACCGGGGTCTTCACCTTCGCCGCACCCTGTTCGATGAGTTCCTCCTGGGTGACGGCGGATTCGTCGTCCGTCGAGCCCTCGGCCTCTCCGGGGTGGGCGGGGCCGGTGCTGGTGTCGGTCACAGACGCTCCTTCGCCCGCCGCCGCAACGGCGTTCCCTCGGGCATCAGTTCCAGGATGGGCGCGGCCACGCCGGCCACCATCGCCTTGCTCCGCAGCCCGCGATAGCGCGGATAGTCCCTGGCCGCGGCGCGCAGCAGCGCGGCGCCCTGGCGGAAGTCGCCGGCGGCCCAGGCCTGCCTGGCCAACTGCCGCTGCCGCTGCGGAGACCCGTGGTTCGCGCGGGCCGACAGCAGCGTGCGCTCGCGTTCGGTGAGGGTACCTGCGAAGCGCGTCGCCAGCCCGGCGAAGAGCTCGTCCTCGGCATCCATCATCGCCGTCGAATCCGCCGACTGGCTGTGGCCCTGCTGCCGGTACATGGCGGTCTCCTCGGTCTGGAATGCCACTCGCCACCCGGACAGGATCGCGCGCGCCCAGTATTCCCAGTCCTCGCAGCGGTGCAGGTCTTCGCTGAACGGGCCGATCTCGTCGACCATCCGGCGCGGGAACACCGAGAAGATGGACACGAAGTTCATCTGCAGGATCGCTTCGCGCTGCTCGCCGACCGGAATTTCACCGAACGGCGAAACCCCGTAGTCCTTCAGTCCATCGTCGGTGAGCGCCATGGCGGCGCAGGTCACCCAGGTGCGGGCCGGCGACTTGTCGAGCACGGCCAGCGCCTTGGCGACGTAGTTCGGCAACAGGATGTCGTCGGAGTCGCATAAGGCGATGACGTCCCCGGTGGCCGACTTCAGCCCGGTGTTGCGGGCGGCGTTGGGGCCGGCGTTGCGCTGCTGCAGCAGGGTGATCCGGTCGCCGAATCCGCTCGCTATGCGATGGGTGTCGTCGGTCGAGCCGTCGTCCACAACCACCAGTTCCACGTCCGGGTGGCTCTGGCTCAGCACACTGCTGATCGCCGCCCCGATCCGCGCCCCGGCGTTGTAGGTGGGCATGATGATGCTCACTCTCGGCACGTTTGTGTTCCCCCCAGGTCAGAACTCCGGGGAGCCTCAGACGAGGCTCCCCGTTCAATTAGCTCGTGACATCGTATCAGCGCATACTTGCGCCGCCCCGATCTCAGCCCGTCACCCGGGCGTTCCGGCGTATCCCACCTTCTTGGCGCGCTCTTTCCGGTTCACCGGCTTGTTCGGCTTCTGGCCGAATATCGGCCAGCTGACCCACGGGTAGCGAGCGAACGTCCGCTCCACCCAGATCGGCAACGCGATGGCCAGCGGAAGGCCGATCGCGGTACGGATCCAGGCGTTGTCGATGCCGATCCGGGGCATGACCCCCATGCCGAACGAAATTGCCCAGTTGTGCAGGATGTACACACCGAACGAATACAGCCCGATCGTGCTCAGGAACTTGTTCTCCAGGACCTTCCGGAGAGCGAAGAGGATGAAAATCGCCAGGTATCCGACGATCGACTTCGTCAGCCGGTCGAGCTGCGGGGTGACGACGACCAGCTGCGGGAACAGGTCGTAGCGGACCACGACGCGCAGCGCGAGGAAGACCACGAAGCCTGCGGTCGCCCAGGGCAGCATCCGGCGCTCGAAGGCGGCCGTGGAGAACCGCTTGAACCCGACGCCGAGGAGGAACGGGCCGAGCAGCCACAGTCCCCGCCCGTAGTTCAGGATGCCGTCGTCGAATTGGACGTTCAGCACCACGTACGCCGCGGTCACCACGATCCACACCGTGGTCCAGCGGGACAGCGGCTGCAGCCAGCCCAGGATGTCCAGCACGCCCACGGCCAGGAAGCACCACATGATGGCCTGCAGGAACCAGTACGGATCGACGTCGGCGTAGAGCCAGAAGTGCGGAAGCCCGGACAGTTCGGTCTTGATCCCGCCGCCCGGGCCGACCACCTGCCACAGGAAGTAGATGGTGCCCACCACCAGGAACGGGACCAGCAGGCGCTTGAACTTGCCGCGAACCAGCCGCGGGTACTGGCTCCACGACGAGATCGGACGCAGCGCGTAGACGTAGCCGGAGAGCACCGCGAACATCGGCATCCGGACGTCGCCGAGCAGCTTCATGACCACGTTCCACCAGTCCGACTGGGCGGTCAGGGCGCCGCCGGGCGGGCCCGACTCCGAGACGTGGTACAGCACCATCAGGATCAGCACGATCCCGCGCAGGGACTGGATGCTCAGGTCGCGGCCGCCACCAGGGGCCGGCGAAGCCGGAGCGGACGACTGCGGGGCCGCAGAGCTGTTCGGCTGGGTCATATCAAACCTCCGGACGGGCAGTGCGCTGCCGCAAGAAGGACTCTTCAGTGTGGTGGGGTTGCCTCATCTGTCTTCTCCGATTAGCCGGCGGATGTACTGGCCATGGCCGGACCGTGCCGATCGATCGGAGTCCATTGGCTCCCGTTGCTGTCCACTCGCAAACGCAAGTGCACGATCGTCCCGGCATGTCTTGATGTATTGGACCGCTGGCCCCGCCGTCGGTCACGACGACGGTCTCGAAACCCCCAAATGGCTGCCGATCCGATGTGGGAGGCGTGCCGCCCGGGGTGGCGAGCCGACCTGCGGAGGGCTGTGGGCCACTCGCCCAGTCCTGCTTCTTATCGCGCCTAAGGACGCAGCGGCAGTCTGTCACATTTGCAGGACTGCACGCAAACGCGGCCGCACCGCGGGACGCCGCCCGGACGCCGGCGGAGCCCAGCATGCGGCCGACCCTCCCCCCGCGGTGGCGCAGGCCGTAGCCCGAGACCCCTTTGGCCCACTAAACCCTGTGTGCTAGCTTTTCGCGAGCACATGTTGATCGGGAGACCGTGCGTCCTGACGTCGCGTTCGAGCGTCGCAGCGAACGGTACCCCTCGACCCCGGACGCCGCGCACCGGCACCCCACACACCGGCCCACCATGAATCACTCCTTTATGCACTCCTGTTCACCGGCCCGTAGCGGCCGGCGGCCGCAGTCCCCGAGTCTCTCGATCGCCCATGTCCGGTAGCCGGGCGGCGTCCGGTGACGCCGGCGGGAAAGGTGATTCCGGTCAGCCACGCCGCGCCATATCCTCGGAGCAGATCGTGACCAACCAGCCCCCCGCCGCCAGCCGATCCCGCACCCGGCTCGCCTACGTCGACCGACTCCGGGTGGCCGCGGCCGCCGCGGTGGTGCTGGTGCACGTGTCGGCCGTCGGCTGGTACGCGCTGCCGCCGGCGTCCGTCGACTGGCAGGTGGCGAACGTCTACGGCTCGGTGAGCCGGTGGTGCGTGCCCATCTTCTTCATGATCTCGGGCGTGCTGTTCCTCGCCCCGCAGCGCACCGACGCCCCGAAGAAGATCTGGCGCCACTACATCAGCCGGCTGTTCGTGATGTACGTCTTCTGGAGTTCCACCTATGCGCTCGTCAACATGGCCGTCGGGCGCAAATGGGAATGGAGTTACGCGCTCCAGCAACTCTGGGACGGCTATTACCACTTGTGGTACCTGCCCGCGATGGCCGGTGTCTATGCCCTGATCCCGCTGCTGCAGCGGGTCGCCGCCGTCCGTTCGCTGGCGTGGTACGCGGCCATTCTGACCGGAATCGCCAGCATTCTGGTGCCGACCACGGCGATCATTCCGGTGGTCGGCAGCCATTGGGCCAATCTGGTCAGCCGGGTCGGCCCGTACCTGGTGGCCGGCTTCCCGTTCTATTTCCTGCTGGGTCACCTGCTGCACGAATCGGCTCGTGAACTGCCGCGCTGGGTGCGTCCGGCCGCCTACGTCGGCACCGTGGTCGGCATCGTGATGACCGCCGTCGGGACCTCGGCGCTGTCCCTGGAGAAGGGCGTCGGCGTCGGGTCGATGTACGGCTACTTGAACCTCGGCGTCGCGTTGATGTCGGTCGGGGTGTTCCTGGCCTTCCACGACGCCGGCGGCACCACCCAGACCGGGCCGCGGCTGGCCGAGGTGGCCCGCTGGACGCTGCCGATCTACCTGATCCATCCGGCGCTGGTGCGGCTGATCGAGGAACTCAACGTCTCGCCCGGCCTGCTTCCGACCGCGATCGGCATCCCGCTGATCTGGATCGGGGTGCTGGCGATCAGCGCCCTGATCAGCGCGGTGCTGGTGCGGATCCCGTTCGTCAACTCCTGGCTGATCTAGCAGCCACCACGACCGCCGACAGCGGCGGCACCACGCGCTCCCCGGGTAGGAGTCGAACCTACTGCGCTAATCCTGATTCAAAGTCAGGCGGGCCCTGCCGGAAGACCAACCGGGGATCGATCGATCCACACTCTACGGCGGCCGGCGATGCCTCGCATCCCGGGACGATTGGCGCACCGAGTTCCCGGACGCCAGACTGGGCGGATGCCAAGCTCGTCAGCCGCCGCCGGACGGGCGCGGCGCGTCCGGGTCAGGATGACCCGCGCGGAGCGGCGCGAGCAGCTGATCGAGGTGGCTCGCGGGCTGTTCGCCGACCGCGGCGTGGACGGCACCTCGGTGGAGGAGATCGCGGCGCACGCCGAAGTCAGCAAGCCGGTGGTCTACGAGCACTTCGGTGGCAAGGAAGGCCTCTACGCGGTCGTGGTGGACCGCGAGGTGCGCGCCCTGCACACCGCCATCCGGTCCGCGCTGACCACGCCGCGGGCCGGCGCCCGGCGCCTCATCGAGCTCGGCACGCTGGCCCTGCTGGACTACATCGACGCTTGTCCGGACGGCTTCCTGATCATCTCGCGGGGGTCGTCCGCGACCTCCCCGGAGGGGTCGTTCGCGACCATCCTCTCCGACATCGCCGGACGCGCCGAGGATCTGCTGGCCGCCGAGTTCTCCAAGACCCAGCTGGATCCGGCACTGGCGCCGATGTACGCCCAGATGCTGGTCGGCCTGGTGGCACTCACCGGCCAGTGGTGGCTGGACAACCGGGACAGCGGGCTGGCCAAGGACGTGGTCGCCGCGCACGTGGTGAACCTGGCCTGGAACGGCATGCGGCACCTGCAGGTGGCGCCGCGGCTGGAACGTCCGAGGGACGCCGACGAGGCCGCTCCGGACGCCATCGACTGAACCGGCCCTCAGCGGATCGGCACCGGACGCGGCAGCCTGCCGGTCTCCGCCCGGGTCAGCACGTGCTCGCGGAACAGTTCGGCGGCGGGCAGCCGGCGGCGATGATCGTTCCAGGACAGCCCGACGGTGCGTTCGGCGTCCGGATCGGACAGCTCCAGGTAGTGCACCCGCGGCGAGGACGGCTCGATGGCGCCGGCGTCCCAGCGGGCCGGGATGATGGCCACCCCCAACCCGGAGGCGACGTAGCCGCGCAGCGTCGGCAGGTCGTCGGCCACCAGCGCCACCCTGGCCTCGAAGCCGGCCCGGGCGCAGAGCTGGTCGAGCTGGCTGCGCAGCAGGGACGCGCGCCAGAGCGTGATGAAGGAATCCTCGGCCACCTCGGCGATGCCGACCCGGCGGCGGTCCGACAGCGGATGCCCCTGCGGCAGCAGCAGCCGGATCGGTTCCCGGACCAGCGGCCGCCACTCCACCCCGTCCTCGATGACGTGCAGGGTGGACAGTTCCAGATCGACCGGGCTGCGGGCACCGACCGCCGAGGCGTGCTCGTCCGGCTTGGAGCGCAGGTCGAACCGCACCTCGGGGAAGCGGGTCCGGAAGCTGCCGATCAAGTCGGGCACCAGCCAGGTGCCCAGCGACGCCTGGAAGGCCAGGCTGACCGTGCCGGTCTCGGGGCTGACCAGCTGCTGCACCGCCGCGATGCCGTCGTCGAGGCGATGCAGCGCGGCGCCGACGTGCCGATGGAACGCCGCGCCGGCCGGGGTCAGGCTGAGCAAGCGTCCGGAGCGTTGGAAGAGCTCGGCGCCGACCTCCTCCTCCAGCCGCGCCAGGGCGCGGGAGACGCCGGGCTGGGAGCGCATCTCCAGCTCGGCCACCTCGGTGACGGTCGCGCCGTCGGCCACCATCTCGAACCAGCGCAGCGACTCGGTGTCCATCGGCTCACTCCTCGTCCATTAGATGCAGATTTCGCATGGATTCTATGTCTTCACTTCATTGGACGCATCGAACGCGATCCCGAACACTTGTTGTTGTGGCAAGCACCCCGCCACCCGGACAGACCAACAAGGAGACCACCATGAGCCTCACCAAGATCGTCGCCGCCTTCGGCCCCACTCTTCGTCGTACCGCTTTCACCTTCCCCACCGCCGGCTTCGCCGCCCCGTCGTTCCACACCGTGCGCCTGGTGGCCGAGGACTGCCTGACCGAGAACCCGGCCAAGTAAGGGGGCACCTCCCCCGCGGGTTCCCCCGGCGATCTGCGCCGCAGCCGACCACCACGGCGCGCCGGATCACCAGGCCCGACCCGTCAGTCCGGTCGCACGACCCGAAGCGGGGGGCCCGCGGGGGG